>JAPPDJ010000104.1 GCA_028824555.1 Gammaproteobacteria bacterium | reverse complement strand
GCCCACCATGTCTGCAAACAAGGTGTCGCGTCCGAACGGCGGCACTTCGATTGCTTGCAGGAACGTGAACCACTGCGTCTTCTCCCGCGGCGGCCCATCCGTGTGCCAGCTATCACCCACATCGATGCCGGTGGCGTAGTCCCGCCCGACGATCCGCTTCACGCCAACGTGGCCGGTTACGTCATCCCAAATCGGATGCTGCGCCCGCTCCGCCTCCCCGAACTCCTCGGCGAACGCCAGCAGATCGTCCGGCGCCATGTCGCCCTGATCGGGTGCGACCAGCACCTTGAACTGCGGCAGCGCGTCCTTTACGGCGGCTACGGCGTCGGCGCCTTGCCGGCGAAAGTCCAAGTCGATCCGCGCCCCAAGAGTGCCGTTCAGCGGTTGTGGATTCAGCATTGCCCAGCCCTTGATCTTGCAGCCGAGCCGCACGATGCCACAATCCCCACGCCGCGCAAGGAATCCGTAGGCCAGCAGTTCGAATGGTGAGTTGCCGCCGCGTCCGTCAGGGCGCTCGCTTGCCTTGCGGCAGGTTGCGGCAGTGATTACGCTTTGGGCAGGGGTTGCCAATGGCGGGACGAGAAAGGATGCGTTTTCGGGCGTGTTGCGCGCTGGTTCGGATGGCTACCGCGGCCGCATCGCTGTGGGCTTGTGGGGCTCTGGCGTTCGAGGCCGAGATGCGTCCGTTGCTCGACAGTTCTTGCATGGCCTGTCACAGCAATCAGGTGCTGAGCTCGCTGGATTTGACGCAGACGGGGTTTGATCTTTCCGATCCCGCAGCATTCCGGGTTTGGGAGCGGGTTTACGACCGGGTACGCCGGGGGGAGATGCCGCCGGCACCTATGCCGGCTCCGCCTGGAGAAGTGCTTGAACCGGCGCTCGGGGCACTCAAGGAAACGCTTATCGAGGCCAATCTTGCCGCGCGGGGGCCGCAGCGGACGCCACTTCGCAGGCTGACGCGGCTCGAGTATCGCTACACGTTGGCTGATCTGCTGCAGATTGACGTCGAGCACGCGGCGGGTCTGGCCGAAGGGTTGCCGGCCGAGGCGGATTCGGGCGGGTTCGACACCGTGGCGGCGAGTCAGGGCATCTCGGCGCTGCATGTGCGCAAGTATCTTGATGCAGCCGACCGAGCCCTGGACCTTGCCCTCAATCTCGGTCCGCGGCCCTATACGCAGACGTTCAAGGTTGAGTATGCGGAGTCGGGCTATCTCAACTTCATGCACGATGGCGAATTCCTGGGCGCTGGCGTCACCATGAAAGTGGGCGACGCCGTGGCGACCTTCTTCGACTCTGCTTCCACCTACATGTTCCACACCGATACCGAAGGGTATTCAGTGCCCGCCGCCGGGCGTTACAAGGTGACAGTGGAAGCGCGCCCCTATCAGGCCACGTCACCCGTGACGCTGACGGTGTTCAAGGGCAAGGAGGGCGTGGCGGCTGCGGCGGCGCTCACGGAACTCATCGGCAGCTTCGATCTCGTTGACGACGAGATGCGCGCATTGGAGGTGGCGACGTTCCTGCGCCCCGGCGACGTGGTGAGTCCTTCGGTAGCGGATCTCAAGAAGCCGGAAGGCGATTACGTCAACTACTACGCGCCGGAGAACAACGTGCGCGACTACGAGGGCGAGGGAATCGCCATCCGTTCGCTCGCGGTGGAAGGGCCGCTGCACGACGCCTGGCCGCCGCCGAGCACTTTCGGCTTGCTTGGCGATCTCGCCATCGAGAACGGGGTGCCGGTGCTGACGAAGGAACCCTACGCGCACATTCAGGACATCGTCGCCGACTTCGCGGCGCGGGCGTTCCGGCGGCCGCCATCGCCGGAGGAAGTGGCGGCATATGCGAGCCTGGCCCAGCCCCTGCTTGACGAGGGCGAGTCGTTCCTGAACGCCTTGCGGGTGCCGCTCAGGGCTGTCCTGAGTTCGCCTTCGTTCCTTTTCCACGCCGGGTCGGAAGAAACGCTCGACGAATATGCGCTGGCCACGAGATTGTCGTATTTCCTCTGGCGCAGCATGCCGGACGACGAACTGTTCGCACTCGCTGCCGAAGGCCGGCTTTCCGACCCGGCGGTGATGGCGGAGCAGGTGGAGCGGATGCTGGCCGATGCCAAGAGCGAGCGTTTCGTGAAGGATTTCGCGGGGCAAGCGTTCCGCCTCTACGAGATGAACGCGACAACACCGGATGCGGGCCTGTACCCCGAGTTCGACGAGCGACTCGGTCAAGCGATGGTGGCTGAAACCGAGCTGTTCCTCGCCCAACTCATCGAACGGAATCTCGGCGCCGCCAATCTTGTCGCCGCAGATTTCACCTTCGTCAACCGGCGGCTCGCAGAGCACTACGGCCTCACCGGCATCGAGGGCCAGCACATGCGCCGGGTGCCCCTGCCGGAAGACAGCGTGCGCGGCGGGCTTCTCTCGCAGGCCAGCATCCACAAGATCACCGCCAACGGCACCACCACTTCGCCGGTGCCGCGCGGCAACTTCGTGCTCGCCAACGTCTTGGGGCAGCCGGCGCCGCCACCGCCACCGAACGTGGCGGGGCTGGAGCCGGACACACGCGGCACCACCACCATTCGCGAACAGCTCGCAGCGCATCGCTCCAATCCCATGTGCGCCAGCTGCCATGTGACGATTGACCCGCCGGGTCTCGCGATGGAGTCGTTCGATCCCATCGGCGGGTTCCGCGAGGTGTATCGGGCGTCGGGCGAGGAGGTGCTCGGTTCGGACGGGCAGACGTATCCGGGGCCGTACAAGCAGGGCTTGCCAGTAGATGCAAGCGGCGTGACGCCCGAGGGCAATGCCTTCGCCGGCTTCGAGGAGTATCGGCAGTTCCTCGTGCGAGAGAAGCTCGAGGACGTGGCGCAGCACTTCGTCTCGCAGCTTCTTGTGCTCGCCACCGGTGCCGAAGTGCAGTTCGCCGATCGCGAAGCGCGGGATCGCATCGTCGCCAGGCTCGCGGCGAATGACTACCCCGTGCGCTCCATGATTCACGAGGTCGCCCAGAGCGACCTGTTCCGGAGGCAATGAGAATCGCCATGCGCAAGATGGATCGACGCAGCTTCCTTGCGGGTGCGCTCAAGACTTCGGGCGTCGCGATTTCCTTGCCGCTGCTCGAGACGCTCTCATGGGCAGACGTGCCACAGACGCCGGCACGGATGGTCAACATTTGCGCCACGCTCGGGCTCTATGCCGACTCGTGGTTTCCGAAATCGGAGGGCAAGGGCTACGAGGCCAGCGAGTACCTCTCGCTGATCGACCAGCATCGGCAGCACTACACCCTGATCTCGGGCCTCGCCCACGCCAACCAGAGCGGCCGTCAGGCGCACAACTCGGAGATCACCTGGCTGACATCGGCGGAGCATCCTGGCCTTGACGGCTTCCGCAACACACTTTCGCTCGACCAGGCTGCCGCCGACCACCTGGGCTACGTGACGAGGTTCCCGTCGGTCGTGCTCGGCACCACGAGCCCGCAGAGCCAGTCCTACACCGAGAGCGGGGTGATGGTGCCGGCCGAGACGAGTCCGGCGGCACTCTTCACTCGCCTGTTCTTGCAGGGCAATGCCGAGGAAGTGGCCAAGGAAACCCGGCGGCTGGTGGACGGCGGCAGCATCCTCGATCACCTGAGCGCCGGTCGGGAGCAACTGCTGAATCAAGTCAGCTCCGCCGACCGGCAAAAGCTCGCCGCCTACTTCGAGGCGGTTCGCACCGCGGAGCGGGAGCTCACCGAAGTGCGCGCCTGGCTCGACCGTCCCAAGCCCAAGGTCGCCGCCGAGCCACCCGAGGACATCAAGGACAACGCCGACATTGTCGGTCGCGTGCGCTTGATGCTGAACATGGTGCCGCTGATCCTGGAAACCGACTCGTCCCGGGTGGTGAGCCTGATGATCCAGGACCACGGCGTCGTGCCGAAGGTGCCGGGCGTCTCCGGCGAACACCACGGCCTCAGCCACCATGGCCAGGACGAGGCGAAGATCGTCCAGCTCCGCAAGGTGGAGTCTGCGCTGGTGTCAGCCTTCGGCGACTTCCTCACAGCCATGCGCGGCCACGACCTCCTCACATCCACCGCCCTGCTGTTCGGCAGCAACCTCGGCAATGCCAACTCGCACAGCGCCACGCACCTGCCGATCCTCGTCGCCGGCGGTCCTTTCCGCCACGGCAGCCACGTGATCGCGGGACGGGGCGAGAACGGCGCAGAGGATGCGCCCCTCTCCAACCTTTTCGTCACGCTGCTTCGCACGATGGGCGTGCAGAAAGACTCCTTCGGCCACAGCGACGGTGCCCTGACCTGGGCCTAGCAACCCGCGGCGCAAGCGCCCAGCAGCTAAACCAACCCCTGCCATGCGAGGACCGCTCTGGACGGAGGACTCTCTTCCCCTTGGCAAGTTTTTCGGGTTGGGCTTTTGGGTGATTTGC
>JAPPDJ010000109.1 GCA_028824555.1 Gammaproteobacteria bacterium | reverse complement strand
TCAGGGTGGGCGTCGGAGGGTGTGTACCGAGCGTTCAGTGCGCACCCAACCTGCTTGGAATTAGCTCAGCGGATAGAGCAACAGCCTTGGGAGCTGTCGGCGCCGGTTCGATTCCGGCATTCCAACGGTCGGCTTGACTGCGAATCAAGCCACACGGCTCAAAACCGTGCAAAGCGGTGGTGACGACCGCGAATCGTCACACGGCGTCCGTTCCCGGTGCGTTCGAGCCGGCGGCCAAGTTCGCGAGAGCGAGACCGACCACCGACAAAGACGCGCAGCAACGACGCGGTCGGCTGACGGCGCCCCGGCGATTGTTCGCTCGGGCGGCCAGACGATCCGGCGCATCGTCCGCTCGCCGGCGCGAGACCAACTCCGCGGAGTTGCATCGCCGCCGATGGGCGCACGTTGCGTCCGACCGTTTGGCACCGTCAACCCACTGACGACGTTGTGGGAACGGACGCATTCATCGTCCCAAGGAGACCGGAACCACCTGACGAAAAAAGGAGGACGTGGAAATGCTGTTTTCTCGAAAGCTCATCGTGCGCAAGCACGAGCGCGGGCTCCTGTTCAAGGACGGGGACTTCGTCCGCTTCCTCGAACCGGGAACGCACCGCTTCAGCACCTTGCGCGGACGCTACGACGTGGAGCGCTTCGATGTCACGGAACCCGCCTTCACGCACGCGCTGGCCGACTACTTGATCGCCGCCGAGCGCGAGGAGGTTGGGCGGCTGTTCACGATCGTCGCTACCGCCGCCAGCGAGGTCGCCGTCGTGTATTGGAACGAGCGCATCGCCGAGGTCGTCCGACCGGCGGAGCGCAAGCTCTACTGGAACGGGCCGGTGCAAATCCGCGTGGAGCGATTCAACCTCGATGAAGGGCTTACCATCGACGCCAAGCTCGCCAAGCGGCTGCTCGACGAACCGAGGCTGGCGGCGCCCTCCGCGGGGCTCATCGGCCTGCGCGCGCTCGAGCAGCGCGGCATCTACGCCGAAGAGGTTGCACACGGTCACGTGGGCCTGCTCTACATTGATGGCGAACTCACCGGCGCGCTGCAACCTGGCCGTCACGCCTTCTGGACCTATGGCCCGAGCGTGCGCGTCGACGCGGTGGACTTGCGGGTGAAGACGCTGGAAGTGCAAGGGCAGGAGATCCTCACCCGCGACAAGGTGAGCCTGCGCATCAACGTGACTGCCACCTACCGCTTCGCCGACGCAAAAGCCGCGATGAGCGCTGCCAAGGACCCGCTCGATCACCTCTACAAGGAGATCCAGTTTGGCCTGCGCGCCGCGGTTGGCACGCGCACGCTCGATGCGCTCCTGGAGGACAAGTCCGCCATCGACCGCGCCGTCGCCGACCGCGTTGGCCCTCGCTTTGCCGACATCGGCATCGCCGTGGATAGCGTCGGCGTCAAGGACATCATCCTGCCGGGCGATATGAAGGAGCTGCTCGGCCGGGTGGTGGAAGCGGAGAAGGCCGCACAAGCCAACGTGATCCGCCGTCGCGAGGAAACGAACGCCACGCGCTCGCTCCTCAACACGGCCAAGGTCATGGAAAGCAACACCGTGGCACTCCGTCTCAAGGAGCTCGAGACGCTCGAAAAGGTCACCGAAAAAGTCGGCAACCTGTCGGTTTACGGCGGCCTCGACGGCGTATTGAACGAGCTGGTTCGGCTGAAGCAGTGAGTTCGTGCGAGACCCGAAGCGGCGGGCCGGTCTACCGGCCCGCCGTTTCGGACATACTGCGGCGGTTGCAAAAAGCATGAGCCACATCCAATGAACGAAGAGAGCGCCAAACGGGGCATCGAGGTAGTCGAGGCATTCATCGACTCCTTCAACGCCCAAGACCACGAACGCCACGCCGACACGCTCAACTACCCTCACATCCGCCTCGCAGACGGCAAGTTCACGACCATCGACAGCGCCGAGACGTTCATCGCGGGCTGCCAGCGCAACGAACACCGCCTGCGCGAAGAAGGCTGGCACCACACCGTCGTCGCGAGCCTTGAAGTTCTGCACGCCGGCACAGACAAAGCACACATCGCCATCCGCAACGACCGCTGCCACGCCGACGGAACCGTGTACCACAGCTTCGACACCTTCTGGATCGCAACCCGCCAAGACGGCCACTGGGGCATCCAGTTCCGCTCCAGCTTCCTCCATGCGACATAAGGCAACGTCGATGAAGCCGTAATGCGCCCCGCCAGACGCCCTAAAGCGTGCTGTCCAAAGCAAGTTAGAGTGAGTGCGTCCCGTCCCAACAATGACGTCCATTCCAAGGAGTGTTGACATGCGTGAAGTTGCCGGATTCTGCGCTTGCCTGGTGCTGTTGACCGTGGTCGCCTGCGGCGGTGGCGACCCCGTCGAGAATTCCGAATCACCAGCGTCCGCCGAGGCGAGCGCTCCGGAGAGCGTCGACCACCTAGACGGGCTGCTGGCTGCCGACGCCACCGTCGAGCGGGTTGCGGATGGCTTCCAGTTCATCGAGGGACCGGTTTGGGTAGGCGATGCCGTCGATGGCCACCTGCTCTTCAGCGATATTCCGGGTGACACGGTGTTCCGCTGGTCGGAGTCCGACGGCACCAGCGTGTTTCTGCACCCTGTGTTCCTCCCCGAACTCGAAACCAATGGCGTGGGTGGCTCCAATGGCCTCACCCTGGACCTTGAAGGACGTCTGGTGCTGTGCGAACACGGCAATCGACGCGTGGCGCGCATCGAAAGTGACGGCAGCCGCGTCACCCTTGCCGACCGCTACGACGGCAAGCGGCTCAACAGTCCCAATGACATCGTCTACCACTCGAGCGGTGCGGCGTTCTTCACCGACCCGCCCTACGGCTTGGCGAGCCCCGAGGCCGGTGAACTCGGATTCCAAGGCATCTACCGGCTGGACCCCGATGGCAGCGTGACGCTCCTGTCAGACGTCATGAGTCGCCCCAACGGCATTGGCCTGTCTCCTGACGAAACCACACTCTATGTCGCCAACTCCGACGTCGAGCGCGTGTGGATGGCGTTTCCACTCACGGACGACCTCAATGTCGGCGAAGGACGTGTGCTGCTTGACCTCTCCGACAGCGAAGACCCGGGGGCGCCGGATGGCTTCGCCGTTGACACCCTAGGCAACATCTGGGCGAGTGGCCCGGGCGGCGTCGTAATCATCAGCCCAGATGGTGACCATCTAGGGACCATCCGAACACCCGAACTGCCGGCCAACGCTGCCTTCGGCAACGACGGCCACACGCTCTACATGACCGCCCGCACGGGCCTCTACCGCATCGACACACTGGTCCAAGGCCTGATGCCCGGACCGGCCGCGACGGTAGACTCAACCTGACCATCAGGACAGCGTCCAGACCAACTCGGTACCCCTCACGCTGTTCAGATATGGCACGAACCATCGCTCGCCCCGTGGTCGATCTGTCGGGCAACACCCTCGCCGAGGCAGTTGAGATGCTGGCCATTCCGCATCGGCGGAAGGTGGCCTTGCGGAAGTTGATGGCGGCCGGACGGGCCGGAACGCCGGCGGTGCGGGCCGGGCTCAAGCACGAGGACCCCGAGGTCCGCATCGCCTGTTGCCAGGTGCTCGATCACTTCATGGATGAGCAGGCGCTGCCGGAACTGGCGGCCAACGTCAGTCATTGGCACCCAGGCGTGCGCGCGTGGTCGATCCATGCCCTCGCCTGCGACCGCTGCAAGGAAGGGACTTGCCGACCTGGAAAGGACGATGTCATCCCCATGGTGGTCGAGGCGTTGTTGCACGACGACGATCGCAACGTGCGTCAGCAGGCGGCCGGGATGCTGGGCCCCTCTGTGCTGCGTAGCGAGGCGGCACGGGCGGCGGTTCAACGAGCGCACCAACACGATCCGCACCCGGCAGTGCGCAAGGTGGCGGGTTGGTGGGTGCCGGGAGGTGCGCGGTTCCGGAAGCTACGGGCGTGATTGTCTTCGGGCGGACGGGTGGGACAGGCCACCCGCGAAAGTTAGCTGGGCTCCGGCGGGTCGGCGGATGGGAGCGGTTCCTCGGCTGCCGCTTGCTCGCCCTCTTCCTCGACCTTGCTCGGCCAGGCGTTGTACACCGCCTTGATGAGGGTGGCGAGCGGGATGGCGAAGAAGACGCCCCAGAAGCCCCAGATGCCGCCGAAGGCGAGGACGGCGACGATGATGGCGATGGGGTGCAGGTTTACTGCCTCGGAAAAGAGCAACGGCACCAGCACGTTGCCGTCGATGGCCTGGATGACAGCGTAGGCCCCCATCACGTAGGCGAGTTCGATGGACCAGCCGTGCTGCAACAGTCCCACCGCAGCCACCGGCACGGTCACCACTGCTGCGCCGACGAATGGCACGAGCACGGATAGGCCCACCACCACTCCGAGCAGGGCGGCGTAGTTGAGGCCGAGGAGCACAAAGGTGATGTACGAAGCGAGGCCCACGATGACGATCTCCACCACCTTGCCGCGCACGTAGTTGGCGATCTGGGCGTTCATCTCGCGGCCGACGCGGGTCAGCAGCCGCCGCTGTGGCGGCAGCGCTCGTTCCAGAGCCGCCATCAAGCGGTCGCTGTCCTTCAGGAAGAAGAACACCGAGATGGGCGCAAGCACCAGAAAGATGAGCATCTGAAAGACGTTCGACACCTGCGCCACCAGCGCTTGCAGCACCGTCGTGCCGAGGTTTGCCACCTGATTGCTCATGGTGTCGATCCAGCCGTTCACCCGTTCCTGTGGGAACACCGTCGGATAGCGCTCGGGCAACTCCGCGAGCGCAGAGCCCACCTCGGCGATGAAGTCCGGCAACGCCGCCACGAATTCCTCAAGTTGCCGCCACACCAAGGGCAGCACGCCAATGGACACAAGCACCAAGGCACCCACCAGCAGCAGCACCGCGAAGCTCACCGCGACGATGCGCGGCACGTGCCAGCGCTCGAGGCCCTTCACCAACCCTTGCAGGAGGAACGCGAACACCAGCCCCGCCAGCACCGGCGCAAGCACCGTTCCTAGCGTCAGCACCACCAGCGTGACGGCGACGATGAGGGCGACCAGAAAGATCGCCTCCTCATTGGAGAAGTGCCGGTTGACCCAGCCGCCGATGATCTCGACGAAGCGCACGGCTTCAAGCGCGCTGGCGGGCGCGCTTCTCCAAGAGGTACGTGTAGCGGCCGTCTTGCTCCTCGGACTCGAGCAGCGCGTGGCCGCTCTGCTCGGAGAACACGGCGAAGTCGCGCACGGAACCTGGGTCCGTCGCCACCACGCGCAACCGCACGCCCGGCTCGATCTCGTTCAGCGCCTTCTTGGCTTTGAGCAGGGGCATCGGGCAGCGCAGCCCCGTGGCGTCGAGAAACACCGCGTCGTCGGTTTTGGTGTGGCCATCCATGCGCGGATTATCGCACCGAGACGCCAGCGTTGGAGAAGGCCGGCGAACTGCCGACGCGCCCGTCAGGGCGCGCCCGCTGCGGCTATGATGCCGTCATGCGTCTCATGCACCGAGCGGTTGCAGCACTCGCCCTCGTAGCGGGCAGCAGCGGCGCGCATACCAACGAGTTGCCCGAGCTTGGCGATGCCTCCTCCGCCATCGTCTCGCCGGAGGCAGAGCGGGCCCTCGGCCAACAAGCGCTGCGGCAGATCCGCGCCCAGGTGCCGACCTCAGACGACCCGCTGCTCAAGTACTTCACGCAGGTCAACATCCGCGGCCTCGCGCAGTACGCCGACTTGAACGAGACCGTGCTCTATCCCGTGCTGGTGGACAGCCCGGAGATCAACGCCTTCGCCGTGCCCGGCGGCATCATCGGCATCAATCTTGGCCTCTATCTCTATGCCGAGGACGTGCACGAGTATTCCTCCGTGGTGGCGCACGAACTCGCGCACCTGAGCCAGCGCCACTTCGCCCGCCAAGTGGAAAAGATGCAGGGCATGTCGCTGTCCGTGCTGGCGGGGGTTCTGGCCTCCGTCGCCATCATCGCCGCCGGGGGCGACGCCGATGCGGCCATGGCGACCTTGCAGGGCAGCCAGGCCCTCGCCCAGGACTCCATGCTGCGCTACAGCCGCACCCGCGAGCAGGAGGCAGACCGCATTGGTCTCAACATCCTGGTGGAAGCCGGGTACGATCCAAGAGGCGTGTCACGCATGTTCGAGCGGATGCAGCGCGCCTTCCGCCACACGATGAGCCCTAGCCAGCGTCCGCCCGAGTTCCTGCTCACCCACCCGCTGACCGAGTCGCGCATCGCTGACGCCCGCGACCAGGCCTCGCGCATGGCGAAAGGCGAATACGAGCCCTCCGCCGACTACCAGTTCATGCGCGCAAGGGTGCGCGTGCATTTCGCCGACACGCCGAAGCAAGCGGTGGTGGCCGCCCGCGCCCGCGCCAGGGAAGGCGAGCCCGACTCGGTGCAACGCCTGGCCGGCATCTACGAACTGGCGGTGGCGCTCGCCGGTGCCGGCGAGTTCGACGAAGCCGCAGACACCATGCAGGTGCTGCATGGACGCCGCCCCGACAGCATTCTCACCACCGCCTCGTTGGCCGACGTGCTGCTCGAAGCCGACCGACCACAGGAGGCGCTCGACGTGCTCGACCGCCAGCTTTACCTCAACCCGGACAACGACCCCTTGACCATGCTCCACGCCCGTGCCCTGAATGCCAGTGGCGACCACGACGAAGCCAGCCGCGTCCTCTGGCGCCACGCCCAGAAGCGACCGCACGACTCGGACATCTGGTATCTGCTCGCCGAAACCGAAGTGCTCGCCGGCAGCACCGTCGGCATCCACCGTGCCCGCGCCGAGTACTTCGCCCTGCATGGCGACTACAACGGCGCCGTCCGGCACCTCGAGTACGCCTCGGGCCTCGTCGGCGACGACGAGCGCCTCCGAGCAAGACTCGCCCAACGAATCCTGGACTTGCGCACCGAACGCGAAGCCGCCGGCGGCTGACGCAGGCGCAAGTGGGGCGACTGCGTTGCCCGATGTCGAGTCTGTGGGCGATACTTGCCCGCCTCCCCTGCGAGGGCCAGAAGGAATGCAGAACATGCAAGGGCTTTTCCGTGCCACAGCCATGGCGGCGCTGGTTTCGGCGATGGGTGCCGGGGCGGGGGAGCTCAAGGTTTCTCGGGCGGACTATGCGGAGAAACTGCAGGGCTTTTGGCTCGGTCAGTGTCTTGCGAACTGGACCGGCATCGTTACGGAAATGGACAAGATCGGTGTCGGCGAGGGGGAGCAGCTCGTCTTCTACACGCGCGAGGACTGGGGCAAGGAGGATCAGCCGAGTTTCTTTGGTTTCCGGCGGCCTGACCTGTCGCGCAACATCGATTGGGTTCGGCGGGCACCCAATCAGATCTGGGGCGCGGACGATGACACCGACATCGAGTACATGTACCAGCACCTGCTCGCGCAGCACGAGACCAGCCGGCTGACCGGGGAGCAAATTCGCGACGGCTGGCTGACGCACATCTTTGATGAGAGCAACTCCCCGCTCAGTGACGGCAGGGGCGGCGGCGAGAACTTCCTCTGGGTCTCGAACCAGCGCGCACACGACCTCATGCACGAAGGCGTGGTGCCGCCGGCGACCAGCGATCCCGCCAACAACGAGCTCAGCGAGATGATCGACGCGCAGCTCACCACCGAGATCTTCGGCCTGTTCGCGCCGGGACGCCCCGACATCGCCCTCGAAATGGCGCACCTACCGATCCGTACCACCGCGAGCGGCGAGGCGAAGCTGGCGTCGGACTTCTACGTCGTCATGCACGCCCTCGCCGCAACCGCCGATGCCAGCCAACCGGCCAAGGAGCAGGTGCATTCGATGGCTGCCGAAGCGCGCTCGATGCTGCCGAACGAATCCACCACGGCAAAGATGTACGACTTCGTGAAGAGCCGCTACGATGCCGGGGTGGCCTGGGAGCAGGCTCGCGACGAGGTGTTTCAGCGCTATCAGGTCGAGCAGCAGGATGGCTACGACATGACCTCGCGCGAGATTTTCTGCAACGCCTGCTTCGCCTCCGGCATCAACTTCGCCGCCAGCATCGTCAGCTTGCTCTACGGCGAGGGCGACTATCAGGAGACGGTGAAGATCGCGGTGCTGGCGGGCTGGGATTCCGACAACCCGGCGGCTACCTGGGGCGGGCTGCTCGGCTTCATGGCCGGCAAGCAGGGCATCGAGAAGATGTTCGGGCAGAAGTTCTCGGACCGCTACAACATCCATCGAACACGCACCGGCTTCCCAACGCCGAATGGCGTGGACAACTTCGCCAACATGGCGGCGACGGGGGTTGGCATCGTCGATCGGGTCGTTGTCGAGGAGATGGGCGGCCAGATTCGGGGAGACGCGTGGAGCATCCCCGACGCGGCACCGTAGGGGCGACCCTTGTGGTCGCCCGTCTCGAGCCCATCGACACTGGCGCCATCCCAACGCGGGCGAGGACAAGCCTCGCCCCTACGACAGCCTTTAGGAGAGGACCTTGTCTCGCAACATCTTTACGCCTTGGACCGGCCTTGGGATGCCCGCTTTCCGACGGGTGCAACTTGGCATCCTTGTTCTGGCCCTAGGGCTCTTCGCCGGCGGTTGTAGTCCAGACAACGCCAGCGAGGACGCCCCCGCCAAGCCCACCATTGCCTTGGTGATGAAGTCCCTCGCCAACGAGTTCTTCGTCACCATGGCCGATGCGGCCGAGGCGCACCAAGGCCAGCACGAGGGGCGCTATGACCTCATCGTCAACGGCATCAAGAACGAGAGCGACCTCGCCGCGCAGGTGGCGCTGGTGGAGCAGATGATGGGGCTCGGCGTCGATGCCATCGTCATCGCCCCGGCGGACTCGAAGGCGCTCGTGCCGGTGCTTGCGCGCGCCCGCGCCGCCGGCATACAGGTCGTCAACATCGACAATCGCCTCGATGCCGAAGTGCTCGCCGAATACGACCTGGCGATCCCGTTCATCGGTCCCGACAACCGCAAGGGCGCTCGCGACGTGGCCGAGTTCGTGCTCGGCCGGCTTACGCAAGGAGCGAACGTGGTCATCCTCGAAGGCGTCACCAGTGCTCACAACGCGATCGAGCGAAGGCGCGGTTTCGAGGACGCGATTGCGGCGGCGGGGGCGAACCTCCTCACGATGCAAAGCGCGTCGTGGGACCAGACCAAGGCCGCCGAAGTGACCGCCGCCATTCTCGTGTCGCATCCCGAGACGCAGGTGATCCTCGCGGCCAACGACAACATGGCCTTGGGTGCGGCTTCGGCGGTGGCGTTCGCTGGACTCGAGCACGATGTCACGGTGGTCGGTTTCGACAACATCTCCGCCGTGCATCCGCTGCTCGAGGACGGCCGCATCGCGGCCACCGTGGAGCAATACGGCGATCAGTTCGCCGTGAACGGAATCGAGCTCGCTCTCGACATGATCGCCGGTCAGGCGGATCTCAGCGATCGAGAAACGCCCATCGTCGTCGTCACAGCAGCAGACCTTGCCGCCCAGGAGCCAACCGCCACGACACAGTGATCGGTCGCGGAGCGTAGAACATGACCCCGTCAGCCACGCCCGCGAATGCCGCCGAGCCGGGGAATCGCGAACGAAGGCCCCCCGCCATCGCCGCAACGGGCATCTGCAAGTCCTACGCAACCGAAGTGTTGCGGAACGTGGACTTGCGCATCGCGCCCGGCACCATTCACGGCCTCGTCGGCGAAAACGGCGCCGGCAAGTCCACCTTGGCCAAGATCATGGTGGGTCTCGAACAGTCGGACGCAGGGTCCCTGTCGCTCGCCGGTGCACCCTACCAGCCTCGGAGCGCAGCCGAGTCGCTCAAGGCCGGCGTTGCCTTGTGCGCCCAGGAACTCAGCCTCATCGACGATCTCTCCATCGCCGACAACCTGCTGCTTCCCACCTCGTCCGCGCAAGCTCGCATCCGCCGCAAGGCTGCGGACGAACGTGCCTTGCAGGCACTGGCGCTCGTGGGTCTCGCACACGCGAGCCCGGCCACGCGAGTCGGCCGGCTGAGCCTTGCCGAAAAGCAGCTTGTGGAACTCGCCAGAGCCCTCGCCACCGGCGCCTCCTTGCTCGTTCTGGACGAACCCACCTCCGCCCTCACCGTACCGCAGTCGCAGCGGCTGCACGAAGTCCTGCGCGAGCAGGCGAATGCCGGGGTGGCCGTGATCTACATCTCGCATCGGCTGGGGGACGTGCTCGATCTTTGCGACCAGATATCGGTGCTGCGCGACGGCGAGGTGCGCCTGACGCGGCCGAGCGGCGAGCTTTCCGAGGCGGCCTTGATTCGGGAAATGGCAGGCGTCGATGCGGATTTCGAGGCCAGCGAACGCGGCCCGGTCGCTGCCATGCCCGTGCATCTGTCCGTGCACGATTTGCGCACCGCTGCGCTTCCCCACCCCATCAGCTTCGAGTGTCGGCGGGGCGAAATCCTCGGCATCGCGGGGCTCGCCGGTTCCGGTCGAACGGAGCTCTTGCGGGCCATCTTCGGCCTCGACAAGCGACTTGGCGGGGCGGTGAGGCTGGATGTGGGTGGCACCTCCGTTGAGCTCAAGGGCACGAAGCAAGCCATCCGCTGCGGTGTTGGGTTGGTAGCGGAGGACCGCGCCAGCGAGGGCGTGTTTCAAGACCAGGGGCTCGCGTTCAACGTGACCGTGGCCGGGCTTCGCCGCATCGCCAATCGCACAGGGCGGTTGATTCGCTCTCGGGAGGCGAGTGCCGTGGCGGGACTCGTGCGGGAGCTTCGCGTCAAGAGCGACGGCATCCACCAGCCGATGCGTACGTTGAGCGGCGGCAATCAACAGAAGGCGATGCTGGGGCGCTGGCTCCATTGTGACGCACAGTTGCTGCTGCTCGACGAACCGACCAGGGGCGTGGATGTCGCCGCCAAGCTCGCGATCCACGAGGAACTCGTGCGCTTGCGCGATGCCGGCAGGTCCATCGTCGCGGTGTCCAGCGAACTCGACGAACTCGCGAGCCTCTGCGACAGGATCATCGTGCTGTCGAACCGCAAGCTGGTACGCGAGTTCCAGCGCAGCGAGCTCTGCCAGGAAGATGTCCTCGCTGCCGCTTTCAGCGAATACGCGTGAGGCGGTGCCCGCCGGGGTGAGATGTGACAGCGAAACCAACAACCCGCATCGTTCGAGTCCTTGAAGACAACCTCATCTTCCTGTCGCTGATCGGGATCGTCGCGTTCTTTGGCTTCGCCTCAGACCGCTTTCTTTCGCTCACCACGCTTTCGACGCTCCTCAACCAGTTGCCGGCACTGACGGTCCTCGCGATCGGCATGACGTTGGTGCTGATCTCGGGCGCAATCGACCTCTCGGTCGGATCGGTTCTGGCCCTCTGCGCCGGCGTCATCGGCGGCTGCATGACGCTTTTTGGAATGCCGCTGCCGCTTGCAGCCTGCTTCGGCGTCCTCGCCGGCGCCCTGGCAGGGTTTGCGAACGGCAGTCTCGGCGCGTTTCTGCGGCTACCGATATTCATCGTCACCCTCGGCATGCTGGAGGTTGCGCGCGGGCTCGCCTACATCGTCACGGATTCGCAAACGGTGTATCTCGGCGCCAAGGTGCAATCCTTCGCGGTACCCATCTCGGGCATTGGCGTGTCGGCCTCGTTCCTGACCGCTCTCGCGCTCGTCGTCGCCTTCGAATACTCGCTGCAGTCAACCGTGTTCGGTCGCCAGATCGTCGCCGTCGGCAGCAACCAGCGCGCCGCCGAGGTGTCCGGCATCGATCCCAAGAGGGTGCGCTGCACGGTGCTCGTCATCTCCGGGGCTCTGGCGGGTCTCGGCGGCTTGATGAACGCTTCCTATCTCGGCTCCGCCGACCCCAACGCCGGCGTCGGCATGGAGCTTTCCGCCATCGCCGCCGCGGTAATCGGCGGCACCAGCCTCATGGGCGGCCGGGGCTCCGTCGTCGGCGCCTTCATAGGGGTCCTGATCGTCTCCGTCCTGCAAATTGGCTTGGCCCAAATCGGCATCACCGAACCCACCAAGCGCGTCATCACCGGCGCCGTAATCATCCTCGCGGTGATCCTGGACCGTTGGCGCGTCGGCTAGCGAACGCGAGAACGTAGGCAGTAGTCCGAGTCAGCGAAATGCTGGCCTTCGAGCACCGCCCCCTAACACGCCGCATTCGCCCGTCCTGCGGCTACTCGCCGGCGCGGACGAAGATGGCCTGCTCAATGCGCTCGAAGGCGTTGTCGTAAAGGGCGGGGTCGAGTAGCGCCCTGTCGCTCCTGCCGGCCTGGCCTTGCTCGGACGACGTGCTTCGCACCTCCACGAAGCTGAGCCGCACCCGCACCCTTTCCCCGACTTCCTCGATGTAGGCGGTGGCCCGCGTCTGCACGGTGCTGCTGGTGTCGGTGAGGACGGCGATCCAGTCGAAGTTGCCGGTTGCCACGCTCTCGGCAGTGATGAAGCCGGTTTCGAGGTCGGCGCTGGTGGGGGTGTAGCCGAGATCCTGGAACACACTCATCACGCTGCCGAAGGCGACCTGCTTGTCTTCGTCGTAGTCGCGCGATTGCAGCGCTTGCAGTTCGAGGGGCGTGGGCGGTACGTCGTACTGGACAACACAACCTGCCACCAGCAGCAGGCTGGCTGCGCCGGCGCAGAACCGGAGTGCGATTTGCATGGCGTTTCCCCCTTGTCCTCGTGGTCAGAAATCCGCCGTGCGGCTGCGGAAGTCTGCCACCACGTCGGCAGAGTCGAACTCGATGATGAGTGTGATCATGCGCGATGTGGTCTCGAAGCCGCTTGAGGAGGACGTGCCGAGGAGGCCCCCCGCGCCGCGCGCACCTGGTGTGAGCAGGATGGACCAGAGCCCCGATCGACTGGCCGATTGGGAGACCCGTGCCGAGCGCTGGTAGGTCCACACCTCAACACCATCGCTGTTGCGGGTGGTGATGTTGGGGGCACCAAACACCTCCACCACTTCGGCCTTGGTGGTCGTGCCCACTTGGAGGTTCAGTTGCACTTGGCCTTGGGTGAGTGTGGAGTTGCGCTCGGCGACAGGCTGCGTTGGCGCGGCGCAGCCCGCCAGCGCCAGCACGACAGCCAAGGCCGGGATCACCCGGACAGGAACGCGCATTGGTTTCATGAGTGACTCATCTCCCCAGCAAATGGCGACATGCGCGCACTTTGCACGTCGCTACCTGAACGCAAGCTTAACGGGTCCCCACAGCCCGACGGCGACCCGACGTCCTGCGGAGGCTGGCAAGGAGTAAAGCAAACCCGTCGGCTCTACACGCACTCCGCCACCAGCCGCTCGAAGTTCTCGACCCTTGGTTCGAGCGCCGCCACCGTGTCGCGCCAGAAGTCTGGGGCGGTCAGGTCGGCGTCGAGGTGTTGCTTCGCCAGTTCCTCTGCGGTCATTCGGCCTGTGTCGGCCAAAAGGGCCTTGTAGCGCTCGAAGAAACTCGCGCCCATCTGTTCGCGGCGGGCATAGACGCCGAGACTAAAGAGATAGCCGAAGAGGTACGGGAAGTTGTAGAAGCTTAAGCCCGAGATGTAGAAGTGCAGCTTGTTGGCCCAGAACAGCGGGTCCGGCTCCGCCAAGGCGTCGCCGTGCCACTTGAGCCAGGCTTCGCGCATGATGCCCTTCAGTTCGTCCGGCAGCAGCGGGCGTTCGGAGCGGGCATCGTAGAACCGGGTTTCGAACTCGAAGCGGGTGGGTATGTTGAGAAGGAAGGCGGCGGTGGCAGCCACTTCCTCCCACGCGACTGCAAGCTCCGCTTCGGCGGAGTCGGCGCGCTGCATCAGCGAATCGCGAACGACGGTTTCGCCGAAGGTGCTCGCGGTTTCCGCTACGGACATGCCGTAGTGGCGCTGCGAATCCGGCAGGTCGCGCATCACCCAGTGGTGGAAGCCGTGGCCGAGTTCATGGGCGAGGATGGTCACGTCGGTCATGGAGCCGGAGTACGTCATGTACACGCGGGGAGTGCGTGACTTCGCGAACGACGTGCAATAGGCGCCGGGGCGCTTGTTGGCGCCTTGGGTGGCCTCGATCCAGCGCTTTTCCACCATCATGCGCACGAAGTCGCCCATCTCCGGGTTGACGCTGTCATAGGCGCCGGCGACGAGTTCGGTGGCTTCGGCGAAGGGGATGGCTTCGGCAGTGCCGGAGAGTGCCGGGGCAGGGGCACGTTGGTCCCAAGGGGCGATGTGGGTCTTGCCGTAGGCGCGGGCCATGGCGCGGGCCGCGCGGCGCCCCAGGGCATTGGCTTCCCAGGCCACTTCCATGAGGGTATCCAAGGTCTTGCGTTCGATGCGATTGGCGTGCACCGGGGCGTCGAGGTAGTGCACCGGACGCTCGCCCGAACGGCGGCGGCACATTTCGAGCCGCCAGCCAGCGATGGCGTTGATGGCTCCGGCCGCGGACTCGACGTGATCGTCCCAACTGCGGTTTATGGCGCGCCAGGCGTCCTCGCGAACGGCATCGTCGGTGGATTGCATTCGGGAGGCGGCCTCGGCGAGGCCCACCTCTTCGGGCTCATTGCCCTCGCCCCGCACCTCACAACGGAGCGCCCCCGACAGTTGGTCGTAGAGGCGGCCCCAAGCGTGGATGCCGTCCTGCGAGAGCGCATTGACGAGGCTTTCCTCGCTGAGCGGCAGGGTCTCGTGTCGCCTCTTGCGAGAATGCCGCACAGCGAATTCGGAGGCGCGCACGCGGTCGTCCGCGAGGTATTCGTCCACCCAATCCTGCGGCGCCAAGTCGAGGAATTGCGACAGCGGCTCCATCGCTTCGAGATAACGCACATGCAGGGATTGCAGCCGGCCCTGGAGCGCCTGCGCGGCACCGTCGCGGCTGTTCACGGAAAGGCGGCATTCCGCATACACGTTCGGGTCCTGGAGTAGGCGCGATGCCTTCTCGCCGGTGAGATAGACCGCCTGCGCCGCGGCAACACAGGCGTCCCGAGCTGCCCCGTCAAGCCGGAAGGACTGCGCCACAGCTTCGGCGAGCGGCTCGCTCCGTCGCTCCGCCTCCGCCAGCAACGCCTCGAGTTCGGCAAGATCGGCATCGATCGCGGGATCGTCGGGAGCGGCATATTCGGTGGAGAGATCCCAGGCGGGGCCAGCGGTGTCGGGCATGGTGTCTCCGGGGCAAAACGTCGGCGTGCAAGTCTATTGGCTCGCGCAGTGGGTTGGAAACGTCGGACAGGCTTTTGGGGTCTGGTTTCAACGGCTGTCCGGTGCTTGTGCGAGAATCTCACGATGGTTGGGGTGATTAGCCTTTTCTTGAACATCTGCCTGTTGCGGCATGGGCCGGAGTCCGTGCCGACGCAGACGTGGTTTCTGCTTGCGCTGATCGCCGCCGACGTCGTCATCGGCGGCGCCGGGTTCGCGTTGCTCGCAGACGTGCCGCTGTCGCTGGCCCTCGGCACACCGATCCTCGGCCTCGCCGTGCTCGGTTCGCTCACCTGGTTTGGCCTCTATGTACGCGACTTCGGCGACCGCTTTCTGCCGACGTTCGCGGCGCTCGTTGGCTGCGAGGTGCTCATCAGCGTGCCGATGCTTCCTGCGCTCGCGGTGCTGACGGCTTGGCCCATCGTGCAGGGCACCTTTGCCCTCGCCTTCCAGATCTGGCAGATCGTGGTCAACGGCTTCATCCTCGGGCGCGCACTCGACACGACGCTTCGCGTCGGCATCCTTGTGGCATTCGGCATGTGGCTGATCGCCATTGTCGTGCTGCAAGCCACTCTCCCACCACCCCCGGTACCGTCGCCATGAGCGCGGGCGAGCAGCGCATCTTCTTCCTCGGCATCGGCGGCACGCTGATGGGCGGGCTCGCGCTGCTGGCGCGGGAAATGGGGCACCAGGTGAGCGGCAGCGACGGGCCGCTCTATCCGCCGATGAGCGACCAGCTCGCCGACGCCGGCATCACTGTGCATGAGGGGTTCGAGCCCGAACAAATGCAGCCGAGGCCCGACCTCGTCGTAATCGGCAATGCGCAACTGCCGCGCGGCCATCCCGCCGTGGAGCACGTGCTCGACGAAAACCTGCCCTACATCTCCGGCGCCGAATGGCTCGGCCAGGAGGTGCTGCGCGAACGCTGGCCGGTGGCCGCTTCCGGCACCCACGGCAAGACCACCACCGCGAGCATGGTGGCGCACATTCTCGAGTACGCCGGCCTCAAGCCCGGCTTCCTCATCGGCGGCGTGCCGCTCGACTTCGGGGTGTCGTCAAGACTTGGCGATTCGCCGTTTTTCGTGGTGGAGGCGGACGAGTACGACACCTCCTACTTCGACCGTCGCGCCAAGTTCGTCCACTATCGCCCGCGGACGCTCATCGTCAGCAACATCGAACTGGACCACGCCGACATCTACGACGACGTCGAGCAGATCAAGGAACAGTTTCACCATCTGGTGCGAACCGTGCCGAGCAACGGGCTGATCGTGGCGCCGCGACACGACCACCACGTCAGCGAGATGCTGGCAATGGGCGCATGGACGTCGATATCCCGCTTCGGCGAGGGCAAGGGCGAACGCTGGAGGCGCCTGCCCACGGACAACGGCGAGTGGCTGCAGGCCGACGCCGACGCCGACGGCAGCTCCTTTTCCGTGACGCTCGGCGACGAGGAGCTCGGCAGGGTCACCTGGCGACTGCTCGGACGCCACAACGTTCACAACGGCCTCGCCGCAATCGCCGCAGCGCGCCACGTCGGCGTTCCGCCACAGGATGCCATCGCCGCGCTCGCCTCGTTCCAAGGCGTCAAGCGACGGCTCGAAGTGGTCGCCACCAGTGGCCGACTGATCGTGTACGACGACTTCGCACACCACCCCACAGCCATCCGTGCAACGCTCGAAGGGCTGCGGCACCATGTCGGCAAGGAGCGGATCGTGGCGGTGGTGGAGCCGCGCACCCACACCATGTCCCTCGGAACCCTGCGCGCAGACCTCGCCGCCTGCTGCGCCGCCGCCGACGAGACCATCTGGTTTCGCCCGCAGGGCATCCAATGGGACCTGGCGGAGCTCGCCCGCAACAGCACGCCGCCGGCAACGGTGGTGAACGACCTCGACCTCCTGACAACGCAAATCGCCGGCATGTCCGACACGACCGAGGCCTGCCACGTGGTACTCATGAGCAACGGCGCATTCGGCGGCATTCACGCGACGCTCAGAGGACAATTGGAGACCAAGGCCGCATGACCAAACCGAACCCCGCAAAACGGTTCGATATTGCGGCCATCCCCGGAGACGGCATCGGTCGCGAGGTGGTGCCCGAGGGCATGAAGGTGCTCGAGGCGGCGGGGCGCCGCTTCGGCATCGACTTCGAGTGGCACGAGTTCGCCTGGTCGTGCGAAGACTATGCTGAGAGCGGTCGGCTGATGCCGGAGGATGGCATCGAGCAGCTGCGTCCAAACGACGCCATCTTCCTTGGCGCGGTGGGCTGGCCGACGGTGCCGGATCACATCTCTCTTTGGGGCCTGCTCATCCCGATCCGCCGAGAGTTTGACCAATACGTCAACCTTCGTCCGTGCCGGATGTTCCCGGGCACCACGACGCCCCTTGCTGGACGGGGCCCGGACGACATCGATTTCCTCGTCGTGCGCGAAAACGTGGAGGGCGAGTACTCCGAGATCGGCGGCCGGCTCTATGCCGGCACGGACGCGGAGATGGCCGTGCAGGAGAGCGTGTTCACGCGCCGCGGCGTGGATCGAATCATTCGCTTCGCCTTCGAGCTCGCGCGGCGGGAGGGCCGAAGCAAGGTCACGTCGGCCACCAAGTCGAACGGCATCATCCATACGATGCCGTACTGGGACGAGCGCTTTGCCGCGGTGGCAGCGGATTTCCCGGAGATCGAAACCGATCAATATCACATCGACATTCTCACGGCCCACTTCGTGCAGCACCCGGACTGGTTCGATGTGGTGGTGGGCAGCAACCTGTTCGGTGACATCCTCTCGGACTTGGGACCGGCAGTTGCCGGCTCGATTGGCATCGCCCCTTCGTCCAACATCAACCCCACCGGCGAACACCCTTCGATGTTCGAGCCGGTACATGGCTCCGCCCCCGACATCGCCGGCGAAGGTATTGCCAACCCCATCGGCCAGATCTGGTCCGGCGCGATGATGCTGCGCCACTTGGGGCACGGTCAGGCTGCCGACGCAATCGAGAAAGCCATCGAGGTGGTGCTGACGGAGGGTGGCCCCCGCACACGAGACATGGGCGGCACGGCTTCAACCGTCCAAGTCGGCGACGCAATCGCCAGTTCCATCACGGCTTAGGCGGTAGGACGAGCCCCTCGTGGAGGGCGTCTCGCCCTGCAACCAGAGTCGGATACCGTCAAGCAGTCGGTTGGGCGGCAGCGGTGCCGGCCACGCGGCCGAATACCGCGCCAGAGGTTAGGCCCGTTCCGCCGGGGTAGTTGAAATAGAAGAGGCCGCCTACCAGTTCGCCGGCAGCGTAGAGCTCCGGCATCGGTTCACCGTCTTCGCCGCACACCCTCGCCCCAGCGTCCACGGCGAGGCCCCCAAACGTGAAGGTGATGCCGCAGGTGATGCCGTATGCCTCAAACGGAGGGGTGTCGAGGCGGTTGGCCCAGTTGGTCTTTGGCACGGCAATGCCTTCGGTGCCGCGGCCGTCCAGCACGGTTGGGTCGAACGGAGTTGCGGTATCCACCGCGGCGTTGTATGCCGCGATTTCGGCGACAAGATTGACCGCATTCACGCCCTCCATCTTCGCCGCCAGCTCCTCGATGGTGTCGGCGGACACCTTGGTCACCTGGCGGATGCGGTATTCGTCGCGCAACAGGTGCGTAACCTTGGCGTCGAAGAGTTGCCACGCACACTGGCCCGGCTGGCCCAGCACCTCGCGCCCGTATCTGGCGTAGGTGTAGTTGCGGAAGTCTGCGCCCTCGTCGACAAAACGGCGGCCGTCGCTGTTCACCAACACGCCGAACGGATAGGAGTGCTTCTGGAAGTTGTCGCCGACGGCGAGGTCACCGAACTCCGGCGCGTTCATGTCCCAGCCCACGGCATGGCAGCCGGACCAATTGCCGCGTGTTGCCGCGCCCGCGTCCACCGCCATGCGAATGCCGTCACCGGTGTTGAAGCGGGTTCCACGCACCTTGGCGAGGTCCCAGCCCGGGCCCAGATAGCGCGTGCGCCAAGCGGGGTTGGACTCGAAGCCGCCGCAAGCGAGCACCACGCCATCGGCGTCGATCCAGTCGTCCGCCACGCCAACGCGCCAGCCCCTGCCATGCCGTTCGAGGCGCGTCGCTCGAGCGCCGTAGCGCAAGGCAACGCCGGCGCGCTCGGCGATCGACGTAAGGCTGTCCACAAGGCCCGGGCCGCCACCCCACGCCTCCACCGTCAGCCCGCCCCAAAATCGAACCTTGCCGTCCACCTCGAACGACTGCCGGCCGTAGAGCGGCAGGAAGCGAACGCCGTGGCCGTGCATCCACAACAAGGTCTCGAAGCTGCCCTCGATCAGGCGCTCGGCAAGGTCCGGGTCGCTGCGGTACTGCGTGACGCGACCAAGATCGTCGTAGAACTTCTCCCGCGAGTAGCTGCCGAAGTCGGTGCGCGCCACCTCCGCGTCCGTCAGCTCCGGCATGATCCGACGCAGGTCCTCGGCGCCGCCATAGACGGTGCGCATGGCGCCGGCGGTGAAGCGCGAGTTGCCGCCGCGGGCCTCGTGTGGGGCCCGTTCGAGCAGCGTCACACGGGCACCCTGCTCCCGCGCCGCCAACGCGGCACAAAGAGCCGCATTGCCGCCACCCACCACCACGACGTGGCGTGTCCTGGTCATATCGGTTCTCTCGCCCTTTTGCCGATGCTCGCGCCACCATGCTCGCAGTCACAAATGGCCAATACAAGGCAGCGACTTCGCTGCTTGGATGTGCAATACCGCCCGTCACAGGCGACAATGGCCTCGAATCACGACACCAACGATCCTGGTCAAACACACGGCGGGCAACCCGCGAGGGTGCCGGAAAAGGGAGGCGCCGTGCGAACCCTCGCTGGCCTGAAGCGACTCAACTACAACCTGCCGACGCTGCGCGGCGACATATTCGGCGGCCTAACTTCGATGGTGCTGGCGCTGCCGGTGGCGCTCGGCTTTGGCATCGCTTCGGGCATGGGGGCAGCGGCGGGGCTCTACGGCGCCATCATCGTCGGCTTCTTCGCCGCCGTATTCGGCGGCACCCGCTCCCAGATCTCCGGGCCGACGCCAGCCATGACCGTCGCCATGGCAACGATCATGGTCACCTATTCGGACAGCCTCGCCGAGGCTCTCACCATCGTGGTGCTTGCCGGCCTCATGCAGGTCTTGCTGGGGCTGTCGAAGATCGGTCGTTTCGTCGCCTACACCCCGCACGTCGTGGTCTCGGGCTTCATGTCGGGCATTGGCGTCATCGTCATGCTGGTGCAGGCACTGCCGTTTCTGGGCAAGTCTTCCACAGGCGGCCCGCTTGATGCCCTGGCGGCACTGCCCGCGGCCGTGGCAAGCCTCAATCCCGACGCCGTCATCATCGGTGCCGTGACGCTGCTGGCGGCCTTCCTGTGGCCGCGCCGGCTCGACAAGGCGCTGCCGGCGCCGCTGGCGGCACTGGCGATCGGCACCGCGCTCGGCGTGCTCTGGCTCACGGATGCGCCGGTCATCGGCACCATTCCCACAGGCCTGCCTTCGCTGCATCTGACGCTGCCGGAACCGTCGTTCTATCTAACCGCCCTGCAACCCGCCTTGATCCTCGCCTTGCTCGGCTCCGTGGATGCGCTGCTCACCTCGCTGGTGGCGGATTCCCTCACAGGCAACCGACACAATCCGGATCGCGAACTCGTCGGCCAGGGCATCGGCAACATGGCGGCGGGTCTCTTTGGGGCGCTGCCCGGCGCTGGCGCGACGGTGGGCACGGTCACCAACATCCGCGCTGGCGGCCGCACGCCGGTGTCAGGCGTGCTGCGCTCGGCATTGTTGCTGGCGGTGGTGCTGGGCCTGGGCGGCCTCGTGGACCCAATCCCGCTCGCTGCACTGGCGGGCGTGCTGGTGAAGGTTGGCTGGGACATCATCGACTGGCGGATGCTGGCGCGGGTGCATCGCCTGCGCACCGACCACCTGCTGGTGATGCTCATCACCCTGATGCTGACCATCTTCGTGGACCTGGTGACGGCGGTCGCCATTGGCCTCATTGCCGGTGGCATGGCACACGCCCGGCAACTGGAACAGCTTGAACTCGACAGCCTGGTGTCCACGCCGCTGCTCGACCGCGTGTTCTTCGCTGGCTTTCGACCGGTTGCGGAGTTCGACACCTATCAGGCCAGGGTCGGCTTGCTGGCACTCCGGGGCAGCTTCACGGTGGCGTCCTCGCATCGGCTCGTTAGCGTGATCGGCGAGGACATCAAGGATCACGACGTGGTGATGTTCGATTTCAGCGAAGCCACCTACATCGACGACAGCGCCGCGATGGTGATCGAGCAGCTCCTCGACGTGGCACGGCGGGCAGACACGCACTGCATCACGATCGGGCTTTCGGGGTCCGTGGCCGCTACGCTCGACACGCTCAACATCCTGCACGCGATTGGCGAGGAGAACCGGGTCCGAAGTCTCGACGAAGCGCGACCACTAGCCGCCGCATTCCTTGGCATCCGGCGTGACTCGACCGGCCGAACCTCGACCGACAAGCAAGCAAGAGCCTAACTCTCGGCCCGCGACAAGCACCCGGCGCGCATCCACTTGTGGTTCGTCGAAGTCGTCGCCGATCAAGCCTTGGGGTTGGGGAACGTGTCGAGCTTCTCGTCCCCCTGCCGAGGTTCAAGACAGTCGAAGTCCTTTTCGATGAGGATGCTCACGGCGCCAGCGGCACCGTGCAGGGAGACTTCCTCCGTCTCCGCCCAGCGTCGCGCGGTCGCAGCAGGCAGGGAAACGCGCATGGCACCGCCATCGAACGTCGCATCCACCGCCTCGGCGCTGGCGAGCGGCGTGAGCGAGTAGGACAAGGGCGGGTCACCGACCCGGGTGGTCTCCTCGACACCCTCCCCACGACCAACCGCAGCCACCTCGCTCACCGTGAGCCGGAGCCGAATCGAGTCACCCTGAATGCGCAGCTTCATGCACGCATTATGCCTGCGCGCTCCACGAGCGCGCAGGCACGGCTACCCCCTCACATCAGCAAGAACACCGCCACGAAGGCTGCCAGGAAGGCCGCAAAGAGGAGCACCGAATACGATGCGCCGAGGAAGCAGTACTTGACGGTGGTGGCGAGCGCACCGCCGCCGTAGTAGTTGCGCAAGGCCAGGAACTGGTAGACGGCAAAGGCGATGAAGAGCGCCAAGGATCCCCAGTCGTCCACATCCGCGCCTTCGGGGAGGAGCATCATGACGGTGAAGACGATGAAGGCCACCGTGTGGATGTGCATGGCGAACACGATGTGCTCGGCGTAGTAGCGGGACGGATAGACGATCTTGAGCAGCAGCGCGTAGAGCGGCAGCACGCAGAACATCGCCACCGGCAGGTTTTCGATCCACGTCTGGAGGGCCGCCCAAGGGTCGTACAGGAAGTCGATCACTTGCCCCAAGACATAAAGCCCCACCCTATCCACTTCGGCGATGCCTTGGATGGTCAGGCTCTCGACGGTCTCCCACACCGGCTTGCCGAGTGGCCCCCGCAGCACCCGCACCAGTCGCCTGCGGCGCTCGTCGTCGAGGATTTCCACGAACCGTTCCATCACGGCTCGCTGCTCCGGCGTCGGCACGTAGCGGGACGCCGAGGCGTCCGCGAGGCCCTCCAACCCAAGGTCGTCTTCATCGAAGTCGAACTGAATCGTAAGGCCCGGTTCTTCGCCGCCAACCTCCTCTTCTGCATCCCCGTCGGCGCGGGATGGGCCGATTCCCCGTTCTCGCAGGCGCTCGCGCACCACCGGCGGCGGGCCATCGCCTTCTGTGAAGAAGGCCCGTGCCTGACCGGGACCTTCCGGCAGGTCAATGGTCATCGACAGCGCGAAGAAAAAGACGATGCTCGAGAACAGATAAAGCCGGAACGGCGGCAGATAGCTCGCCCGCCGGTTGCGCGAGAACTCCGTCGAGAGGTGGCCCGGGCGGGCGAAGAGCGCCCGCAGTGTTGCCCAAAGGCGAGAGTCGGTCTCGAACGTCTCCGCAAGAGCCTGGCCTACGACCGGAAACACCGAGCGACGGTAGTTGCGGTCGTTCTGGCCACAGACAGCGCAGTACAGTCCCTGCTTCGGCGCGCCGCAGTTTTCACAGTGAATCTCTGCGACATAGTGCTGGTCGCGCTGTCCGCACTTGACGCAAAAGCGCCCCCGCAGCCGGGCGCCGCAGTTGTCACATCGCCTGCGCTTCGGCGGTGCCGCAGCACCGGGCTCGGACTCTCCTATGGCCTGGCCCCTCCTCGGTGAACGAGCAGAGCTTACCTTGCTAGGAGGCTGCGCCGTAGGAACGGCGCTGGCTCCTAGCCGGAGGCGTGAGCGCAAGCGAACCCGTAGGCCAGCAGTTTCGCGCAGCGAACTGCCAACGCGCCCGTTAGGGCGCGCTCGCCCTCCAGAGGAACGGCGCTCAATCGAAGAGGCCCGTGTACGCCGGCGGCAGGTTGCTCGTGCGCGACTGCCGAATGCAGCGCGCCAGCACCGGGATGCCAGCGCGGATGTCGTCGTCCGGCACGTGGCCGAAGGCAAGGCGCAGATACGGCACGCGCTCGCCAGCGATGTGGAAGTTGGCGCCCTGGGCGTAATGGAAGCCGGCCTCGGAAGTAAGCTGCAGGAGCTTGTCCTGATCCACGTCGTCCGGGAATCGCACCCACACGAAGAGGCCCCCGGCGGGATTGGACCATGCACACACGTCCGCCGCCTCGGCAGCGAGGCCATCCACAACCAGGTTCTTCTTGGTGGCAAGGGAGACGTTCAGTTCCTCGGTTAGGTCCCACACACCGTCCCGATAAAGTTCCGCCACGATGGCCGCCGCCAGGTAGTTGCCGCCAGCGTCGTGCCGCCGGGACAGGATGCGGTCCAGGAGCTCCGCTTGCGCGTACAGATAGCCAAGCCGCATCCCCGGCGCGAGGATCTTCGACAGCGAGCACATGTAGATGATCTTGTCGTAGTCCGACAGCGCGTAGAGCGACGGCGGCTTGTCGCCGTCGAAGTGCACATCGCCATAGCAATTGTCCTCCACCACCGGAATGTCGCGCTCCCGGGCGATGTCGATCAGGCGCCGGCGGCGGGGCAGCGACATCATCGCTCCGGTGGGGTTCTGGTAGGTGGTGAGCACGTAGATGAACTTGGGCTTGCGCTCGCCCTCACCGAGCTCGTCGAGCTTGGCTTCGAGCAGCTCCACCTTCATGCCGTCTTCATCCACCGGCAATCCCTGCATGTCGATGCCAAGGGTGCGGTATGCGCCGATGGTGCCGCCGTAGGTAAGTTCCTCGAGCACCACCGTGTCGCCGGGCTTGGTGAGCGCTTCGGCAGTGAGGGTGACGGCCTGCATGGAGCCGTTCATGAGGCTGATGAGATCGGCATCCACCGCCACGCCCTCGCGCTCCGACTCGCGCCGTGCCATCACCTCACGCAGGCCCGGATGGCCGAGCCGACCCGGGTACTCCGTGATTTGTGCGAACTCCCGGGCGATGGCCGAGTGGGCGGCGCGTTGCACCCGCTCAATGGGGAACGTGGCCGGATTTGTGCGCCCCACTGCGAAGTCGAACGTGCGTGCTTCACTCATTGCCGGCTGCCAGCCCTTGCTGCGTGAGATAGCGATAGCTGCCTTCCACCGCAGTCATCATGTCGGTGTCGCAGGCATCGAGCTCGACGACGAGCCATTCGAGCACGTCGGGGTCGGCGGCGGCGACGATGCCGGCGATGTCCACGCAGCCATCTCCGACGGCGACGTGTGCCTGCCCCTTGACCAGCGGACCGTCCTTGATGTGCAAGAGCGGCGCCCGTTCCCGCACCCGCGCCACTACGGCAGCAGGATCGACCGCGCCGAAGTTGGCCGCCCAGTAGGTATCCACCTCGAATTGCAGGTCGGGGCAAAGCCGGGCGATGTGGTGATAGCCGAGGTCGCCATCGATCTCCTCAAACTCCCACCAGTGGTTGTGGATGAATAGATCAATGCCGGCAGGCCGCAGCCGTTCGATCAGGCCGTTGATGGTGTCGGCGGTGCGCTTTACCGCATCCATGTCGGCAAAGTCGTCCGGCGAAAAGCCCCCGGCGGCGCGGCTGAGGCCCAGCGCCGAGACCGTGTCGATCACCTCCTCGGCCGCAAAGCGGTTGGCCCAAGGATGGTGAGTGGAGGAGACCGTCATGCCGAGATCTTCCACCTGACGCTTGAACGCCTCCGGCGTCTTGCCAAACAGCGCAAACGGCTCGACCCCCTTGTAGCCAATCGCCGCCAGTCGTTCGAGCACGCCGTCAAAATCCTCTTGCGACTCCTCCCGCAACGAATAGAGCTGCACCGATATGGGCTTCATGGACCTCCTTCCTGACATCCTGCCATTGCTCGAGTCGCCGCCTCCCTGCGAGCGACGAACCCGCGACTATGAAGCCACGCGTCGCTTCGGGCAAGGCGAGGACTGCGCAACGGCCGCGGCCCGTACAATCGGCTCACCGTCAGGGAGGGTGGACCGTTGAGCGATGTGGAACTGACGCCGGTGCGACCCCAGCATCGGTTTGACGAGAATGCGCTGCGCGCCTACATGGAGGAGCACATCGAGGGCTTCGAGGGGCCGTTCACGGTGCAGCAGTTCGAGGGTGGGCAGAGCAATCCCACCTTTCTCGTCGAGGCCAAGGATCGGCCCTATGTGATGCGCAAGCAGCCACCGGGAGAGTTGCTGCCGTCGGCACATGCAGTGGATCGGGAATACCGCGTGATGGATGCGCTCTATGGCACGCCGGTGCCGGTTCCGCGCATGTACTCGCTATGCGAAGACCGCAGCGTGCTAGGCGCCAAGTTCTATGTGATGGAGATGGTGGAGGGGCGGCTCTACACCCGCACGGCGCTGCCGGATGTGGAGCGGGAGGAGCGACGGGAGATCTACCTCGACATGGCGCGGCATCTGGCGCACTTGCATGCGGTGAATCCGGCTGCCGTGGGATTGGGCGACTTTGGCCGGCCGGGCAACTATTTCGGTCGCCAGATCAACCGTTGGAGTCGTCAGTATCGCGCCTCGGAGACCGAAACCATCGAGGCCATGAACCGGTTGATGGACTGGCTGCCAGAGAACCTTCCCGGCGAGACGCCGCCGGTGGTCGTTCACGGCGACTACCGCCTTGGCAACGTGCTGCTGCACCCCACGGAGCCGCGTGTGGTGGCGATTCTGGATTGGGAGCTCTCGACGCTCGGGGACGGTCTCGCGGACCTCGGCTACTGGTGCCAAGAGTATTACGGCAGCGACGAGAGCGGGCCGCAGGGCGAAGGCTCGGTCGCCCGCGTCGATCTGGCAACCTGGGGCATTCCCGACGAACGCGAACTGGTGGCAGCCTATTGCGACTTCGCCGGTCGTGGGCCCGTCGCCAACTGGCCGTTCTACATCGTCTACAACCTGTTCCGCTCCGCCGGAATCATCCAAGGCGTGTACAAACGCGGCCTCGACGGCAACGCGAGCTCGGAGAAGGCGCTGGAGTATGCCGGAGTCGCGCGGGCTCGGGCTGAGCGCGGGTGGCGGCTTTTGAGTGATGGCTAGCACCGATGAATTCGGCCCCGTAGGGGCGGGGCTTGTCCCCGCCCGTCCTGAATGCACCGACGAACTTGTCGAAGCACAGCAGTTCGCGCACGCGAACTGCCAACGCACCCGTCAGGGCGCGCCGGGACGGGACAAGCCCGTCCCCTACGAGCCACGTCGTACGCAGCCTCCTAACGCGCTTTAGCGGGCGCGCCTCCGCCGCCTCCGGGTGCGCGTTCGCTCACCACTTCGGCTGCAGGGCGGCCTCAGAGGGCCGAGAGCTTCGAGAGGCGTTCGTAGAGCGCTTCGTGTTCGCCGGCTCGCGCCCAGCCGGCTGCGGTGCCGTTGTAGAGGTCTTCGGTGAGGCTTGGGTCGGCACCACGCGCCAGCAGCATGTCCACCAACTCCTCGTGGCCGTAGAAGGCGGCTTGGTGCAAGGCGCGCATGTTTTGCGCAGCGGGAACGTTGATGTCCACCCCGGCGTCGAGCAGGGCGACCAGGAGCATTCGCTCGTTGGTGGCCGCGGCCTGTACCAAGGCTTCAGCGGTTGCAGGTGCGGCCACATCGACAGCGGTGAGTGCCGCAGCCAGACGCTGGTCGCGGTCGGCCTCGTGCAGGGCGCAGAGAAGCTCGTATTCGGCACCGACCTCGGCGCCGCCTCGGGCCAAGGCCGACACCATCGGGATCGTCAGCCCGGCATGCTGTGGATGGCTGCTGCTGGTGAGCAGCGCCATCGTGTTCGCACCGGGGCCGCCCCGATAGGCGTAGCTCGACGCGTTGGGGTCGCTGCCGGCGGCGAGCAGAATCTCAATGACCTGCACGGCGTTCGGCGGAGTTTTCTGCCGCTCGTGCTCGAAGCCATTGGCACCGAGGTAGTTGAGCAGGGTGCAGCGGTGGGCGCGGGACGACCTCGCCTCTGCCAGCGCCGGCAAGTCGGTGAGCATCTTGGCGAGCGCGTCCGCATCCCCCGCCGCGACGGCGTCGGCGGCTTGCTCGAACTTCTCGGCAAACACTCGATCGTCATTTCGAGGCCGGACTTCGTCGGTGATGTCGTTCGCAAGAAGCTCCGCCAAGCGGTCGCACACGTCCTCGTCATCGAGCCTGAGAGCGTGATCCAGGGCCGTCTCGGCGGCGTAATCCGTGGCCTCAAGGTCGGCACGCCGCCTGGAGTCATCGCCCAACAGGCACTCCACCCCGTCGACATCGCCCCGTGCCGCAGCCACGTGCAGAGGGAACTGTCCATCGTCATCGTGCGCGTCGGCGTCGAAGCCAGCCTCAAGCATCAGGCGGGCGGCTGCGACATTGCCGGTACGAAGAGCGCGCCCGAGCCAAACGTGGTCGGTGGGCCTGAACGAACCGGCAACCCCATCGCCCCTCTCCAAAATGCGACGCATGCCGTCGTGATCTTCCGCGAAGCAGGCAGACGCCAGCCGATCCACCACGCGAACCGCGCCTTCGTCGGCACCACGTTCGCGGAGCAACGTGGCGATGTCCGAGCGGTTCAGCGCCACCGCCAGCTGCAGCGGCACGCGACCGTCGCGATCCAGGAAATCCACCTGCGCGCCAGCGGTGAGGAGAGCCTGGACCGTGTCGACGTCGCGACCCAACATGATCGCCTCGTGCAGGCAGTTGCCGTCGAAGCCCATGCTGCCCATAGTCCAGTTTGGATCCGCGCCGGCCGCCAGCAACAGTCGCACCATCGCTTCGCCCACCTCGTCCGCAAGGTGCAGCGCCTGCGGCAGTGCGTGGCAGATGTGCCAGAACGGCGGTTCGTGCTCGACCAGCAGTTGCAGGCTTTCGACGTCGCGGCAGCGCACCGCTTCCCACATGGCGCTACCTTCGTACAGTGTCGGCCCGTCATCGATGTGGGCACCCCGGGCCAACAGGCGTCGCGCCAGATCAGTGCTGCGGGCCCTGCCTACCGCACCGCCCAGGCAAGTGCGGAAGCCGCGCACCGTCTCTGATTCGACCGCGCCAACGTTGGGGTCGGCACCCAACGCAAGCAGGCGCTCGGCGATGGCGATGCGCCGAGCGCGAACCGCCGCGTCGCCATTGCCATAGCGAGAAAAGCAGACATAGTGCAGCGGCAGCCAGCTCCTCGCACCCGTCGGGCGCGCGGCATTGGCTTCGTTGACGAGCCGCAGCGCATCGTCCGACGCAAGCGCGAGGGCGCACGGCAGCGAGTGCCCGACGTCCTGCGCATCGGCCATGAGGCGTGTAACCCAGCTCTCGTCACCTGCCAAGGCGGCCTCGACGATGGCTCGCTCTCGCCCGGAGTCGTCGAGTCCGGCAGGGTCTCTCGTCGCTTGAAGCTCCGGCCAGTCCCGAAACCCAACCTCACGCGCCACGACCTGCTCGGCATCGGCCCGAGCCATGCCCCTTGCCTCAAGTTCGCGGAAAAGCGCCGCCGGCAGGACCCGCTTGGCGCGTGCAAGCGCACTCGGTCGCCGCCGCTGCCCCGCCTGCCAAAGCCGCTCTGCGGCATCGACAAGCTCATCGAAGCAAAGCGGGGCCTCGGCAGGCGCTATGGCGGCGCCGGTCATGTCAATCTCCCAGGATGTCCCCCGCGAACTCGGCGAGCGACTCGTAACGCCAGTTCGGCGCAACCTCCACCCGCCGCGCCGCCTCGCGCTCGCGTCGAATCCATGCCGTATCGAGGCCCTGCGCGCTGGCCGGCTCGATGTCGTGAAAGAGGCTCTGCGCGACGTGCAGGATGCGGGCATCGCCGAGCGCCTCTCGAGCCGCATCGAACATGCGCCGGTCTGGCTTGTAGGCGCCCACATCCTCCGCCGTCACCACGTGTCGAAACGGGACTTCAAGGCGCTCGGCGGTGCGGGCAAAGAGGTCATTGTCCACATTGGAAACGACCACCAAGTCGAATCGCTCCGCAAGGCGCTTGAGCGAAGCTACCGTATCGGTGAAGACGGGCCAGTCGCCCACGCTGTCGGCGAAGCCGGTGAGTGCCTCCTCGGACGGTGTGAACGCGAGCCGCTCACCAAGCTGCGTCAGCACCTCGGCCAGCACGTCTCGATAGAGGCGCCCGTCTTTCTGCGCCTGTGGTTCCTTGTCGGCAAAGAACTCGAGCAGGAAGTCGTCCACCACATGGGCGTCATGCGCGAGCAGCAACGGTTGCAGGAAATCGACCATGCCGCTGCCCCAGTCGATCAGGGTGCCGTAGCAGTCGAAGGTAAGGACGTCGTAGTCATTCGGGTTTGGGCGGCTCATGGATGGGATTTTACTCAACCGGCGGTGGTGGGATTTGGACGATGCGGATGGGCGAGGACGACCGTGCGCTTGCCGCAGTGCCGTGGGAGGCAAGGTCGACCACAGAGCCCGACCGCCTCACCCAGCTTGGATGCGATGCAGGATCAGGCCGAAGAAGTGGGCGTCGTCGCGCTCGAACAGCCATCCCATGTGAACGCCGCAGCCGCCGCAGTCGGCGAGGCGCCAGCGAAAGCCTGGGAACCAGCTGTCGGCGGCCTGCGGGCCGCCGACGATGGCGCAGCCGTGCGCTTCGCGGTGGCAGCCGAAGTGGTGCTCGAAACCGTAGGGATTGACGAAGCGATGCTCGAACGAGCCGTTGACCTCGAAGCGGTCGTTGACATGGCCGATGACGTGCGAGCAGGCGGCGCAGAAGATGTAACCCTCGTCGGTGCGTTCGTCTTCCTCCAGGATCGACTTCAGCTTCGGGTCCATGACGTCGGCATCCACGACGTCCGATTCGGCACTGGCCCGCATCCGTGAATCCCCGCTAGCCCGAAAGCAGCGACTTCAAGTCGGTGGTTGGGTCCGCGAGCCGGCTAGCATCCACCGTTCGACCCACGAGCTGGCGCGCGACCATGAACTCGCGGGGTCGGTTCACCGCATCCGCCGCGATCAGCGTGTCGCCACGAAAGTGGAAGGTGGCGAACGCCTCCTCGTCGGGGTCGCCCCGCACCACTTCGTGCTCGGCGTCCGTGGAGAAGCCCACCATTTGCAGCTTGAGGTCGTATTGATCCGACCAGAACCACGGCACGCTGGCATAGGTGCGCTCGCCGCCCGCCATGTTCGCGGCGGCGACCCGCGATTGCTCCATGGCGTTGGGCACGGATTCCAGGCGCAAGCGTCGGCCCAGGAGCGGGTTGGGATGGTTGGTGCAGTCGCCGGCAGCGTAGATGCGCTCATCGGCGGTGCCGGCGCGTTCGTCCACGACGATGCCGTTGTCGCAGGCGAGGCCCGCCTCTTCGGCGAGTTCCACATTGGGCACGATGCCGACGCCAACGACCGCCAAATCCGCTGGCACCGACGTGCCGTCGTCGCACCGCACCTCGGCAAGTCGGCCGTTGCCGGCGAACGCAGCCGCCCGGGCACCGGTTCGGATGGTGACGCCCTTGCCGGTGTGCAGGCGATGGTAGAACGCCGACATGGCCGGCGTCGTCACCCGCGCCAGAATCCGCTCCTCCATTTCGAGGACCGTCACGTCCAAGCCATGCTGCACCGCGACGGATGCCACTTCGAGGCCAATGTAGCCGCCGCCAACGATGACGAGCTTGGCACCGGCCTTGAGCTTGTCGCGGATCGAGTCGGCGTCGGCAATGGTGCGGAGCAGGCAGACGCCGGCAAGGTCACACCCCGGTACGTCCAGCCGTCGTGGACGCGATCCCGTGGCAAGCAGGAGGCGGTCGTAGGCCAGCGTCGTGTCGTCGTCGCAAATCACGGTGTTCCGGGCGCGGTCGATTGCCGATACCCGCACGCCCGAACGCACCTCGATGTCGCGATCGGCATAGAACTTCTGCGGCCGTAGATGGATGCGTTCGAGCCCCTGCTCGCCAGCTAGGTATTCCTTGGAGAGCGGCGGACGCTGATAGGGCAGGTGCGGCTCGTCACCGACCACGACGATGGTCTCGTCGTAGCCCTCCTGACGGAGGCTCGCCGCCGCCTGACCGGCAGCGTGGCCGCCGCCGACAATCACGATGGTCAACCCTGCATCCCACTTCGCCGCAACAACAATCCGCATTGTATCGCCGCCGCCCACGCGCCCAAGCGAACGCACTCTTGTTCGCGGCGGGGACGTAGAGGGGTGCCCAGACCGCGGCGGTTCCCTTTAGGGGAGCCCTACCCAATGGGTTCCTTTGCGTTGGGCGCGAGCAAAGCCGAACCACGGGTATGATGCGCGCCGCATTCGCGAGAGGGGAACGGCACCTTGGAAGAAGAATTCATGACGCTGGGGGAAATCGCCAAGCAGGCGCGGCGCAACCTGAACGACAACCTTTGGGACTACCTGCGTGGCGGCGCGGACTCCGAAGCCGCCGTGGTGCGCAACCGGCTGAGCCTCTCGTCATGGGCATTCCGCCCCAAGGTATTGAACAACGTCACCGAAATCCGCACCGAGCGGCAACTGCTTGGCGCGCCCATGCGCATTCCGGTGGTGCTGCCGCCCATCGGCTCCGTGCAGCAATTCGAGGTTGGTGGCGGGGTTTCTGTGGCCGAAGCCGCGGCGGAGTTTGGCACGGCGATGATCCTGAGTTCCGCCGCGCTGCCGGATTTCGAGACGGTGGCCAAGACGCCGGGCTGCAGCAAGATCTTCCAGCTCTACCTCATCGGCGACCGCGCCTGGATGGACGATGTCATCGGCCGCACCATCGAGGCCGGCTACGATGCCTTCTGCCTCACCGTGGACACCGCGCTGTACAGCCGTCGCGAGCGCGACATCCACAAGCGCTACATACCTGGGTCAGGGCGGATTTCTCTGCTCGATCCGCGCGAACAGGACGCCAACGCCGATTTCTTCGCCCAGGCCCGCATGGACTGGGACACGGTGGCGCACGTCAAGGAGAACTTCGACATCCCGCTCGTGCTCAAAGGCATCGCCCGCGCCGACGATGCCGCCCGGGCCGTCGAGGCAGGCGTCGACGTCATCTATGTCTCCAACCACGGCGGTCGCCAGCTCGACCACGCCAAGGGTTGCATCGACATGCTGCCGGAGGTGGTCGAGGCCGTGGATGGCAGGGCCCCCGTGATCGTCGACGGCGGCTTCCTGCGCGGCGCCGACGTGGTGAAGGGCCTCTGCCTAGGCGCCACCGCGGTGGGCACCGGCCGCCTCCTCGCCCTCGGTATGGCCGCCCGGGGTGCGCCCGGCGTCGTACGTGCGCTGGAGCTGCTCGAAACTGAAATCAAGCTCACCATGGGCCTCATGGGCATCGCAGACATCGACGATCTCTCGCCGGACATGGTGGAACGGGCCCTGCCATTGCCGGGTCCCTACGACGTGATGTCCGCCTTCCCGCTGCTGGCGGAGGGATATTGAGGCAAGCGTTCGCCTCTCTTGCGGGCAGCGCCCTGCCCTCCATGCGCGCCTAAGGACCCCTGCTCAAGCTACCTTTTCGACCGAATAGACGCGCGGCCCCGGCAAGCGGGTCAATCCCAGCTCAGGGCACCGCCGGTTTGGTATTCCGTTACGCGGGTTTCGAAGAAGTTCTTTTCCTTCTTGAGGTCCATGATTTCCGACATCCAGGGGAAGGGGTTGCGGGCGCCGGGATAGCGTTCCGGGAGGCCGAGTTGGGCCAAGCGGCGGTTGGCGATGAACTGGAGGTACTCCTCCATGGTGTTGGCGTTCATGCCAAGGATGCCGCGGGGCATGGTGTCGCGGGCGTAGCGGGTTTCGAGTTCGGTGCCTTCGACGATCATCTCCGTGGCGAGGGATTGCATGTCCTCGTCCCACAGATCAGGGTTCTCGAGCTTGATCTGGTTGATGGCGTCGATGCCGAAATTGACGTGCATGGATTCGTCGCGAAGGATGTACTGGAACTGCTCCGAGGTGCCGGTCATCTTGTTACGGCGGCCCATGGAGAGGATCTGCGTGAAGCCGCAATAGAAGAAAATGCCTTCAAGCACGCAGTAGTAGGCGATCAGGTTCTTGAGCAGCGCCCGATCCGTCTCCGGCGTGCCCGTGCGGAATGTGGGGTCGGACAGTTCGCGCGTGTACTTCATGGCCCACGAGGCCTTGTCGGCCACCGCCGGCACCTCGTGGTACATGTTGAAAATCTCGCCTTCGTCCATGCCGAGTGACTCGATGCAGTACTGGTAGGCGTGGGTGTGAATGGCTTCCTCGAACGCTTGGCGAAGCAGATACTGACGGCATTCCGGATTGGTGATGAGCCGATAGATGGCGAGCACGAGGTTGTTCGCCACCAGCGAATCGGCGGTGGAGAAAAAGCCCAGGCTGCGCTTGACAACGAGACGTTCGTCCGAGGTGAGGCCGTCGTCGGACCGCCACAGCGCCACATCCGCCGTCATGTTCACTTCCTGCGGCATCCAGTGGTTGGCGCAGCCGTCGAGGTATTTCTGCCAAGCCCAGTCGTACTTGAACGGCACGAGCTGGTTGAGGTCGGCGCGGCAGTTGATCATCTGCTTCTGATCCACCGTCACCCGCTCGGTGGATTCGGGCCCTACCGGGCGCGTTGGAAGTTCCGCTAGCGCGGAACTTCTGCCCATGGACTCGGCCGCTTCCCCCCGCTTCACCTCGGTGGCGGCTTGGGGAGCCGGCGCAGCCACTGGCGGCACAGGCGGTTCTGGCATGGCTGGCCGAGACAGCGCGTCCGGTGCTGGCACGGCGACGCGGGGCGGCAGAGGAACGAGCTCGGTGTCATCGATTTCGAGCGCTTCCGAACCGCGCGCCAGCGCCGGCTCTGGTTCCACCGTCTCCGGAGCGGGCGGCGGAGCCGGCGGGGGCATGGTCGGCTCGCTTTCGTGATATTCGTCCCAGGTCAGCATGATGCTCTCCCCAAGTCAGTCGCGTCAGTGGATGTTGGCGGCGCTGAGCGGCTCGCCGGTGACGAATTCGTCCTCAATGGTTGCGAGGAAGCGATCGAGGCAATCGCGGTCGAGGTCGATGCCCACGGCATGGCGGCCAAGCGCTTGGGCAACGCGGAAGGTGGTGCCGCTGCCGAGGAATGGGTCCAGCACTACGTCGCCTTGGTCCGTGAACAGCCGAATGAAGAACTCCGGCATCCATTCCGGGAAGGCGGCGCTGTGGCCCGTGTTGTGGCACACCGGCGGGCGATGCAGCACGTTCGAGGGATAGACCAGCTTGCGGTCCGTCCACGCAGAGATGCGACGCCCCACCTGCGAGCGCGTGCCCGATTCACGCCGCACGCGGTCGTTTGCGCTCATGTTGCGCAGCCGGGTGCGGGTCCAGTCGCCCACCGGCACCCGCACGTCCTGCTGGTTCATCTTCACGTCGTCCGACTTGCTGAAGTGCAACAGCCGCTCCCATGCGTCTCGGAAGCGGTACTTCCACTTGCCCGGCGCCGAGGTGGTCTTGTGCCAGATGTATTCCTCCACCCAGCGAAAGCCCACCTCGCGCTTGAGCGCGAGGATGAGTTCGAGCACATAGGTGTGGCGCTCGCCGTCCACCGCCTTCTCCTTGATGTTCAGCACGAAGGAGCCGGTAGGTTTCAGCACGCGGTGCATCTCCACCGCCCGCTCGACGAACCACGGCACATACTCGTCCGGTCGAATACCGCCGTAGGTGTGGGCGCGCGCGTCGGCATAGGGCGGCGAGGTGACGATCAAGTCCACGAAATCCGCCGGCATCCGGCGCATCACGTCGAGGCAGTCGCCATGATTGACGAGCGCAAGGCCATGCTGGCACAGCTTCGGACCGGGGCCGATGGTCGCCGACAGGGCCAGCTTGCGGCCTGGGCCCGGCTTTGCCGGCGCTCTGTCGTCGCTAGCGCTTGGCTGGCCCTGGAGCCCCTTCACTGACAGGCCTCGCAGTCCGGATCGTCGATGGAGCAGGCCTCCGGCGCCGGCGCCGGCTCGCCGGACAGCACCGGAGCGCTGGACGAAGCCGCCGCTACCGGTGGCGCGGTGACCGTGGCAAGGCCCGAGTCGGCAGCGACGGCATCGACGGCATTCAGGGCGTCCGCCTTGTCGAGGGTGGATTTTTCGGTGCTGGTGGCGCCCAAGGCACGCAGGTAATAGGTGGTCTTCAGTCCCCGCAGCCATGCCATGCGATAGGTCACATCGAGCTTCTTGCCGGAGGCGTTGGCGATGTAGAGGTTGAGCGACTGCGCCTGATCGATCCATTTTTGGCGCCGGGAGGCAGCATCCACCAGCCAGCGTGGCTCCACCTCGAAGGCGGTGGCATAGAGCTCCTTGACGTGCGCCGGAACCCTGTCGATCGCCGCCAGCGAGCCGTCGTAGTACTTGAGGTCGTTGACCATCACCTTGTCCCAGAGGCCAAGCTTCTTGAGGTCGCGCACCATGTAGGGATTGACGACGGTGAACTCGCCCGAGAGGTTGGACTTGACGAACAGATTCTGATAGGTCGGCTCGATGGACTGCGACACGCCGGCGATGTTGGCGATGGTGGCCGTGGGGGCGATGGCCATGACGTTGGAGTTGCGCATCCCGCCGGCGCGCACGCGATTGCGGAGCTTCTCCCAGTTGAGGGTGGTCGAAAGGTCCACTTGCAGGTGTTCCTTGCCGCGCCGGTCCTGCAGCCGCTGCAGCGAGTCGATGGGCAGCACGCCCTGGCTCCACAGCGATCCCTCGAAGGAGGCATAGCTGCCCCGCTCGCGTGCAAGCTTCGACGACGCGTCGATGGCATACCAAGACACCGACTCCATCGAGCGATCGGCGAACTGCACCGCCTCGGCCGAACCGTAGGGGACGCCGAGCTTGTAGAGGGCGTCCTGAAAGCCCATGATGCCGAGCCCCACCGGGCGGTGCAGCATGTTCGACTTGCGCGCCTGCGGCACGGCGTAGTAGTTGATGTCGATGACGTTGTCGAGCATGCGCACCGCCGTGCGCACGGTTTTGCGCAGCTTGCGGTCGTCGAGCTTGCCGTCCTCGATGTGCCGAGCCAGGTTCACCGAACCGAGGTTGCACACGGCAATCTCGTCGTCGGCGGTGTTGAGGGTGATCTCCGTGCAAAGGTTGGAGGAATGCACAACGCCGGTGTGCTGCTGCGGCGAGCGGATGTTGCACGGGTCCTTGAAGGTAAGCCAAGGATGCCCCGTCTCGAACAGCATCGAGAGCATCTTGCGCCACAGCGCCTGGGCGCGCACCTTCTTGTGCAGCTTGATCTCGCCTTTCTCTGCCATCTCCTCATAGGCGCTGTAGCGCGCCTCGAAGGCGGCGCCGTAGAGGTCGTGCAGGTCCGGCACGTCGGAGGGGGAGAACAGGGTCCAGTCGCCATCCTCGAACACCCGCTTCATGAACAGGTCCGGCACCCAGTTGGCGGTGTTCATGTCGTGCGTGCGGCGGCGGTCGTCGCCGGTGTTTTTGCGCAGCTCCAGGAACTCCTCGATGTCGAGATGCCACGTCTCGATGTAGGCACACACCGCGCCCTTGCGCTTGCCGCCGTTGTGCGCGAGCGCGGCGGTGGTCATGTAGGACTCGTCGCCTTCCACCTTGAGATCGCACACGAAGGGCGTCGGCGTCATGGTGCCGGTGCCGCGCACGGGACTGAACACCCAGTTGCCGAGCGGCACCCAGTCGCGCTTGGTGAGCGCCTGGCAGTTCATACGGCAGGCGATGGCGCGCACCGCGGGGATGTGGACATCGCGGGCTCCTCGCGGGCGGCTTTTGCCGGCGGTGGGAACGCCCAGCCGCAGCATTTGGTAGCGCACCCCTTCGGCCAGCGCCTCGGACTCGCTCGCGAAGATGATCTCCTTGCCCCGCCGGACCTTGCCGGCCGTCTGCAGCAGGCCCTCGATGAGGCTCAGCGTCTGCGCTTCAGGCAAGTGCGCGAACCGCCGGGCGATGCGCTTGTTGCCATCGCGGTCGTAGATGTCTTCGCGGTTGAAGGGCAGCGTTTGTCGCCCCGCGGCCGGGTAGCGGCCGGTGGTGCCATCGCGCTTGAGGCCGATGCCGTCCGCCCAGCGGATTCGCCATTCGCGGTTGTCGCGATCCGTCATCCAGAAATGGACGCCCCGACCTTCGAGATACGACTGCACGAAGGCGATGTGACCGGTATCCCGGTTGCCGCCGACGCTCCACTCAGAGCCGTCCTCGGAACAGTGCCCGCCACCGAGAAGGATGCCGTACAGGCGCGCGGCGTCGTCGTCGAGGCCGGCCACCGGGACGACCTCCTGCGGGATCGCCTGCGCCACGTAGTCGCCTTCGCGAAGCTCGCCAGCCTCCACCCACGCGGGACGCACCTTGCCCTTGGCAAGCCAGCCGAGCGTGCGGTCCACCGACTGGCCGTTCGGCACGCCCTGAATGGCCCACACCGGATGGCCGGCCGTGACGCAAAGCGGCGCTGCGGCGTGCTTGACGTCCACTTCCACCATGGCGTCGGTCTGGTTGTACGTCATGGTCTTCAGCACCTGGCGGTATTCGCCCCGCCGGCCCAGCACTAGGTCGTCGGTGGTGACATCGCGAATCGCCTTGATGCCGTCGGCTGTGTGTATGCGCGTATCGGGGGCGAAGCACTGGTTCACGGCCACGGCGGTGTCATTGACCACTTTCAGAAACGGCACCACCCCCTGCGACTTGCCGTTGGTGCCCTTGATGTAGGCGCCGAGCGCACGCACCGGCGTCCAGTCGTTGCCGAGACCGCCGGCCCACTTCGACAACAGGGCGTTGTCGCGGATGGCGCTATAGATGCCGTCTAGGTCGTCGGAGACCGTGGTGAGGTAGCAGGACGAGAGCTGCGAGCGCAGTGTGCCGGCGTTGAACAGCGTCGGCGTCGAAGACAGATAGTTGAACGAGGACAGCAGGTTGTAGAACTCGATGGCGCGCGCCTCGCGGTCGTCCTCCTGGGTCGCGAGGCCCATCGCCACGCGCATGAAGAACACCTGCGGCAACTCGAAGCGGGTGTCCTGCCAGTGGATGAAATAACGGTCGTAGAGCGTTTGCAGGCCGAGATAGGTGAACTCCAGGTCCCGCTCCGGCTTCAGCGCCGCGCCGAGCCGCTCGATGTCGAAGCGCTTGAGTTCCGGCGCAAGCAACTCGAGCTCGATGCCGCGGTCCACGAACGCTGCCAGCGCCTCTGGATAGACCTCCGTCATCTCCGCTTGCGTCGCCTCTTCGCGCACACCCAGGAAGGAGAGCGCTTCGCTGCGCAGCCGGTCCAGCAGCAGCCGCGCCGCGGCGTGGGTGTAGTTCGGCTCCTCCTCCACGAGCGTGCGCGCCGTCATGATGAGGCTGGTGGCCACGTCGGCGGCGGAAATGCCGTCGTACATGTTGGCGAGGGCCTCCTCGATGATGCGGCCGGGCGTCACGTCGTCGAGCCCGGCACAGGCTTCGTCTGCCAGCGTGCGAATGCGCGCCAAGGGCAGCGGGCGACGCTCGCCGTCCGCGTCCGTGATGTGGATTTCGGGCAGCGGCGCGATGTCGTCGGTGGTCTTGGCCGCCCGCACCCGGGCCCGCTCCTCCCGATACAGCACATAGTCGCGCGCGACCTTGTGCTGGCCGGAGCGCATCAGCGCGAGTTCGACCTGATCCTGGATGTCCTCGATGTGGAGGGTGCCGCCGGATGGCAGGCGGCGATGGAAGGTGGCGGTGACGACGCCGGAAAGACTCGCCACCAACTCGCGAATGCGCGACGAGGCGGCCGCCGTGCCGCCCTCGACGGCGAGGAATGCCTTGGTTAGGGCAATCTGGATCTTGTCGTCGTCGTACACCACGACGGCGCCGTTGCGCTTGATGACGCGAAGCTGCCCCGGCGCGGTGGCGGCAATGGCCGGCGACAGATCGCGAGGGGGACGGCGCACCGCATCGGCGGGGGCCGTGGCGTCGGTGATTGCGGACCCGGTGTCGGACTCCATAGGCTGCCCTCAAAGACCTCTTCTAGCCGGGATACTGTCCATGCGTACAGTATCCCATGAAAAAACGATGGCGCGCCAACCGACGAACGAAATGATGGATTTCCTCCGGCTAGACCGCCCTCTCCCCAACTTGCGCCCAAACCCCGACGGGACTCCGATCAGTTCCTCCGCGTCATGCGGCTGAAAGGCCCCGCCAGTCGAGGGCTCCCCGCCGCCGCCCCGCTCCTTCCCGAAAAGCCCGAGACACAAGATATGGGGCTTTCGCGGCATCCAAACCCCAACATACTGCGGTTTGGGGTGCATTACAAGCCGGCAAGCCGTGCTTAATCTGTGGCTTTGCAGTGGATATGCCGTCAGCAACTTTGCGGCCGGTTCGGAGGCCACCCACGGGCCTTGCGCGCCTGGCTTGCGGTGGCTTGAACGAGGCGCAGTCGAGCGGTAATGTCCGGCGGCTTTGGGGCAGGGTTTGGAAACGGCATGGCCTACGTGCTTGCCATCGATCAGGGCACATCGAGCTCGCGCGCCGTCGTGTTCGACGCGCAAGGTCGTGCCATCGGCAGTTCGCAGCATGCCTTGGACGCTTCCTATCCGCAGCCCGGCTGGGTGGAGCAGGACCCGGAAGCCATCTGGCAGACGACCCTCGCCGCCGGTCGTGGGGCGATTGCGGATGCCGGCGTCGATGCGCGCCGGATCGACGCCATCGGCATCGCCAATCAGCGCGAGACCACGCTGCTATGGGAGGCCGAAGGCGGTCGCTCGGTGTGCCCCGCCATCGTCTGGCAGGACCGTCGCACCGCCGAGGACTGTCGCCGCATCGTCGCCGACGGCATGGAAGCCGAGATCCGCGCCACCACGGGATTGGTGGTTGACCCCTACTTCTCAGCCACCAAGCTGGCGCGAATGCTAGGTAGCGGCAGCATGCGCCGGCGTGCCGAGGCGAACGAACTGCGTTTCGGCACGGTGGACACCTTTCTTATCTCCCGCCTCACCGGCGGTCGCAGCCATGTCACCGACGCCACCAACGCCTCACGCACCATGCTCTACGACCTCGAGCGGCACGAGTGGAGCGAGACGCTCGCCGACCATCTCGACATTCCAAGGCCCCTGCTGCCAAGCCTCGCCGACACGGTGGACGACTTCGGCGTCGCGGACCCTGAATGGTTTGGCGCCGCCATCCCCATTCGCGCCGTGGCGGGCGACCAGCAAGCCGCCCTCGCCGGACAAGGCTGCACGCGCGCAGGAGAGGCCAAATGCACTTTCGGCACCGGCTGCTTCCTGCTCGCGCACACAGGAACGACGCCTGTCCATGCCACCTCGAAGCTCTTGACTACGGTAGCCAGTCGCCTGAGCGGCACGAGCGCCTACGCACTCGAAGGCAGCGTATTCAATGCCGGCGTCGCGGTGAAATGGCTGCGGGACCGGCTCGGCCTGATCGCCAGCGCCGCCGAGACCGAGGACGCCGCCCGTCGCATTGGCGGCGACACGAACGGCGTGGTGGTCGTGCCCGCGTTCACGGGCCTCGGGGCACCGCATTGGCACCCAGACGCTCGCGGACTGGTGACGGGCCTGACGCTGGACACCGGCCCCGACCAGATCGTCACGGCGACGCTCAAGGGCATCGCCTTTCAGGTTGCCGACCTTCTTGCCGCGATGGCGACGGAAGGCGTCGGCATCCACGATCTGCACGTTGATGGCGGCATGGTGGTCAACGACTGGTTCTGCGAGTTTCTCGCCGACATCACCGCCCACGAGGTGCGGCGACCGATGAACATCGAGACCACCGTGGCGGGGGCAGGCCACCTCGCGCTGGTCGGCGCCGGGTTGATCTCCGGCCTTGAAGCACACGCCGACGCCACGCAGTCTGTGCGGAGCTTCATACCGCAAGCGGATGCCCGCCAACGCAAGGCCTGGCAAGACCAATGGCAAGCCGCCGTCCGCAAGGCAATCGCTTGAAATCGCGGGGCGGCGCGAAGAAGGAGGCCCCTTCAGCGCTGGGGCGCAGAAAGTCCGCGCCAGCGGAACTTCCAACGCGCCCGCAAGGTCACGCGAGCGGGAGGGGCTTCCCCTCGCATGAGGAGCCCTCAGCGCGGGGGAGCGCGAGGGGCTTCCCCTCGCATGAGGAGCCCTCAGCGCAGGGGAGCGCGAGGGGCCGCCCCTCGCTAGAGGAGCCCTCAGCGCAGGGGAGCGCGAGGGGCCGCCCCTCGCTAGAGGAGCCCATGCGGCTCGCGGAACTCGCCGGGATCGCGTCGTCGCTGGAGGCTCGCTCCACCTGGCGGGCCCTGGACCCGACCGCGCCCGAAGACTACCGACAGCTGGCGGCGCTGCTGCTGGACCGCTGGTACGAGC
>JAPPDJ010000106.1 GCA_028824555.1 Gammaproteobacteria bacterium | reverse complement strand
CGACCCGAAACACCAAATCACCGAAACCGCCTTGACAACATGAAGGCTCCCTCCGGAGTACGGCACGCCAGGCGCTCGGCAAGTCAAAGAGAGACACTACCGGCTGCGCGTCAAGGTTGCGGCGCGGCGCTTGGATGGTTTGAATACGCACTTTGCCGCTTGGGGCTCCGTCAGCGGGACTTCTGACACGCGCTCTCGCATCGAGTGGCGGCGTGGTGGTGCGGTTTTGTGTTCAACGGGAAGAGACAATCCGATGAGTGATTTCGAGAACAAGGTCGTCATCGTCACCGGCGCTGGCAACGGGCTTGGCCGGTCGCACGCGCTGGCGTTTGCCGAGCGCGGCGCCAAGGTGGTGGTGAACGATCTCGGCGGCTCCGTTCACGGCGCCGGGCAAAGCGACGCCGCCGACGAGGTGGTGGCCGAGATCAAGGCCGCCGGCGGCGAAGCCATCGCCAACAAGGCGTCGGTGTCGGATCGCGACGGCGCCAAGAGCATCGTCGACGACGCCGTGGCCGCCTTCGGCACCGTCGACATCGTCGTCAACAACGCCGGCATCCTGCGCGACAAGTCGTTCAAGAACATGACCCTCGACGAGTTCGATCTCGTCATCGACGTGCACCTGCGCGGCACCGCCTACGTCACTCGGTTCGCCTGGCCCATCATGTACGAGAAGAACTGGGGCCGCGTCGTGCTCACCAGTTCCACCTCCGGCATCTTCGGCAACTTCGGCCAGGCAAACTACGGCGCCGCCAAGATGGCGATGCTGGGGCTGATGAACGTGCTCGCCATCGAGGGCGCGGCACACAACGTGCGGGTCAACTGCCTCGCGCCGGGAGCGGCCACGCGCATGACCGCCAGCGTGCCCGGCTCCACCATCGACATGAGCAATCCGCCCCCGGAAATGAGCCCGGCCCTCGTCACCCCGGCCGTGCTCTACATGTGCAGCGAGGACGCTCCCTCTGCCCACACGATCCACGCCGCCGGCGGTCGCTACTCACGCTCGCAGACCTTCACCAACGACGGCGTTTCCCTCGGCCTCGAGGCCAATGTCGAGGATCTGACCGATCAGGTGGCGCAGGTGGTGGACATGGGTGCGGCGACCGCATTCGACCCCCTTGCCCGCCGTCGCCGTGGCTAAGGTTGTCGAGCTACGAGCGTGCACCGTAGAAACGGCGCACGCTCGTAGTCGAAAGGTGAGCGAATGCGAACCTGCAGACCAGCACGTTTGCGAAGCAAACTGCCGACGCGCCCGTCTGGGCGCGCTAGCCGCGGCTGCTCGCTTGTGGCCGAGCAGTTGCGCAGTGGCTGAGCCGTGCCTCGTCTGACGGCCCGAGAGCGCGACGCGTTCCTGTCGGAGCGCGGCGTGCTCATGCGCATCGCCACCGTGCGCGAGGACGGCAGCCCACTGGTGACGCCCATCTGGTTCATCTACGAAGAGGGTGCCATCTGGTTCACGCCCCGGGCGGCCTCCGAATGGTTCGCCTGCCTCAGAAAGGACCCCCGCGTTGCGCTCTGCATCGACGAAGAGGCGAGCCCGTACCGCAAGGTAGTGATCGAGGGCACAGCGGAACTCCGCCACGACCTCGGAGCCGACGACCTTTGGCGCGACCGCTACCGTCGCATCGCCAAACGCTACGTCAACGAGGAAGGCGCGGAGGCGTACATCCAGAACACCATCGACCAAGAGCGCGGTCTCTACTTGGTGCCGCTCGCGGGATCGAAGGTGCGAACGTGGCGGATGCCGGTGCAAGGCGAATCCCCCACCGGCATCTGGGCACGCCGCTACTACGCTCCCGGCACGCGCTACGCCCGCGAGTCCTAAACCCGCGGCAAAAACTGCCGACCTGCCCTTCGGGCGCTCTACAAACGATCGACGTTTGATCGCTTAGGAGGCGAGGGCCCCATTTTTCCGTCACGGGGTCGTCTCATGTTCTACATGCGAGCGCCGAAATCGTGCTACGTTTGGCTAGGTGAGCCTGGTCGGAGGGAGGGGACATGGCTGAGCCGGTAGAGGAAGCGCGTAGCTGGCTTGGCTGGCTACAAGTTGGGGTCGTCGTCCTTGTTGTGCTCGTGGGCATTTACTTTGCTCGCGCGCCGCAGGTGCCGGAGTACGACGACACACCCGTGCGCGGGGCCGAGGCACCGACCGTCACCGTCCTGCAGCCGACCGCAGGGGCGCAGTCCCTGACGGTGTCGCTCACCGGCGGCGTTGATGCCGGCGAGAGGGTGCGCGTGCAGCCCGGATCGAGCGGACAGGTGGTGGAGGTGTCGCCCTCGTTGCGCTCCGGCGGCACCTTCCGTGCTGGCGAAACGCTGCTGCGCATCGACCCAACCGAATTCGAGCTGCGCCTCGACCGCGCCCGCGGCAATCTGGACGCCGCGCAAGGGCGCCTGCGCAAGCAGCGGGACAAGGGCGCATACGACTCCGCGCAATTTCGACGCGCCAATCCTGGCCAGGACGTGCCACCAAGCGTTGCCCGGCTCGGCCCGATCCAGCGGTTCGAGGGCAGGGTGCGAGCCATAGAAGCAGACGTGAAGCTGGCCGAGACGCGGCTCGCGGACACTCGCGTGTCGATGCCCTTCAACGGCACGGTGATCATCGCCTCCGTTGCCGTGGGCGAACGCGTCGGCCCCGGCCCGGTGGCCACGGTGTTCCGCACCGGGGACGTCGAGGTGCGCGCCCCGATTGCCACCGGCGATCTCGCCTATCTCGACGATCCCCGTGGCCGCGCCGCAACCGTATGGGCCGGGGGGCGACGGTTCGATGCCGTGGTCACGCAGCAATCGCCGGTTCTGGCACCGAAGACGCGGCTCGCGGCGCTGTTCCTCGACTTTGCCGAGGGCGCGGACGAGTTGCCGATGCCGGGAACCTTCGCCCGGGTCGCGATCCGCGGGCCGGCATTCGACAACGCCTTCCTGCTGCCGGACACGGCGCACAGAACCGATGACAGTGTCTGGATCGTGCGGGACGGCAAGCTCGAGCGCGTCGTGCCGCGCACCCTCGGACGCACCGACGAAGGCTGGGTGGTGGCCGCCTTCGACGCCGGCGAGGGCGTCGTGGTCGGTGCGGTTCCCGACGAGCAGCCGGGGTTGGCCGTCGCGGCCGTCGCCGCCGGTGATCGATGATGAGCGACGCAAGCGGCGCCGAACCCGCCGGGGGGGCGGGCGCGGCTGAAGCCGATGCGCGAGGCGGCGCCACTCGGCTGATCGCCAGCGTCGTCAACAACCGCGTCGCCGCCATCCTGCTCATGGTGCTGGTGCTCGGCGGCGGTGCATTCGTGACCACCGGGCTCGACCGGCAACTGCTGCCGAACGTGGACCTCAAGCAAGTCGTCGTCACGGTGCCTTACCCGGGCGCGAACCTCGACGAGGTGGACGCGAGCATCACCCGGCGAGTCGAGGAGCGTCTGCAGGGGATCGAGGGGGCGCGCCGCGTCATGGCGCGCTCCGTGGCCGGCACCTCCACCGTGGTTGTGGACGTGGAGCCGCTGGCCGAGACGGCCCAGGTGCTTGAAGACGTTCGCGCCGCCGTCGATCGCATTGAGTCTTTTCCACCGCCCGATGCCGAGCAGCCACAGGTCGTGGCCGGCGCCCTCAAGGTGCCGGGGCTGACCCTCGCGGTTGCCTCCGAGTCCCTCGCTGCCGAGGGCCTCAGGCTCGCCGCCGAAGGCTTGCGGGATGCCCTGCTGATGCTGCCAAGCGTCGCTTCCGCCGAGATCGAATGGGCGGCCGAACGCCAGATCACCATCGAACTCTCCGAGGAGGCGCTGCGGGAGCACGGCCTCACCATCGCCGGGGTGGTCTCCACCGTGCGCAATGCGTCGGCAGACCTCACGTCCGGTGAACTGCGCACCGAAGCTGGCAGCCTGATGCTGCGGGTGGACGAGCGTCGTCACCGCGGCGAAGAGTTCGAAGACATCGTGCTGATGGCGCGACCGAACGGCGCGATGGTGCGGCTCAGGGACATTGCCACGGTGCGCGATGCCTTCGGCGACATCCGCCCGGTGTCCGAACTCGACGGCGCGGCTGCGCTGTTCCTCTCTGCACGCGCGAGGGGCGACGCCTCCGAGATCGACCTCGCTGCCGAGACCCGTGCTTTCCTTGCCTCTTACGAAGCGCCTGCCGGCACTACGGTGTCGATTTGGGACGACGGATCGGCTGACTTGAGCGCCCGCATCAACGCCTTGGTGAACACCGGGCTCTTGAGCCTCGCGCTGGTGTTCATCGTGTTGGCGCTCGCCTTCGACTTCCGCCTCGCCTTCTGGATCGCGCTCGGCCTGCCGACGGCGTTCCTCGGCGCCATGCTGCTGTTCCCCGCCTTTGGTCTCACCATCAATCTCGCCACGCTGTTCGCACTCATTCTCGCCATCGGCATCGTCGTCGACGATGCGGTGGTGGTGGGCGAGAGCATCGCCCGGCAGC
>JAPPDJ010000144.1 GCA_028824555.1 Gammaproteobacteria bacterium | reverse complement strand
CCACAGCGGCGTCTCGTCGCCCTCGCTACGCGCATTCATGAATAATCCGGGCTAAGGACCGGCGAATCCATGACCACGACGCTGGACGGCAGGTTTGGCTAGCGGCCGGGTGCTCATCGCCGGCGGCGGCATCGGCGGGCTGACCGCGGCGCTCTGCCTCGCCGAGGCTGGTTTCGAGGTGGCGCTGTTCGAGCGATCAGCCGATTTCGGCGAGACCGGGGCGGGCATTCAGTTGAGCCCCAACTGCACCCGAGTGCTACACCATCTGGGCCTAGAGCCGGCGTTGGCGGCGCGCGCCTTCCTGCCCGAGGGCGGGGAGTTCCGGGCCTGGAAATCGGGCAAGGTGATCGGTTCTTCGCCGCTTGGCCAAGCCGTCCGGGACGAATACGGCTTTCCCTACTACCACATCCACCGGGGCGACTTGCTCCGTGTGCTGGTGGAAGCGACCGAACGCACCTCTGCCATCGAACTGAACGCGGCCTCCGAGGTGACGGGGTTCGAGCAGGTTGGTCAGGTGCGTGCCTACGTCGGCGGAGCCGTTCACGAGGGCGATGCGCTGATCGGCGCCGACGGCATCCATTCAGCAGTACGCGCCGGGCTCTTTGGCGACGACGCGCCTCGGTTCACCGGCAACGTGGCCTGGCGCGCCCTGGTGCCCACCGAACGGCTGCCGACGGGCCTCGTGCGCCCCATGGCCACCGCGTGGTGGGGACCGCACAAACACTTCGTGCATTACTACGTGCGTTCGGGCACGTTGGTGAACTGCGTTTGCGTGGTGGAGAAGTCGGGCTGGGAGGTGGAGTCTTGGACCGAGCCGGGCGAGCTTGAGGAGCTTAAGCGCGACTTCGCCGGCTGGCACGACGACATTCAGGCATTGATCGACAACATCGACCCGAACTCCCTATACAAGTGGGCGCTGCACGATCGCGCGCCCATGCCCCGTTGGGGCGAGGGGGCGGTCACTTTGCTCGGCGACGCCTGCCATCCCACCTTGCCCTTCATGGCGCAAGGCGCGGCAATGGCCATTGAGGACGCCGCCGTTCTCGCCGGCTGCCTGGCCGTCGCCGATTGCGTGCCTCCTGCACTCAAGCGCTACGAAGACCTGCGCCGCCAGCGTACGGCCGGAGTGCAGAACGGCTCGCGACTGAACGCCAAGGTATTTCACCTCGCCGGCATCAAGGCTTGGCTGCGCAACCGGGTAGCTAGCCGTGCGGGCGGACGAACCGTTGAGGGACTCTTCCGCTACGATGCCCTGCAAGCGGCACGGACGGGTTGAGTGACGAGCAGCCCCCCTTCCACCGGACGGATTCAAGATGGAGACGGCAGTGAACAAGATCGACGGCCTGCATCACTTGGCGATCTGCACCGGCGACATGAAGGCGCAAATCGAGTTCTTCACCGACAAGCTCGGCATGGAGCTGGTGGCTCTGTATTGGATGCACGGCGTGCCCAATACGTGCCACGGTTTCCTGCGCCTGAACGACGAAGCCTCCATCGCCTTCGTCGGCAACCCCGACATCGGCAAGATTCCCGCCGAACTTGGCAAGACCCATGCCGGCAATCCAGCCGCCAACTCCGCGCCAGGCACCATGCAGCATGTGGCCCTGCGGGTGAAGAACCACGACGAACTCCTCGCCATGCGCGACCGCCTCCGCGCTAAGGGCGTGCCGGTCATGGGCCCCATCGACCACGGCTTCTGCGCCTCCATTTACTTCGCGGGGCCCGAGAACCTTTCCCTCGAGCTCTCCTACTCCACTGAGCCCATCAACCAAGAGGCCTGGATTGACCCCGAAGTGGTCGAGCTGACGGGCATCTCGGCCGACGAACTCGCGCGCTACAAGAGGCCGGCTCCGTACAAGGGCGAGGGCGGCATCGTGGCGCAGCCGGAACTCGATGGTCCCGGCCCGCACATGGCCAACTACCCAGAGGGCGCATACGAGATGGTCATGAAGGCCCCAGACGAAGCGCTCTGGAACAGCGTCGACAACCAGCCCCCAGTCGAGTCCAAAGCTGCCGCGGGCTAGGGCTTGCGGGCTTTTGCCTTGGGAGGGGCCTTTGGAGGGAAGTCATTCTGCCTTCCCTGGCGCCGACAGGCGCCTTTGCCTTGAACGCGTTGGGCGCGCCGGACGGCGCGTCAGGGAAGGCAGAATGCCTTCCCTCCAAAGGCCGGTCTTTGCTCAAGTGCTAGCGCGCCCTGACGGGCGCGTTGGCAGTTCGCTGCGCGAACTGCTGGTCTTCGTGCTCGCATTCGCTCGCAACTCCGCCTAGGACGCAAGCGCCGTTTTCTACGGCGCAGCCCTCCTAGCCACCCAAAACGGCGCTTTCGCGTTCCCTACCCTGCTTCCTTGCCTCTCGCGATCTCCGTTGCGAGGGCGTCGAGCTTCGGCTCCCAGAAACGTCGGAACGGCCTCAGCCAGGCGTCGATCTCGCGCAAGGGGTCTGCGTCGATGGCGTAGATGCGGCGGGCGCCGTGGACGCGCACGCTGGCGAAACCGTGGTCTCGCAGCACCTTGAGATGCTGGGAGACGGCCGCCTGACTGATGGCGAACTCCGCGCGCATGACTTCGACGATCTCGCCGGCACTGTGCTCGCCGCCGCCGAGCATTTCGAGGGTGCGTCGCCGTACCGGGTCGCCGAGTACCTCGAAGGAGTGCATCAGGGGGATGCCACGGGCTCGCCCGTGTAGAAGGCCGTCGTCCGCCGCGCGGAGGCTTGCGCGACCTCGGCGTCCGTTCCCGCAGCGATGGCTGCCCGGCCCCACGCCTCGCTGCTGCCGGTGAGGAGGGCCTTGCCTTCGGGCGTTGTGTGGAACGTCGTCTCGTCGATCTTCGGCTCGTTCGGTCGCGTCAGGTGCAGCTCCATCCCAAGCAGGCCCATCTCCCACCCAACGCCGACCGCGCCGGGACCGAACTCGTGCCAGTGATCCGACAGCAGCGCCGTGTGCGTCAGCGAAAGGCGCGCGCGCCCCGCACCGTCAGCCGCAACCTGCGCCTCCACCCAACTCACATTGTCGCCAAACTCCCAGGTAAGGCCCAGATACGCGGGAGGCTCGCATTGCGTGATCGTGCCCCCAGCGTTCCCCGCCAACTGGTAGCGACCGCCGAGTTCAAGCTCCCCGCTGACCGGCCCGAACCACCGCGCAATGCGCTCCGCAGTTGTCACCGCGTCCCACAGGTCCTCGACCGTGGTCGCATAGCTGCGCGTGAGCTTCACCGCCCGGGCAGGCTGCCCATCGCGTTCAAGCGACCAAACGGTGCGCTCCACCGCGCCAAGCAGACCTTCGACATCCAGTTCCATCGGCTCCTCCATCGAATCAAGCGGGAACTTATATAAGTCTTTCCTAATTTGATGTCAAGTCGAACTCGGCCGCGACGCAGAGTATCGACCGCGACCATTCTTCCGGGTTTATCGGCTCGTAACGGCGGGGCCTGTCCTCGACCGGTTCCGGCGAAACGACCTCGCAGCCAATCCTCGTTGCTAGAATCCCCTGATGCCGCAGTACGGATCGTAGGCATGGCTGGCAGACAACGGAAACGTCCCGAGCGGGGGGTCGATTCTCCCGGCTCTTCCATGGGCATTGACGAGTCCGCTTTCGCCGGCTTGGCGTCTCAACTGTTGGAACAGGTGGAGTCCGACAAACGGCAGAACGACGCACTCGCACGAGCACGAACCCGCGACCTAATCCTTCCCAAGCTCATCTCAGGCGATGTCCGCGTCTTGGATGTCGAGAAGTCAGTGGGGGCGCTCCCGTGAATACAACCACGCATACCCCCAGCGGCGAGCTTGTCATCTTTGAAGCGCCAGACGGCGATGTGCGCGTGGATGTGCGGCTGTACGAGGAAACCGTCTGGCTCACTGTCCAGCAGATGGCGGACCTCTTCGACCGGGACCGTTCCGTGGTGAGTCGCCACATTCGCAACGCCTTCAGCGAGGGGGAACTGGATCGAGGAGCAACCTGTGCATATTTTGCACAGGTTCGACCGGAGGGCGAACGGACGGTGACCCGCGAGATCGAGCACTTCAATCTAGACATGGTCATCTCCGTCGGGTATCGGGTCAAGTCCCTGCGCGGCACCCAGTTTCGTCAGTGGGCTGCGCATGTCCTGCGCGAGCATCTAGTTCGTGGCTACACGCTGAACCAACGACGGCTTGGGGAACGGGGATTGCAGGAGGCACAAGAGACCCTCGACCTGCTCGCCCGTACGCTGAAGAACCAAGCGCTCGTTGCCGATACTGGCGGCGCGGTGATCGATCTCATCTCCGGCTATGCCGAGACATGGCGCCTGCTGCTGGAATTCGATGAGGATCGCCTCACGACGCCGCCGGGAGCGAAGCCGGCCACTAGCGCTATCGATCTCGAAACCGCTCTCGACGCTGTCCGTAAGCTTCGGCGTGACCTCGCCGCCAAGGGCGAGGCGACGGGATTGTTCGGCAACATGCGCGGCGATGGTCTTGAGGCCATCCTCGGCAACATCGAACAGACGATGTTCGGCGAGCCCCTTTACCGCTCGCGGGAGGAAAAAGCGGCTAACCTGCTCTACTTCGTCGTCAAGGACCATCCGTTCACGGACGGCAACAAGCGCATCGGTGCATTGCTGTTTCTGCTCTACCTGACGCAGGAAAGAGTGGGGCACGGATTGGATGCGCGGGCGCTGACCGCCCTAACCCTCCTCATCGCGGAGAGTGCGCCTTCGGCCAAGGACCTTATGATCCGCCTTGTCGTCAACTTGCTGGTTGGACCGAATGCCTAGCGTCAGCCACCTGACAGTTATGTGGCTCACGGGCTTTTGACGCGCCTAGCCTGCAAACAATATACGTGGACAAGCCCATGCACGGCCAAGGCCTATGCAGGCCATCGCCCGAGTCAACCGCGTGTTCCGCGATGGACCCGGCGGCTTGGTGTTGGACTACCTCGTCGGCCTCTCACTGGAACTGCGCCGATGTCACCACCGACTGGACCAAGAAAACGTGCGCGCGAACCTGTGGGGTCTGCTGAGACGAGTCTTGCGCGCGCACGAGTATCCGCCGGACAAGCAGGAAAGCGCCACGAGGACGGCAATTGAGCAGGCGGAGGTGCTTTTGGCGGGATCGGCTTTCTGACAACCGAAGAGCCTTCGGTACTGCTGGCCGTGAGTGTTCGCGTCATGCCTTTGTATAGGTGCCGGGGAAGGCGTACTCAGCAATCCCGATGAGCTTGAAGACGCCACCGATCGTGGTGAAGTTGCGGGGGCCGTTCGCATTGCAGTCCACCATTGCCTCACGAAACCACGCACGGGTGAACTCGCCCTCCTCGACTAGCCGTTGGTATGCCTCGGCCCATTCCGATTCGGTGACCGTCTTGCGGTGGCGCGTCCCACCAGTGTGGTTTGGCATTGTGTACGCAAGCGCCCGCTCGCCCGTTGCGCCCAACCCTCAACCACATGGTTCCCGCGCGGATTGGGCTTCGGAATGACTGTACCCCGCACGGCAGCCCGTTCGATTTCGGCGACGATGTCCTTCATGCCATCCCTCCGTAGCGAACCTGCAGGTAGTCCCGTGTTGTGGCCTTAGGCGCATTCGAACTCACCAGCATGAGCAGGTCCTCAGTCGCAACGCCGTTGAAACATCCGGGTCGCACGAGCTTGGCCCAGATGTCATGGATGTCGGACTCCAACGACTCCAGCGCCGGCGAAGTGACGCGCCCAATGAACTCTCGATTTGCGCGCGGCGCGATGTGCAGCAATGTCACCACTTCCGCGTCCATTTCCCGGTGTCGCTCCATGGCCGTGCAGAGCAGTTGTTGCCGCATGAGTTGGTCGAAGGGATCGAAGAACAGCGACTCCCAAGGCACGTCGGCACTGATTTGGCAGTCGGGGCGCTCTAGGTGTTGTCGGTACACACGGTCGAGACGATCTGTGTTGGCTTTGCTGTACCGAAGGTTTTCGCCCTTGCTGTAGTGTTCCGTGTACTTCCATTCGCCTGCGAGGAGCTGCACTCGTCCGTCTGAACGGCGGAACCTGCAACAGAAGTCCAAGCTCGTGAAGTGCGCGCCCCGGGTGCGGCTTTCGTCCGGTGCAACTACCCCGGCTCCGAGCTCTCCAAGGTAGTTGCGTTCACCGATCCACTCGAATGAGACAAATGGGTGCGTTCCGTCTGTCAATGGGCAATCGCTCGTGATGGGGAGCATCTCCACCACGTCGTAGCCAAGGTCCTTAAGGACGCGTGCAAGCGCTTGCGGCGCGCGCACGAACGGAAACCAGAAATTCACGCAGGAACTCTGGGAACAGCAAAGGTGGTTGCTGGGCGAGCTTCCCCTCCCATCGTGCCAGCCGATGGCACGGTCGTTGAAGTATGCGAGCGCTTCGCTACGGATTCCGCCTTCCAGGTTCTCGGCGCTGCAGTCCTCGTGCAGACAGAATTCCCGACGCGACCCACGATACATGCCCGGTTGCTGCGCCATCTCGCCGAACAGTTGCTTCAGCGGTGCCAACCGCTGCTTCTCTCGGTCCCTAAAGGCCATACCCGATCCCTGTGGATGCTTGTTGTCATCCTACGACGATCGGCGGCAATGTCGCACGCCGGCCTTAGGGTGGTAGGGCGTCTTCAAAGGTGTGCGGGGCGAAAGGCCCGACGTGGCGAGGAACGCGGCGCAAGACGGGTTGGAACACGCACCCGTCCACATTCGTTTGGACGCGCCTAACACATGTGGAGGGCAAGACGCCCTTCCCTTCACACCACCAGCGTGTAGCAGACGAGCGTGATCACCACTGCGCCGATCAGGTTCAAGGCAAACCCCTCCCTTGCCATGCTTGTTGGAGGCACCTTGCCGCTGGAGAAGACAACGACGTTCGGGGCGGTGGCCACCGGGAGCATGAAGGCGCAGCTTGCGCTCATGGCGGCGGGAACCATCAGGAGCTTGGGGTCGATGGCGGCGGCGAGGGCCGTGGCGGCGAGGACGGGCATCAGTAGGGAGGTGGTGGCGGTGTTGCTGGTTGCCTCCGTCAGGAAGGTGACCGCAAGGCAGATCGCGAAGATGACGGCGAGCATGGGCCAGATCGAGACCGCGCTCAGGCTTTCGCCGATGGCGGTGGAGAGGCCCGTGGCGGAGAAGGCGGAGGCGATGGCGAGGCCGGCGCCGAACAGGATCAGCATGCCCCAGGGGATGTCGGCGGCGGTTTCCCAGTCGAGCAGCTTGCCGCCCTTGCCGTTGGGGACGATGAACATGGCCACCACGGCGAAGAAGGCGACCATGGCGTCGTTGCTGTAGGGGAGGTCGAGGAGGCCGCTCCAGCCGCCGAAAGGCTCCTTGCGGGTAACCCAGGCGAGGGCGGTGAGGCCGAAGATGGTCATCACGCGCTTTTCTTCCGGACGCCATTCGCCCACTTCCGGCAACGCCACGGGCGCCTGGCCGGTTGACTTCAGGTGGCGCGTGAGCCAAAGCCCCATCAAGGGCAGGAACAGGACGACGACGGGCACGGCCATCAGCATCCAGTCGGTGAACGAGATGGAGTTGCCGGTGGTTTCTTCGTACACGGCCATGAACACGACATTGGGCGGCGTGCCGATGGGGGTGCCGATGCCGCCAACGCTGGCGGCGTGGGCGATGCCGAGCAGCAGCGGGATGGCGAGCTTGGGGTCCTTTGCGCGTTCGAGCACGGCTAGGGCAACCGGCAGCAGCATGAGCGTGGTGGCGGTGTTGGAAATCCACATGGAGAGGACCGCGGCGGCGGCCATGAAGCCGAACACCAGTTGGCGGCTGCTGTTGCCGCCGAAAATCTTTACCATTGTCAGCGCAATGCGACGGTGGGCGCCGCTCTTTGCCATGGCGGTGGAGAGGATGAAGCCGCCGAGCAGCAGCAGCACCAGGGGATGGCCGTAGGAGGCCGACGTCTTTTCCATCGGCAGCACGCCGCACATCGGCAATACCGCGAGGGGCACCAATGACGTCGCCGGTATGGGTATGGGCTGGAGCACCCACCAGACGACGCAGAGCACGGTGACGCCGAGCGTGATGGCGGCGCCGTCCTCGAACCCGGCGCCCCGCAGCGCAAGACCGGCGGCCACGGCAGCAATGGGGCCGGCGAGAAGCGCGATGCGTCTGGTACGGGCGCTCAGGGTGCCCGGTGGGGAGGCGGTTTCCGTCATGGTCGGCGAATTCGTTGTGTGGTGGCGTGGGACCCTTTCGAAACCACCGGTGCATTTGTCGAAGCGCGCAAGTCTGTCGGAACTTGCAGGCGCGGCGCAATAGCATGGCGAACGCGGCGCTGGAGCATTTCTATTGGTACGACTTGGAAACCTCCGGCACGGACGCCGCGGCTGACCGCATCGTGCAGTTTGCGGGGCAGCGAACGGATGCTGCGCTGGCGTCGATCGGCGAGCCCTTCACGACCTACATCCGGCTGACGCCTGACGTGCTGCCAGACCCCGGCTCGTGTCTGGTCACCGGCATCACGCCGCAACGCGCGAACCGCGAGGGCATGGAGGAGTGGCACGCGTTTCACCGCATCCGCTCGGAGCTGATGCAGCCAGGCACATGCATCACCGGCTACAACAACCTGCGCTTCGATGACAACTTCCTGCGCCACGGCTTCTACCGCAACCTCATGGACCCCTACTCGCACGAGTGGAAGGACGGCAACAGCCGTTTCGACATCATTGACCTGTTGCGGGCGGCGGCGGCGCTTAGGCCGGCGGGCATGGAATGGCCGCGAACCGAAGCAGGGGAGCCGACATTCCGGCTTGAAATCCTGAGCGAAGCCAATGGCTTCGACCATTCAGACGCCCATGATGCGCTGGCAGACGTGCAGGCGACGCTCTTCCTCGCTCGTCGTTTGCGCGAGGCGCAGCCGAAGCTCTGGGAGTACGCGTTCGCCAATCGCCTGAAGGACTCCGTCGTGCCGCTGCTGTTGCCGCTCGGCGAGAAGGTGAACGTGCATGTCTCCCGCATGTACCCCAACGCCCGCCACAACATCGCGCCGGTGGTGTCGGTGGCGCGGCATCCGCACATTGCCAATCGCTTGATCGTCGCGGACCTCTCGCGCGATGTTTCCCTGCTTCTTGAGTCCAGTGCGGAAGCCCTCAAGGAAGCCATCTTCACCCGCAGTGAGGATGAGCCGCCGCCACTCAAGGAGGTGACGTTGAACCGCTGCCCGTTCGTGGCACCGCTCAAGGTGGTTGGCAAGGCCGATGCGGAGCGGCTTGGGTTTGATTTCGGACAGATTGAGCGGCGCCGTGAGCAGTTGACGTCGGTGCCGGGGCTCGAGCGGACGATTGCCGATGCCTATCGGCGTGATGAGCGGGATTCGGAGCCTCGGGATGCGGAACTCTCGCTCTACGACGGCTTTCTGGACGATGGCGACCGACGGGCGATGGATCGCGTGCAGAACGCCCTGCAGGACGGGTTGCCGTGGCCGCCGTTCTCGCCCGACGATGGGCGCGTGCGCACGTTGGCGACGCGGCTGAAGGCGCGTGTTCGGCCAGGCGAACTCGATGCAGTGGAACGGGCCCAGTGGCACGAGCATGTGGCTGCATGCCAGCACGAGGGCCTGGGGCGCCGTCCTTCGCTCGCGGAATACCGCAAGCGAATCAAGGAGCTGCGTGTGGAAACCACGGCGCCAGAAGACCTCGCCCTCCTGGATGAACTGCAACGCTACCAGCCGGAGTCGCACTGATGCCGCCGGACACCCATGGCGCAAATCAGGAGCCGGCCGAGCCTTGCGTCGCACTCAAGCAGGTCGGCAAGCGCTTTGGCTCGAACTGGGTGTTGCGCGGCGTGGATGTTTCGTTTCCCGCCGGTGCCGTCACTGCCATTGTCGGCGAGAGTGGCAGCGGCAAGACCACCTTGTTGCAGCTCGTCAACGGCATGCGCCGCGCCGATGAAGGGCGGGTGGAGGTGCTCGGCGAGCCGGTGCCGGAGCGCGATGTGGAGGCATTCCGGCGGCGTATCGGCTATGCCGTGCAGGGCGCGCGCCTGTTCCCCCACATGACGGTGGCACGGAACGTCACGCTCTTGGCCCGTCTCGAAGGCTGGCCGGAAGAGCGCCGCCAGCGCCGCCTGCACGAGCTGCTGTCAGCCATGGGCCTTGAAGCCGACATCGCCGATCGCTATCCGCACCAGATATCCGGCGGCCAGCAACACCGTGTGGGTCTGTGTCGCGCCATGATGCTGCATCCGGACATGCTGCTGCTCGACGAGCCCTTCTCAGCCATCGATCCCATCAACCGCGCCGACATCTATCCCGTGTTCGAGGCATTGCACGAACGCGAGCCGATTTCGACTTTGCTGGTGACCCATGACATGGCGGAGGCGCGTCGGCTGGCGGACTACCTCGCAATCGTCGGCGACGGTGGCGTGATCCAGGCCGGGGCCCGCGAAGCCGTGCTGGAAGCACCCGCAAACGCCACCGTGACTCGACTGTTGGAAGCGAGCGCATGAGGCAAATGCGGGCAGGAAAAGGCAAGGCGCCATCCCTCGGAGGCTTGCTCATCGGCACGCTACTCCTCGCTTTCGGTGCCGCCGCTGCTCCGGTCAGCGCCGAGGCCGCGCGGCCCATCACCGTCGCCAGCAAGAACTTCCCCGAGTCCTACATCCTCGCCGAGGCCATGGCGCAGTTGCTCGAGCGGGAGGGCTTTGCCGTGGTACGGAGGCTAGGGCTCGGCGGCACGCTGATCTGCTACCAGGCGCTGGTGAACGGCGAGATCGATGTCTATCCGGAATACACCGGCACCATCGCCGAGGCCATCCTGAAGCTCTCGCGGGCCGACGCGGCCGGGATGGGCCCTGCCCTGCGTGCCGCCGGCATCGAGCCCTTGCCGGCGCTGGGCTTCAACAACACGTACGCCCTTGCGGTGCCGGGCCAACTCGCTGCCGAACGCGGCCTGGCGCGGATTTCGGACCTCAAGCACCACGCGGACCTGCGGCTCACCTTCTCGCACGAGTTCCTGGAGCGCGACGATGGCTGGCCGGGGCTATCGCGTGCCTACGGCCTCGACCTCAGTGTCACCGGCATCGAGCACGGGCTCGCCTACCAGGCCATCGCGGACGGCTCCATCGATGGGACGGACGTGTACTCCACCGACGGCGAACTGATGCGCTACTCCCTCGCGGTGCTCGAAGACGACCAGGGCTTCTTCCCCCGCTACCTCGCGCTGCCGCTGGTGCGGGCGGATGTGGACGCACGGGCGAAATTCGCCTTGACCCGGCTGGCGGGGACCATCGACGACGCGTCGATGCGCGCCATGAATGCCGCCGCGGTGTTCGAGGGCGAGAGCTTCGCGGCCATCGCCGGCGGCTTCCTGGGCGATGCCGGATTGACGGAAACCCGATCCGAAGGGGCCGCCGACACGACTGCCGAGCAACCCGAAACCGATCTCGAGCGGCTGGCGAAGGAGATGCTGGACAACACCCTGCGCCATCTCGAACTCACCGCCATCGCCCTCTCGTCCGCAACCGCCATCGCCCTCGTGGCGGCGTTTGCCATCTTCCGCGTCGGTTGGCTGTCGAAGGCGGTCGTCTATGTGGCAGGCCTTCTGCAAACCGTGCCCTCCATCGCCCTGCTTGCGCTGATGATCCCGGTGGCGGGCATCGGCTGGCTGCCGGCCGTGCTGGCGCTCCTGCTCTACTCGATCCTGCCGATCCTGCGCAACGCCGTGACCGCGCTCACGACCGTGGACCCTCTGCTCCTGGAGGTGGCGAAGGCGATGGGTCTCACACCAGCACAGGAACTCCGTTACATCCATCTGCCGCTGTCCGTGCCGGCGATTCTGGCCGGTATCCGAACGGCCGCAGTCATCTGCATCGGCACAGCTACCCTCGCGGCCTTCATCGGCGCTGGGGGCTTGGGCGACCCCATCGTCACGGGGCTTGCGCTGAACGATACGGGGAAGATTCTCGAAGGCGCGGTACCTGCGGCGTTGCTAGCCATCGTCACGGAGCTCGTCTTTGAAGCCATAGAACGTCGCTTGGCGCCGGCGCATTTGCGCGTCTGATTCCCCCGGAACGACGCGCCGGACGGCGCGTGCGGCGCGCCCCTAGGGCGCGTCGGCAAGATGCCCTCGCTCCGCTGTGCCGTAGAATGCCGCCCTTTCGTGTTTTGCTTGGGAGCGGGGAAGAGCATGGGTTTGCGGATTCTTTGGCCGCGCACGGGTCGCGATCATTCGGTGGAAGAAGAGGAAGTTGGCGCCGCCGCCACCTGCGAGTTTGCTCGCGGTTTCGATCAGGTGAGCGACGAACAGTGGCGCAATTGCGATGCCATCGTCGGGGTTGCCCCGCCGAGCGAATACCTGGACCGGCTCGACAAGTGCCGCATCGTCGTCAAGACCGCGGTGGGCTTCGACGAGGTGGACCTGGACGGCTATGGCAGCCGGGGCATTCCGGTGTGCAACACGCCGGACTACGGCACGCGCGAGGTGGCCGATCACGCCATCGCCCTGATGATGACGCTGGTGAAGAGCATCGCCTTCCACGACGAAGCGCTGCGCGAAGACCCCCTCGGCAACTGGCGCCCGGCGCTCAATCCCTATGGCCGCCGTCTCTCCGCCTGCACCTTTGGCGTTGTCGGCTTGGGCCGCATCGGCACCACCGCCATTCGCCGCGCCCAGGCCTTCGACATGGACTGCGTGTTCTACGACCCCTACCAGCCGAACGGCGTGGAACTTGCGCTTAACCTGCGCCGGGCGCGCAGCCTCGAGGAGCTCATGGGGCAGTGCGACGTGGTGAGCATCCACACGCCGCTCAACGACGAGACGAGGGGCCTCATCGGCCGCGAGGCACTGGCGGCGGCGAAGAAGGGCATCATCGTCATCAACACGGCGCGGGGCCCGATCATCGACATCGACGCCCTGCACGATGCGCTCAAGGACGACACCGTGCTTGCCGCCGGCCTCGATGTGCTGCCGGACGAACCGGCGAACATGAACGCGCCGCTGGTGGCCGCCTGGCACCGGGGCGAGGAGTGGATCAAGAACCGCGTCATCATCACGCCGCACTCCGCCTTCTTCACGCCGGAGAGCGTGCGCGACATCCGCGCCTTCTCGACGCGCACGGCGCTGCGCTATCTGCAGGGCGGCCGGCTAGAGAACTGCGTCAACGGCGAGTATCTGGTGAACCCGAGGTAGATGCCTGGAGGAGACGCGCCTAGGTGACCGTCTCGTTCCCTTGGTATGACCTGGCGTCCGTGCGCTGGGCGAACGATGCGATTTGGCGGGCGACGGGTCTTGGAGGGACGTTGGATCGGACTACGCCGGTGGAAGAGCAATGGCGAGCCGATGATCTCGTCGTGTCGCAGGCTTGTGGACTCGATCTGTTTCTCACCGATGCGCCGATTGAACCGGTGCTGGCGCCGGTGTTCGATCTCGACTGCGAAGACGGCTGCTACTACAGCGTTCTGGTTGGTTCGCGGGACGGCGTCGCGGCAGTCAATTCGCTTTCATCCCGTTCCGGCTTCACCGCGCTCCACACGATTTGCGAACCGAGTGCGATGCTCGTCACCGGCTCCCACGCGGCGAGCCTTGCCGCCGTTCGCGCCGGCCGGGCGGACATGGCCTGCATCGATGCGGTGACTTGGCACATTCTCGAACGTGACCAGCCGGAGGCGACTCGCGACGTGGCCGTGCTGGAGCGCACTTGCTCCGCACCTGCGCCGCCTTACGTTGTCCGCAAAGGTGGAGAGGGTAGGGCGGTCGCCCATCGGATCGCCGCGGCCATGCAGGACGTGACGCTCAAAGCGGCGCGAGAGGCCCTGCTCCTGCGGGGCGTGATTCCGGTGTCGATGGACGACTATGCCCCGGTGCGGGCGGAGTATCGGGCGGTCGCGTCGCGTACATCCATCGACATGCGCAAGGTCCCGTAGGGGACGGGCTTGTCCGAGGCAGACTGAATCCAACAATTTGATATGCTGGCCGTTGTCCAGTTCGGATTACTGTCGGCGTTAATGGTATTCGGGGCGATAGCAAGAGCGCCTCGGCGGTACCTTCTACTCCTTCTGCTGCCCTTCTGCCTTCTCCGTCCGGCGGCGAGGCGTAAAGCATTTAAGGCATGGGCGACGGGACGCTGGATGGCGTACGGGCGAGTAGTCGTCAGTAGGAAAAAGCCCCATGACTCGCGAGGCTTCGTCGGAGTCCACGTTGCGTCGAGACGAGTTCTGTAGCCAGGCCTCTCGCGACGTACACCGTCGCAGTTGGAGCACGGCCCTGCGCCAACTCCGAAGGACCAGTTCGTCCGCCAACGGCAAGGTCTGTTCCAACGGAGTTATCACCTTGCGTGGACGTATGGGGTCAAGGGTGGCAAGGTGCCGCTTGACGCAAATGCGGCGGAAATCCACATGAAGACTTCGACCATGGCAGGCCTTGCCACAGCAGCTCTACTGCTGGGAGGTCTGTTCTACGTCGCCACTTTCGCACCGGACAGCACTAGCCTCGCCACGAGCGATGAGGCCGCATCCAACAGGCATCTCATGCGAGCAGGCAGGATGTTCACGGAGGTGGGGACAAACGCCAGCGGCGACATCGACACATTCAAGGCCGCGGTGCCCATCTTGCGGGATGCCTGCACGGAGATTGGCCTTGCGGCAGACAATGCCCCCACGATGCGCGCCCCAATGCTCCGGGACATAGAGGAGAGGTGCGCCATTTCGGTTCGGCATTTTGAGTCAGGCGACCTCATCCGTGGACTTGCCGAAATGCAATCCATGATGGAGGAAGTGCGGCGAATCAAGCCCGATTAACGCAGGCGTTCCTCGAACCGTCGCGCGGCCGCCTTCAACTCCGCCTGCTTCTGCAAGAGGAACAACCCCGCACGAAGCTGCGGGCGCGGATCGCAGGGCAGTTCGACAACGCGAACGCGCCCCGTCTTGCGGTTCTTGACGATCTGGTACAACACGGGCACCTCCGTACGCTGGTGAAGCGCAACGAAGGCATTGCTTGCAAGGAAGGAGCGACGTATGCTGTCGCTTTGCTGCGCTGGGCCTTGAACCTCGTCGCGCGGGACTTGAAGGCCGGGAGCTACCAACTCCCGGCCTTCGTCATATCAGGGCACGGACTCTACCGCAATCTTGCCGTTGGACCTAGATGAGGGGTCGCAGTGTTGCTTGCGGAAAGCGATGGCAAGCGGCGCTGGTCCATGAATGCCTGCGCACAATCTAACGCGCACATGTTCCCGAGTGTGTTGTTCCCGAACGCGCCGCAATGCCGGCGCCAAGTTGCACTGCAGATCGACCCACTCTGCGGAAGCGGACAGACCGCTTCCTAGAGGCAGGTCGTACATTCGTGGGTCGTCGTTGCCTATCAACAACCGGAGCCGTGTCGCCATCACGAAGTGTGTCGGCGTGAGGAACTTCAGGACGTAATGTGCCTGCGTTCCCTCGCGAAAGGAGCCGCCATTGACAGGCGTGCGATCGTCGATGCGTGCGATGACTCTCTCGTAGATGTAGGACTCGGCGTGTGGGAGCGGGGCGCGGTGGTGAAAACGCCAAATGCCGCTTTGCCGATCATGCACATGAGACATGATGCGATCTATCGGATTCCATGGGCCGTGCATGATTTGTTCGTCCGGCATTCCACTGGCTTTGGCGACCTGATAGGCGTGCGGCCAAGTTCTAGCGTGCTCGAACTCGCCCGAAGTGTCGGGAATGGCGCATGAGTAGCTGAGCATCCATTCCTCGGTGCTCAGCGTGGCGTGCCATGCCGTCGCTTCGTCCCAGAACAGGTCGAAGTCTCTGTGTAGACTCCAGTCTTCGCGCTGACCGACGAAGCGAGTTTCGCTGGGGGTGGAGTAGGCGAACGGAGAGAGGGCGAGAACCAAGGCCCACGCGAACAGGCGGCACGGAGGGGTCAGGTGAACCGGGGAACCGAGCCTGCGGGGAAGGCCATGACGACGCTCCTGCGTTGGCCCAGCGCCCGGGAGTGAGGCCGGGTCGTTGCGAACCCCGTCGCGGTTGCGTGCGCAGAATCGGACGTAGCGCTCTAGGTGCCTCGGGCTCATCTTGTGGAAGGTGCCGGTGTATGCCCGCTTGAGCATAGACCAGAACGACTCGATCCCGTTGGTGTGCGCCTTGCCGCGAACGTTCAGCGCAACCGAGTGGTTGGCCGCCTCGTGATCCATCCCTGACAGGCCGCGGTAGGCGGCTGCCTCGTCGGTGTAGACGTTCGCGCCGGGTTCGGCGTGCTCCCGATGAAGCCGAGCTGGTGGAGGGGGTGTCAGTCCTGAGCCCCATGCATGGTAGTGTCAGCCTGACTGAGAAGCGAATCACACGATTGACTCGCAAAGACAGCCTAGGGTGTGGCGGCATGAGTGGCCCGAAAGAGCAGACGACATTCGCCGCCGAATTCAAGAAGGCGATGCGGGCGCAGAAGAAGAAGGACGAGACGAGGACGAAGCAACAGAAGAACAAGGAGGCAACCGTCGCACTGGGAGTCGTCACCGCGACTCTTCTTGCGTTGGGCTTCTTCATTGGATGGAAGTTCGTCCTTCTCCTTGTAATCTTGCTTGTCTCCTGCGGGATGCTCACTGCTGCATTCATTGAGGCGAAGGCCGGAAAACTCTCGACCCTCGGGGCGGTCGCCGCAGTGTTGGCTGTTCCCCTAGCTTTGCTAAGCCTCCTTTCGCTCGCCCAGTATGCTTGGTGGTTCCTCCTGCCGGTACTTCCCTTCATCGGACTGGGCGCACTCTTCGCACCCTCGAAAAGGGGCGACTGACGCGGAGGCAGCTCGCGCAAGATCGCCTCGCGTCGATCTGAATGGGATAGACGTGAGTCTGTTAGGGTGCGCAGTCGACGGAACAGCGCGAACTGAAGGAGGGGGCGTGTCAGCCGAACCGATCTGGCGCCGGATCGAGCGCTGTGCCAAGAAGCTGGCGGCGGAGGGATGTACCCCGTTCACCCGGGCGGACTTGGTGGCCGGCGTGCAGGGGGAGGATCCAACGATCGGCGAGGGCTCGATCAATCCGGTCATTCAGGGAGTGACGGATAATCTGAAGGGTGGAGCGCCGGGGGCCGTGGGGAAGGACATTCTCCACAGCGTTGCGAGAGGACGGTTCGTGGTACTAGGCGACCGCGAGGTGGACGATCGCGCTTCGGACCTCTCGAAGGCGATCGGTGGACAGCCGGATGCAGGCCAGGACCCTTCCTTGCCGAAATCCGAGGCGGAGCTGCGGGACAGACTGATCGGAATGCTGAGAACGGCGCTTCCGGCGCTGCAGTTTGCACGGGAAGGTGTCGTCGACTATCAGCTGCCGTCAGGCCGCTTGGTGTCGCACAAGTCAGACATTCTTGTCTCGGCATCGGGGTCGGCCAAGTTGGTCAGCATCGAGGTCAAGTTCAAGTCTGCGGTAACGGATCAGTTTAAGGCGCGGGCTTACGACGCCAGGCACATGAAGCGGGAGCATGGGGACAGCATCCTGACGGTGCTGCTGTTCGCGAAGGCGAGAACCGGCATCAGCGTGGATCGGGCTCGGGACTTCTCGTACGACTTCGACCGGTTCCACGGAGATGCGGTTCAGGTCTTTCTCAAGCCCGATGGCGTAAGGGAGTTGGGGCGCGAAATCGATCAGTTCTTCACGTCGCCGTAGCCAAGGCCGGAGGGGCGGAACCAACTCCGGCAATCAACGTGTGTCCTGACGGACGGCCGAGCGCGACGCTCTCGACAAGGTAGAGAGCGGCGGGTTGCTGTTGCCCGAGTGAAGGGCGTTTGCCAAAAAGGCAGGATCACGGTGGTGGAGGTTGATTTGTCGAAGGAGAACGCGTAGATGGAGCGACCGGCACGGTCGCAAGCGGAGATCGTCGAGCTTGCGCATCGCATGTACGAAGAGGCATTCCGGAGAATGGAGGATGCTCGGCTGCAAGACGTAGTCGAATCCAGGATCACGGCAATGTACGGGCCGCCGATGCGGAATCCCGAGTTGATGCTGGTGTCCTTTCAGGGTGGCGCCGGAGACGCTTCTCCGTCGGAGCCGATTTGGCCTGACAGGCTTCGCTACCTTGACAGTGAGTTTGACTTTGGTCGCGCACTGCGGAGTCAGTTTGGCGAAGCTGGGCTGAGCGAAACGCTCGAGGATCGAACAGTTGCCATGGCCGCGTGCTTTCCGGAGGCGCCGGCAAAGGAGTCCAACCGTTGGATGGCCAAGCATGGTGCTAGGGCAGATTGGCGCGAGTTTTCGTCGACGTGGGTCAGGCGCATGGTGTCGGCGATGTGCCCGAGAGCGGTCCTGCTGTTCGGCAAGAAGGCGAGCGAAGCGTTGGGATTGGAGGGACATTGGCGCGACGAGGTGTTCGACGCGCGTGGCTGGCGCGCCTTTGGACGCGCGGAGCTGAAAGGTTGCCCGGCAATCTATTGTCAGCATCTGTCGCAGGGATGGAGGCGGGAGAGTGTGCAGGCTTCCCTGCGAATTGTGCGGCGGATCATCGAAGCGCGTGGAGAGGGATCCGGGATGCCGTAGTCGCAAGTGAGGGTGGATGACGCAGGGTTACGACGGGGTAGCGCCCGAGGCCGAGGCTGGTGGGCCTGCCGTCGATGCGGACGCTCTGCGTCTAGGGCTTGTTGAGTCCGCCGCGCAGGGCGGGCCGGACGAGCAGGCCGAGTCCAAGCCCGCCGCGGCCGTCGCCGTAGCGGCCGGGCGTGTTGGCGTTGCGCACGAAGGTTGCGGACAGCATGAGGGGTCGATTGTTCACTTCCCGTTCCCCGTTCGGTTACAAGGGGTTGTTGAGAAGCAGTGTGCCCCGGAGGTGCCCGGTACGCAAAAAAGTTTATATTTATCGGCAGGTTAAAGGACTTCCGGCGAAGTCCTGCAACCGCGGAAAACCACCCGTCGGCGGTGGGCTTGTCCCGTCCCGGCGCGCCCTGACGGGCGCGCAGACGCTGCGATGGACTCGGCACGGGCGACCACAAGGGTCGCCCCTACATCCGAGTGGCGAGTCTGCCGATGCGCTCGCCACGTGCACCCACGAAGGTTGCCCCTACGGCACCGGGCGGACGTGCGGCCCGGTCTTCCAGTCCCTTCCGGGCGTCGTGCATTCGGCGCTCGCGTAGTGGATGGAGATGGCGCGGCGGAAGTCGTTTGTGCGGTTGCGACCGGAGCCGTGGACCAGCAGCGGGTGGAAGAACAGCGTGTCGCCGGGTGCCATCTCGATGTGTTGGCGAGAGTCGCGGTCCACGTCGGTGACGCCGTAGAAGGCGCGGTTGACGTACTCCCAATCAGGGTCACCGTGCCCTAGCAGTGGGCCATGGTGGGAGCGTGGGATCACGGCGAGGCAGCCGGACTCCCGCGTGCAGGGCGAGAGAGCCGTCCAGACGCCGACGATGCCGCTCGCGGGTCGCAGGCGGAAATAGCGCAAGTCCTGGTGCAGTGGATGGCGGCCATCGATGTCGGGCGGCTTGTTGAAGACGTTGGTGGAGATGGTGTAGAGGTGTTGGTCGCCCGTTAGCTGCGCGGCGATGGCGAGCGTGGCCGGATGGCGGGCGTAGTCGAACAGGATGGGGTCCGTCTCCAAGTTCATGATCTTGTTGATGCCGTGTACCGGCGTCTTCGGCGTCACGGCACCCTTCACGACCATCACGTCGCGCATCACCGTCATTTCGGGCGGGGCATCGCCTTGCGCGATGTCGAGGAAGCGGGCGTTGTAGCGTTCCTGCTCGGCCGGCTCGAGCAAGCCGGGCACCAACACGAAGCCCTCGCGATGGAACTCGTCAATCTGCTGCTTGGTCAGCACGGCGCCCCCTCGTCTTGCCGGGCAGGCTCGATTCCGAGGAATCTTTTCGCAAGCGCCGGCCCCGCGCCTTCGTCCTCATGCTTGAAGAAGGCGAGGCCCCGACCGGCACCGCTTTGCTCGCCCCGCGCCCGCCAGAGCGCCAAGGCCACGTCGTCGTAATCCTGCTTGCGCAGCCGGAAATACGTCCAGTCCGTGGTGGCGAAGAAGGTCGGCAGATCCAGCTTGCCGTCCTCGGAGACGCAGATGGCGGCGTCGTGCCTCCCTAACGTCTCCGCAATCTCCTCGTCAAACCAAGACCGGTGGCGAAACTCCAGCGCCACCGGCAGCTCCTTCGGCCACGTGCCGAGGAAGGCGTCGAGCAGCCCGGCATCCTTGCGCACGTATGGCGGAAGCTGAAACAGCACGCAACCGAGCTTGTCGCCGAGCGTGCGCACCTTGTCGGCTAAGTACGAGGTGGCGTCTTCGCAGTCGTGCAACCTCGCCTTGTGCGAAATGCTGCGCGGCGCCTTGATGGAGAAGCGGAAGTGCTCCGGCACCGCATCGCGCCACGTCTCCAGCGTTCGGCTGGCCGGCATCCGATAGAAGGTGTTGTTGATTTCCACCGCTGGCAACTGCGTTGCGTACCAGCCCAGCATGGCGTCGGGTTTGATCTTTTCGGGGTAGAAGCTGCCCTTCCACTCCTTGTAGCTGTAGCCGCTCGTTCCCGCCAGCCACTCCATCTAAGCGCTCCTGCCACCTGCGCGCCGCACCATAGCAGACGCGGTTTGCGATGCCTTCAAGACCGGGCGACGGCGCCGCCGTCGATGACGATGTTCTGGCCGTGGATGGCATCGGCGCGGGAGCTGGCGAGGAACAGGACGAGATCGGCCACTTCCTCGCGCCGGGCGATGCGGCGGATGGGGATGCGGGCGGCAACGTGGGGTTCTACCTCGTCCCAGGTGTCGCCCCAGCCCTCGCGAGCGGCTCGGCGCATGTAGCCAGCCTCAACTTCCGGAGTGCGGATCATGCCCGGCGAGACGAGGTTCACGCGGATGCCGGTGCCGGCCACATCCTGGGCGAGGCTCGAGGTCATGGTCACGAGGGCGGCCTTGGCGGAGTAGTAGTGCGGATTGCGCGCCGCCGGCGCGAGGGTGCCGGCGGTGCCGAGGTTGATGATTCGGGCGCTTGTGCGTTCGCGCATCTCGGGCAGGAAGCGGCGGATCATGCGCTGCGCGGACAGCACGTTGGTTTCGTACATGGCGATCCAGTCCGAGTCGGAAGCAGCCTCCCAGCGACCACCGCTGGCGGCGCCGTAGTTGTTGACGAGGATGTCCGGCGCCACGCCGACCTGCGCCGCCACGGCCGCGGCACCCTCTTCGGTGCGAATGTCGCCAAACACCGCCGTACCGCCCTCGATTTCCGCCACTGCCGCCTTGGCTTGGTCCTGCTCGAAGCCGTGGACGAACGTCCGGGCTCCCTCGCGCAGGAATGCGGTGGCGATCACGAGGCCAGTGCCGCGGTGGCTGCCTGTGACCAGCACGGTCTTGCCATCAAGCTCCAGGTCCATTTGTGCTCCCTTCTGTCTGCAGTCCTCCGGAGGTAGGGCATTCTGCCTTCCCTTCAGAGGGCCGTGCGATACTGCGCGGGCGCGTTGCCGGGCACCGAAGAGAGGGCGTGGGGCTGGCCGTCTTGGACGAGTTTGAGGACATTCGTCCGTATCGAGATGCGGAGGTTGCCGGTGTTCTGGCGCGGCTGCTCGACACCGGCGAACTCATTGATCTCGCGGCGGCGCGCATTGCGCCGACGTGGCATCGATTGCTGCCGGGCCTGGTGCGTCATTGGGTTCGCGCCCTGCTGCGGCGCCGCCTCCGGGGCGTCGCCTCGGTGGCAGATATGCAGCAACTGCTCTCGACCCATGTCGAGAAGCTGGTGCGCAAGACCATGACTGAGTTCACCTACGCTGGCGTCGAGGATTTGCCGCGCGGCGCACCGCACCTATTCGTCTCCAACCACCGCGACATTGCCGTGGATCCGGCCCTCGTCAACTATGCGATCTGGCTCGAATGCCACGAAACCGCCGAGATCGCGGTGGGCGACAACCTGTTTGGCCGCCCGTTCGAGAGCGATCTCATGCGCCTGAACAAGAGCTTCGTGGTGCCGCGTGGCGGTGGCAGCGCCCGGGCGCAATACGCGGCGCTCAGACGCACCTCGGCCTACATTCGCCACACGCTCGAGTCCGGCACCTCGGTGTGGATCGCCCAGCGCGAAGGCCGCACCAAGGACGGTTTCGACCGTACTGATCCCGCACTCTTGAAGATGCTAGGGCTAGCCTGGCGCAAGGAAGTCGCGGAGCCCTTCGGCTGGCTGCAGCGCGTGCGCCTCGTGCCGGTGTCGCTCTCCTACGAACTCGATCCGTGCGCGGCCATGAAGGCGCGGGAACTGTATCTGCGCGACCGTGACGGCGACTATGCGAAAGCACCGGATGAGGACTTCCGCAGCATCGAACTCGGCATCCTCGGCTTCAAGGGCCGCGTCCACGCCCACTTCGCACGGCCCGTCGAGGGCAGCTTCGAGTCGGCAGAAGCGCTCGCGGATTTCATGGATCGTACGATCGTAGGCAATCTCGCGGTGTACCCCACCCACCACTGGGCTGAGGCGGAACTCAGCGGCAGGGGTGCGGAAACACACCTGCGCTCGATGACGGACCGCGTCCGCCGCGAACTGAAGGAGGCGCGCAAGGCTTGCCCACCGGAACACGCGCCTTGGCTAGCGGCCCAATACGCCAACTTGATCGAGAGCAAGCGGGCCTTGGCTCGCGGGGAAGATTGACGAGGCGTGTGCCGGTCGTTGGGGACGGGACAAGCCCGTCCCCAACGAGGAAAGCGGCCTACTGTGCGGCGCGGCGTACTGTCGTGCCGACTACCGTGTTGCGGCGGCTCGCTTCGATGGCGCGGCGCAGCAGTTCGCTGGATTCCGGGTCCAGTTCGACGAAGTTGCCGAGTTCGCAGATGGTGGACGGGAGCTCGGTTGCGCTGCGGCCCACTCCGCGGAAGCGGTCGCGGGCGCAGAATCGCCAACTGCGGCGCTCCATCGTCAGGCGCATGTTGCTGTGGAGTCCAAGGCAGCGTTGGCGGAGCCGATTCCACCAGAGTGTGCCGCGGCGACCCTCGAAGACCAAGTTGCGGTCATCGACGACGTCCACGTTGCCGAAGCCGCCGCCGGGAATGCAACGAGATTCTTTCACGTAGGCGGCATTGCCGAGTGGGTTGGCAAGGATCGCCTCGATGTCTGCATTCGCCGGCGCAGGGTCTTCCTCCGGCGCGGCTGTCGTGGCCTCGCTTTCTGCCGCCATTGCCGGCGCGAAGAATGGGGCCAGCGAACCAAGAACGATGAGGAGGCACCGACACGCCGAACGACTACGCCGCCGAACACGAAGGCATCCCGCGAGACAACCTCCGAGGCGACCCTCCTTGGCGGGAGCGCCCCAGACACGGCCGTGGAACATCCTCGTCAGCCGAGACCGGCGGCAAGCGCAGCCAGCGTGGGACCGCACCGCGCCTCGACCTTCAGGCTGAGCATGGCGTCGGCACGCGTCACCCCTTGGTTCAGCGCCGCGACGGGCAGGTGCATTGCCTCGGCCCGGCGGCAGAAGCGGAAGCTCGACTGCACCATCACCGACGATCCGCAGATCAGCACGCCGCCCGATTGGGCGAGTGCGTCGAACGCCGCGTCCACCCTCGCTCGCGGTACGTTCTCGCCGAAGAACACCACATCCGGCTTGACGACTCCGCCGCAACGGTCGCAACAGGGAACCCGGAAGCCCGTCAGGTCCACGCCCTCGAAGTCGGCGTCGCCGTCTGGCGCGAGGGAGTGCTCAGGCGTCTCGAACCCAGGATTGTTCCAGTCCAGCCACGCGGCCACGTCGGCACGAGCCGTTCGCCGCCCGCATGCGGTACAGATCACGGCATCAAGCCGCCCATGCAGGTCGATCACGCGTTCGTGTCCTGCCGCCTGATGCAGGCCGTCCACGTTCTGGGTCACGACGATGCCGACGACTCCAGCGCGTTCCAATGCCGCGAGGGCAAGATGCGCTGGATTCGGCCGCGCCGCGTGAAAGCGCTGCCAACCGACGTGGCTCCTCGCCCAGTAGCGCTGCCGGGCCGCCTCGCTGCGGATGAACTGGTCGTATTGCACCGGCGGCTTGCGCTTCCACTGGCCGTCGCGGCCGCGGTAGTCGAAGATGCCGGATTCGGTGCTGCATCCTGCGCCGGAGATGACGAACAGGGGAGCGTGGCGGGCCGCGAAGTCGGCGAGCCTCGCCACCTCGTCCACGGTCGGCCCAGTTCCCTGCACGTGGGCGGCCCGGGGCGGCGCCGGGATGGCGTTCCCTGCGCGGCCCGTAGTCACGACGCCCCGTCTTCGCCGAGATAGCGACCGCGCAGGTGGCCAAGGAACGCCTCCGTGCCCAAGGGTCGCCCCGTGGCTCGGGCGATCAACTCGCTCCCGGCCATCACCCGGCCTTGACCGTGGATGTTGCCGCGCAGCCAGCACAGCAATGGCCGGAAATCGCCCGCGCCGATGGCGTCCTCCACCCCCGGCAAAGCTGCTTTCGCCGCCTGCCAAAGCTGGGCCGCGGTGACGGCGCCTAACGTGTAGGTGGGGAAGTAGCCGATCAGGCCAGCGAACCAATGCACATCCTGCATGCAGCCATCGGTGAAGTTGCCGGCGGTGCCGATTCCGAGATACGCGCGCATCTTCTCGTCCCACGCGTCCGGAATGTCCCGAACGGCGAGAGAGCCGTCGAGCAGCGCGGCCTCGATCTCATAGCGCAGGACGATGTGCAGCGGATAGGTTGCTTCGTCCGCATCCACGCGAATGAAGCTGCGCTCGACGCGAGTGGCGAGCCTCGCAAGGTTGTCGGCGCTCCAAGTGGGATCGGTTTCCTCGGCGCCGAAGGCTTGGCGAACGATGGGCGCCGCGAAGGCAAGGAAGGGCGCGCTGCGGCACACCTGCATTTCCATCAACAGCGACTGGCTCTCGTGCAGAGCCATCCCGACCGCCACGCCCACCGGCTGCCCCCGCCAAGCCGGCGGCAGGCCCTGTTCGTAGAGCGCATGGCCGGTTTCGTGCAGCACCGCGAACATGGACTTGAGGAAGTCGCCCTCGTCGTACCGAGTGGTGATGCGGGCATCATCCGGCTCGCCGCCGCAGAAGGGGTGGTGGCTCACGTCGAGCCGCCCGCGCTCGAAGTCGAAGCCCATCTTGCGCATGAGGCTGCGACCGAGGTCTGCCTGCGCGGCAATGGGGAAGGGGCCGGTCGGCGCTTTGGCTGGCGCTTGTCGGCAGATGGCGCGGTCGATCAAGTCCGGCAAGACTGCGCGTAGTTCGCCGAAGATTGGATCAATGGCGGCACGCGTCAGGCCGGGCTCGTATTCGTCGAGCAGGGCATCGTACGGTTCGGTGCCGTCGCCGGCCGCCTCGGCAAGGGCATGGCCGCGTTCTCGCGTCAAGCCAAGCACCTCCTCGAGGCCCTTCGCGACGGCGCCGAAATCGTTGGCGCCTCTCGCCGTGCGCCAGCTTTGCTCGCTTGCGGCCGAAGCGCGGGTCAGTGCCGTCACCAGATCTTCGGGAAGTGCCCGTGCGCGTCGTGACACCCGCGCCATTTGACCCAGGTTTGCGCGTCGCCACGGATCGTCCTCGCGTTCGAGCGCGGCCTCGGTCAACTCCGCGATGTCAGGCGCGGCTTCGAGCGAGTGAACGGTTCCGGCAAGCGCTGCCAAAGCGTCGGCGCGCACCTTGCCGCCGCCGCTCGGCATCATCACCGCCTCGTCCCAAGAGAGCATGGACTCGGCATGGCGCAGGTGGCCAATGGTGCGAAAGCGCTCCTCCAGACCTTCGTACAGCTCTCCGGCCTGCGGCATCAGTCCATCCCGACCGGGTCTGCCGCGGCGATGCGGTCCGCGGCGCCAATCGCAGCCCTCGCCAAGCGCGGCATCCGCCAGTCGCCGGCCGGCGTGCCGCTGCCCGTGTTCACCGTCAAGGCCACGGCCAGCCGCCGCGAAGGATCGCAGAACGCGCCGCTGCCCCCATAGCCATAGTGGCCAAAGGCATCCGGTGCCGTCTTGCCCAAGGTGAACGCTCGGTGATAGCCGAGCCGCCAGTGCATGGGGATCATCAGCACGCGGTCGCGGCCCCGATTCTCCACCCGCGAAAGCTCCACCAGGCGTTCCCGCGAGACGAGCCGTGCGCCGTCGATCTCGCCGCCTTCCGCCAGCATGGCGTACACGCGTGCCAGCGAGCGGGCGGTGAACTGGCCGTTGGCCCCGGGAATCGTCGCCTGCACGGTTTCCTCGGCATTCCAGTCGAACGGCTCATTGAACGGCGTCAGCGCGTTGCGGAACTCTGCGAGGTCGACGCCGACGCGGGCGAGGCCGGTCTCGATCCACTCTTGCGCGTTCTCGCGCCACGCCGGCTTGTCCGAGGGCGGCTCCGCCATGCCGTTCTCGAGTTCAGCTCGCCGTGGCATGGCTTCCCCCGGCACGCCGATGAAGCAGCCATCGAGACCGAGTGGCGCCACCAGTTCGTCGGCTATGGCAGCGGCAAGGGATTTGCCCGTGAGTCGTTCGATGAGGCCACCGAGCAGCCAGCCGAAGGTGAAGGCGTGATAGCCATGTGCGGCACCGGGCTCGTGCGCGGGTTCCGCAGCGGCCACCCGACCGCACATGTGATCCCAGTCCAGCATCTCCCGCGGCGAGGCGATCATGTCGGTGATGCGGTACAGGCCCGCCTCGTGGCAGAGCACATGCCGGATCGTGATGCGTTCCTTGCCGCCGGCCTCGAATCCGGGCCAATGCTGCGCCACGGGATCGTCATAGGCCGCCTTGCCCTGATCGATCAGCATGTGCATGAGCGTCGCGACGATGCCCTTGCCGGTGGAGAAGCAAGGCGCGATGGTGTCCTCGCTCCAAGGGGTGCCGGCGTCGTCGCGGGTTCCGCCCCAGATGTCCGCCACGCAGCGGCCGCGGTGATACACGGTGGCCGCCCCACCGCCGTGGCCGGAACTGGGCAGCAGCCGGATGAGCGTGGCCGCCACATCGGCAAAGTCGGGGTGAACGGTTCCGTCAAGCATGGTGTGCGCTTTGCCTCCGATTGGTCGGTGCGATAATAGCGAGTACGCGGGCGTTCGTTCCGGCCGCGTCGCAGGCGATGGGCAAGTTGCGTGCCGCGCGGCACGAAAGGCCAGCAGTTCGCGCCAGCGAACTGCCGACGCGCCCGTTAGAGCGCGCAAGCGCCAAGACAGTCCGGCGACGGAAGGGACTTGAAGCAGAAGACGGAAGCATCGTGCGCACATTCATCTGCACTTGTGGCAACCGCATCCACTTCGAGAACGACACCTGCCTGCAATGCGGCCGCCGGCTTGGCTTCGACCCCGCGCAAATGACGCTGCGGCCCCTCGCTCCTCGGGACGGCCTTTGCCGCAACTACGACGAGTGGCGGGTCTGCAACTGGCTGGTCGGCGGCGGCGAAGACCGCTTGTGCGACGCTTGCGCTCTCACGGAGGTGGTGCCCGATCCCACCGATGCCCGCCGCGTGAAGCTCTGGTACGAAGTAGAGAAGGCCAAGCGGCGGCTCCTTTTCTCCCTGCTGAGCCTGCGCCTGCCGGTGGAGGGGAAGGGTGAGCGCGCCGATGGTCTGGCTTTTCGCATCCTCGCCGACGCCCGCCTCGACACGGCCCAGGCGACGGGCCCGGTGGACGATCCGGTGATGACGGGCCACGACCAAGGCATCATCACCATCAACCTCATGGAAGCCGCGCCGGAGTTGCGCGAACAGATGCGCGAGGCCATGGACGAACCGTATCGCACCGTGCTGGGGCACTTTCGCCACGAATCGGGGCACTACTATTGGCGTCGGCTGGTGGAGGGAAGCCCCGCGCACGCACCATTCCGCGAGCGGTTCGGCGACGAGCGTGGAAGTTATGCCGACGCCCTCGACAGCCACTACACCAACGGCCCGCCGGCGGATTGGCAAAGCCGCCACGTCACGCCCTATGCCGCCTCCCACCCGCTCGAAGACTTCGCCGAGACCTGGGCACATTACCTGCATATGACCGATACGCTGGAGAGCGCGCATGACGCTGGCCTTGGCACCGAGGGCCGCACCTTTGTCTCCCCGCTGCCACCGGAGCACGCATGCTTCGACCGAACCTTGGACGATTGGCAGGAGCTCGCTTGCGTGATGAACAGCTTGAACCGCAGCATGGGCCTGCCGGACCCGTATCCCTTCTCGCTGGCCGCGACGACTGCCGACAAGCTTCGCTTCGTCCACGACTTGGTCGTAGCTTCGGCGGTGGCTGCATGATCGCAACATGAGCATCGACTGGACCAGCTACGACGCAACCCGGGCGTGGGATGAACTGGTGACGCCGGACGGCGCGTCGCGCCCCGGTGCCGACAGCGTCATGCGGGTGCTCGCCGGCCTCAGCCCCGAGGAACTCGCCGAGCGCAAGGCGGCGGCGGACGTGGCGATCCGCGCCATGGGCATCACCTTCACGGTCTACAGCGAAGACGAGGACGGCGGCCCCGCGCAGATCGACCGCGAATGGCCCTTCGACATCGTTCCGCGCCTCGTGCTGAAGCATGAATGGGACGAGGTGGCGCGGGGACTCAAGCAGCGGGTGAAGGCACTCAATGCATTCATCGACGACGTGTACCACGACCAGCGCGCGATTCGCGACGGCCTCGTTCCCGCAGACCACATCCTCAAGTCGCGCGAGTTCCGCCAGGAGTGCATCGGCATCGACCCGCCCCACGGTGTCTGGTCGCACGTCTGCGGCACCGACCTCGTGCGCGACGAGAATGGCCGCTTGCTCGTGCTCGAAGACAACCTGCGCGTGCCCTCTGGCGTCTCCTACATGCTGGAAAACCGCGCCGTCATGAAGCGCGTGTTCCCGGAGCTGTTCGAGGATTACATCATCCATCCAGTGGACGACTACCCGCTCGCGCTTGCCGCGTGCCTGCGTTCGCTGGCGCCGGGGCAAGACACAATGCCTGTGGTGGCGGTGCTGACGCCGGGCATCTACAACTCCGCCTACTTCGAGCACGCCTATCTTGCCCAGACGATGGCGGCGGAACTGGTGGAGGGGCCGGACCTCTTCGTCGGCGACGACGATTGCGTGTACATGAAGACCATCGCCGGTGTCCAGCGCGTGGACGTGATCTACCGCCGCATCGACGACCTCTTCATCGACCCGGAGGCGTTCCGGGAAGACTCGATCCTTGGCGTGCCCGGCCTCATGCGCGCCTGGCGCGCTGGCAACGTGGCGCTGGCGAATGCGCCGGGGTGTGGCGTCGCCGACGACAAGGTGATTTACAGCTACGTGCCGGACATGATCCGCTACTACCTCGCCGAAGAGCCCCTGCTCGCCAATGTGCCCACCTATCGCTGCGTGGAGAAGCAACACCGCGACTTCGTGCTCGACAATCTCGACAGGCTGGTGGTGAAGCCGGCCAACGAATCCGGTGGCTACGGCCTGCTCATGGGGCCGATGGCGACCCACGCCGAACGCGACGCCTTCGCCCGCTCGATTCGCGCCAATCCGCGCAACTACGTGGCACAGCCGATGATTTCCCTCTCCACCGCGCCGACGCTCACGGATGGCCGGGTCGAAGCCAGACACCTGGACCTGCGCCCGTTCATCCTCTCCGGCGCGGATACCTACGTTACGACGGGCGGCCTGACGCGTGTGGCGATGCGAAAAGGCTCGATGGTGGTCAACTCGTCCCAAGGCGGCGGCAGCAAGGACACTTGGGTGGTGGAGGTGGAGCCCTCAGCCGGGGAAGCTTCCTCCGCCGCTGGCGCGGGGGGCAGAGGGGAAGCTGGTTCCTCTGCCGGAGACGTAACGTGAAAAAAGCCGTGAGTGCGGCACCCGGGCCTGCCACACCCGCGGGACAAGCCCGCGCTGCGGGCGGCAAGAGGGACATCCTGTCGCGGGTGGCGGAACGCGTGTACTGGCTCGGTCGCTACATCGAGCGGGTGGAGAGCACGGCACGGCTGGTGACCGTCACCTCCAACCTGCTCATGGACCTGCCCGTGCGGCTGCCGCTCGGTTGGCGACCACTCATAGACATCACCGGTTCCGGGCCGTTGTTCGACTCGCTCTTCGACGAAGCCAGCGAATACAACGTCTGCCGCTTCCTCATCAGCGACGCCCGCAATCCGGGGTCCATCATCCGCTCCATCGAAGGCGTGCGGGAGAACGCCCGCACGGTGCGCGAGACCATGCCGAGAGTGACGTTCGAATACGTCAACGACCTGCATCACTTCGCCCGCTCGCAACTGCCCCCAGGCACCTCTCGCCGGCGCCGCCGCGAAGCGCTCGATGGCGTTGGCTCGCGCGTGCACCAGTTCGAGGGCTTTCTTTCCCGCAACATGCTGCATGACGCCCACTGGACATTCCTGCGCCTCGGCAACCAGCTCGAACGCGCCGACATGACCACCCGCACCATCGATGTCGGCTCCGCCGACCTTTTGGCACCAGGTCACGACCTCGAGCCCTTCCACGAGGCCCGGTGGCGGAGCGTCTTGATCTCGCTCTACGCCATGCAGTCCTACCACGCCGCGGTCGGCCAGCCGGTGTCCCGCGGCCCGGTGCTCGAATTCCTCCTCCGCGCCGGCAACCTGCCGCGCTCCTATGCCCGCTGTCTCGCGCAAATGCGAAGCAGCGTTCGCGACCTGCCGCGCAATCGCCGCCCCATGCGCAACTGCAACACCGCCATCGTCGCCCTGGCCAACGCGGACGTCGCCGGCCTTGAAGGCCCGGCGCTGCGCGCCTTCATGGATGAATGCCAGCAGCACCTTGGCCGAATCCACGACTCGATAGCCCAAACGTGGTTCGACTTCCAACCGAAACCCGACCCGAAGAAGGGCAAGCTGGCGTCGTGATGGCGCCCCGTTAGGGGCGAGTCTTGTCCTCGCGCGTCCTTGCTTGGGAACGGCCTCGGCTCGATTGGCAGAGGCGACTGCAAAGGTCGCGCCTAAGGCATGTCCGCTCGTCTCAGGCCACGCCCAAATGCAAAATCCTTGAACAACGGCGCACTGTATTCAAGCTTTCCAGCGTATCCTTGAACAAGGAATCTGCAGCGCAAAGGCTCTGGGGGCTCGGAAGATGGCGACCGTGGAGAAGCGCCGATGGGAAGGCGGAGCAGGTGCGCCCACACGGCGCGACCGCCTGTCCTGTGACTACTCGGTCTATCTGCCTGATCGCGTCGCCGGTCGGACTTTTGCTCTCGACGGCGACGTGGCGGCAGAGGTGGCGGATGCCGAAGCCGAGATCGTGCGCCTCGATGCCTCTGCGACGGCGCTGGCCGGCACGGAAGCCCTGGCAAGACTGCTGCTGCGAGCCGAGAGTGTTGCCTCCTCGCGCATCGAGGGGCTCGAAGTGGGGGGGCGACGCCTGCTGCGGGCCGATGCCGCGCGACGGGCAGGCGAAACCGTGCGAGATGTCACGGCCATTGAAGTGTTGGGCAATATCGAAGCGATGGCTTGGTGCGTTGGTGAGGCTTCCGAAGGACGCTCCTTTGCGCTACAGACGTTGCTTGAAGCCCACCGAAGGTTGGTGGCGGGCACCCGACTCGACCGCTACGGCGGCTGGGTGCGCGACGTACAGAACTGGATCGGAGGCAGCGACTTCAACCCCTGTTCGGCGGCCTTCGTCCCGCCACCGCCCGAAGCCGTGCCGGGCCTGCTTGAAGACCTGATCGCCTTCTGCAACGAGGATAGCTTGCCTGCGGTTGCCCAGGCAGCCATTGCCCATGCCCAGTTCGAGACGATCCACCCGTTCGTGGATGGCAATGGCCGAGCAGGACGGGCCTTGGTGCATGTGGTGCTGCGACGGCGAGGACTCGCCCCTCGGGTGCTGCCGCCGGTGTCGCTTGTACTTGCCACCTGGCCGGACGAGTACGTCGCTGGCCTTTCCGCCACTCGCTATGTTGGCGACTCACACGCGCAAGAAGCACGGACGGGCATCAATCGCTGGGTGGCGTTCTTTGCTGCTGCATGTCGGCGGGCAGCGGAGGATGCAGCGCGCTTTGAGCAGCGAGTGCGTCGCTTGCAGGAATCGTGGCGGGAGCGGATCGCTCCCGTGCGCCGGGACTCGGCAGCGCGCCTTCTCATTGATGTGCTTCCTGGCGCCCCCGTGCTTACAACCACCACCGCTGCAAAGGCGATAGGGCGCTCCTACCAGTCGACGAGCCAAGCGGTCGGACGGCTTGCTGCAGCAGGCATCCTGCGTCAGGTTGCGATGGGGCGGCGCAACCGCGCCTTCGAATCCCCAGAGCTGCTCGCCGAATTCACCTCGCTCGAACGGCAGTTGGCAAGTCCGGGTGGTGACACGCGAATCTCTACGCCGGAACGACCAGTGCCACGCCGGTCGTAGTGCCCGTGTACAGGCCACAGCCAGCCAAGGGAGGCAAGTCGGCAGTTGGGTAGCCCTCAACAGGCCAAGGCGGGAGCGAACGCCCCAGAAAGTTCCGCCACGGTTCCATAGCGGTGCTCCGGAGTTGCTTCGCAGGCGCGGGCGACCACATCGGACAAGGCAGTCAGATCGCTGAGGAAGATGGCGATGGTGCGGCCGAGGGCGAACACTGTGGTGCGCTCGTCAATGCCGCGTCCGAGTTCGAACTCCTCCGGTGCCATGAAGCGAGTGGAGCCGAACATGCGGCCCATGTCATTCGTGTAAGGCCCTTTGTGGTAGCTGTCGAGGTCGAAGACGTGAACGGACTTGCTCGAGAAGTTGTAGATGAGGCAACCGTCGTAGAAATCTCCCGTTACCCAGTTCTTCTTCGCGAGTTCGACATGCAGGTCAATGAGCGTGCGAACCACAGCCAGCCTGTCTGACGTGGGGAGCGCCAGAAAGCGTTGCCATGCGGTGTCTGGGTCCTCGCGCCGTTCGCGCCGAGCGTGCAGGTGTTCGCCTTCGACCCAGCCGTACACGAGCATCGGCCCCCAGGCCGACGGAATCGAGCGTTCGAAGCGCGTCAGGGCCGGATGGGGCACTTCCCTGGCGAGACGCTCGGCGTTCTGCAGCAGCGCCACCCGATCTTCGTGCGCGAGCGGCAAACCACCGCCGCCGGGCGGCCCAGCCGTCTTGACGAAGTGGCGGCCCGCTTCCGTCTCAACCCCGAACGAGATGTTGCCCGAGTCCTGGCGGTCGAAGCGGGCGAAGACCTCGCCGATGGACGCGAGGAAGTCCGGCGGCGCTTGATCGGTGGATGTGGTTTCGAGCAGCACGCGACCCAACCTTCCTTCACACACCGGAACGCGCCCGTTGGGTGCGGCGGCGAGACGACCTCCTGCCGAAGGGCCTGTCCGCGCGGACTTTGCCCCTTGGAGGGACTCGGAGGGAAGGCATTCTGCCTTCCCTAAGCGCCGATAGGCGCTTTTCCTTGTGGGGTCGGGCTTGTCCCGTCCCGGCGCCCTCACGGGCGCGTTGGCAGTTCGCTTGCGCGAACTGCTGTGCTTCGCCGGATTCCTCGGTGCATTCGAGACGGGCGGGGACAAGCCCGTCCCCTTCGGTCCCAAACGGTTAGCCCCTCTGGTCCGCCGTCACCTTGGCAATGCTCTCCCGAGTGGCAAGCTGCCCCAACAACCCCTTGACTTCGGGTGCTTCCGCCAGGATGTCCACGTCGAACACCTTCTGCGCGATCTGGCCGGAGAGGCCGAAACAGAAGAAGGCGTAGAGGTCTGCCGCCGTGAAATCCGCCCCGGCCGCATACGGGTCGCAGGCCATCAGCCGCTGCACTGCGGCAACTCCCTTGGCCAGGTCCTCCTTCGTCTCCGCCTTCTTGTCCTCGGACGCCTCGGCGCCGAAGAACGCCGCGCCCAGGCAGCGCCGGGCCACCAGTTCCACGTTGAGTTCAATGTGGCGGCTGAGCTCAATGGTCTTGGCCCGGGCGAATGGCTCCGCCGGCAACAGCGCCGGCGCCGGTTGCACCCGTTCCAGATAGTCAACGATGGCCCAGGACTCGGAGAAGAAGCCCTCGTCCGTGCCAAGCACGGGCACGCGCCCCATGGGGCTCTTGGCGAGGAATTCATCGCTCTGCGCCGGAGACTCCTTCACCTCCTCGAACTCCACGCCCTTCTCAAGCAGCGCGGCCTTGGCAAGGCTGTAGTAATTGCTGAACCGGACACCGTGCAGTTTGAGCATCGTTGGCTACCTTGTTGACCTGTGGTGGGAGTTGGCTACGCAGGGATGCCGACGATGCCGTCGGCGGCAAGGCTCGTCACTTCGGCATCGCCGTAGCCAAGCTCCCCGAGCACCTCGGCCGTGTGCTGGCCATGGTGCGGGGCGCCGTGGCGCATCTCTGTGGGCGTTTGCTCGAACCGGGCGGCGTTGCGCGTTTGGCGGATGCGACCAGCGTCCGGGTGGTCGAGTTCCATGACGATACCGCTGGCCTCCACCTGCGGGTGCTTGACCATCTCGCTGCGGCGAAGCACCGGCGCACAAGGAACGCCGGCATCCTCAAGGATCGTCAGCCATTCATCGGCCGGGCGTTCGAGCAACGCCTCCTGAGTCATCTCCAGGCGTTCGTCGGCGTTGCGGTCGCGGCCGCCCGGCGTCTTGAAGCGCTCGTCTTCGAGCCATTCGGGATGCCCCACAGCGTGGCAGAGGCCATCCCACTGGCGGTCGTTCATCACCGAAACGCTGATGTAGCCGCTCCTGGTCTCGTAGATGAGGTCGATGAACGTCGCCGCCCGCGCCACATCCACTTCGCGCCCGACAAACGTCTGGCTGCCCATGTCGGATGACCACATGAACGCCACCACCGCATCGAGCATCGACAGCCGCACGTGCTGCCCCTCGCCGGTGCGCTCGCGGGCGAGAAGCGCGCTGGAGACCGCCTGCGCCGCCGTGATGCCAGTGAGCTTGTCCGGCAGGATCGTGCGGATCAGCCGGGGGCGCGCCTCGTCGGAGCCTCCCTGCACGGAAGCGAGTCCGGACAGCGCCTGGATGATGGGGTCATAGACGGGCTTGTGCGCAAACGGCCCCTTCTCGCCCCAGCCGCTCATGGAGACGTACACGATCTTGGGATTGACGGCCTTGAGATCGTCGTAGTCGATGCCAAGCCGCGCCATCACGCCGGGGCGGAAGTTCTGCAGGAACACATCGGCGCTGGCGGCGAGCTTCAGGATCACGTCCCGCCCCGCCGGCGACTTCACGTCCACAGCGATGCATCGCTTGTTGCGATTGTTGTTCAGGAAGGCCGCGCTGAACTCGCTCTGCGCATACCCCGCCCGCCGAACATGGTCCCCCTGCCGCGGCGCCTCCACCTTGATCACGTCCGCCCCCTGATCGGCCAGGATCATGGTGCCGTAAGGCCCCGCGATCATCGTGGTGAAGTCGATCACACGGAACCCGTCGAGAGGTCCTGCCACAGTGGGGTTCTCCAAAGGACGAAGCGGGCGCTATTGAACCACAACGAGCCATGGCGCCTCTTTCCTGTCACTCCCCCCTCGCGGGGGAGTCGAGAAAAGCGTCCTCGCTTTTCTCGGAGGGGGGGCTAGCCGGAACTCTCGGACGGCTAGTCGGAGCCTGCGGCGTACTAACCGCTGGCCTGAGGCAGTACTTGGGCCGGATGCGATCAACCCGGCACCCCCCCTAGCAGGATCCTGTCGATCTCCAACGAGCCCCCCTCCGAAAGGCGAGGACGCCTTTCGACTCCCCCGCGAGGGGGGAGTGACAGGAAAGCGCTCGCGACCACCGCCTGGTCGAAGGGCGAGTGCGAACTGCCGACCAGCCCGTCAAGGCGACCTGACCGGTCAGATCTGGATCGAGGAGGATTTCGACGCCTGGCCTCCCGAACTGCAACGGGCATTCGGCATGGAAGAGGATGCGTGACGTCTCCTGCAACGCAATGATCTTGTGTCGCTTTCCTTCGTAGGGGACGGGCTTGTCCCTCCCGTGCTGGACGCTTCGACCCATTCGAAACGGGACGGGACAAGCCCGTCCCCTACGGACCCGATTCCCGCATCTCGAACAGGCGTTGTACCTGGGGGTCGGCCACGAGTTTCCCCCGTGCGGAAACGACGACGTAAGCCGCCATCGATGCCGCAAGCGCCGGGAACACTTCGTGCAGGAACGACGTGAGGCCGAGCGCAAGCCAGGCCACCAAGACAGCGATGCCGACGCCGAACGCCGCCAGTGCCGCGGTTTCGTTGCCCCGTCGCCAATGCAGGCCCAAGAGCACCGTAGGCAGGAAGCAGACGGCGTAGAGGCTGCCGGAGAAGATGGTGAGTTCGACGATGCCGCCGGGTGGGCGCAAGGCGATCAGGGCGGCCAGGGCGGCGAAGGCGACGACGCCAATACGGGTGAGGCGCACTTCGGTCGCTTCCGACTTTGGCCGCACGAGGTCTCGCGACGTCACCGAGGCGGCCACCAGCAGCACGCTGTCGAGGGACGACATGGCGGCGCCGAGGATCGCCACCACGAGGAAGTCGCTCACGAGGCGGGGAAACACGGATGTGTCCGTTACCAGCGTTGGGATGATGACGTCCGTGTCGGTCACGCCGTCGAGCAGAAACCGAGCGTACAGCCCGAGCGGGAACAGGCAGAACTGAATCAGCAGGATGCCGCCGACGGCCACCCAGATGCCGGTGCGGAGGCTGCGCTCGTCACGCAGGCCGTAGAAGCGCGACACCTGCCGGGGATCGATCAGGAGCTTGAGCGAGCCGGCGAGCGCAATCCCGAGTAGCACGGGGAAGGGAATGGCGGCGTTCAAGTCGAACAATCGTTCGGCTCCGGGCAGTTCTGTCACCTCGGTTACGGAGCCAATGCCGCCAGCCGCATGGGTGATGAAGCCGAAAAGCAGCATCGAACCCACCAGCATCAATGCGCCCTGAAGGACATCGGTGCGCACCACCGACAGGAAACCGCCCACGGCGGTATAGGCCATGACGATCACCAGATTCACGCCCACCGCAGCCTCGTAGGGGATGCCGAGGAACGCCTCGAACAGGTGCCCCACGCCCTTGAAGATGGCGATCATGTAGAGAAGGCTGGAGAAGACGATGATCGCCCCAGCCGCCCGCCGCACCCGGTCGCTGCCGAAGCGAACCGCCAAGAGATCAGGCACGGTCACGGAGTTCCAGTCCGCCGCAAAGCGACGGATGCGGGGCGCCACCAGCTTCCACGAGGCCCACGTGAAAAGCACCAGGAGCACCGCCATGGTCAGCCACGGCGCGCCGTACTCATAGCCCTTGCCGGAGTGTCCCAAGTAGCTGTTCGTGCTGGCAAACGTGGCATAGAACGAGATGCCGATGGCCACCCCGCCAAAGCGCCGGCCGCCGACGAAGTAATCCGCCGTGCCGCGAGTGCCTTGCAGCCCGGAGCGAGCGTGCAGCACGAGCATTGCCGCATACGCCAGCAGCAACGCCGCAGCGAACCAATGCTCGAACAACCACGTCACCGCGTAGCGCCTCCCACCTTCAACACCGTGCCTCCTGCATGGGCGAGGCCCCTTGGGATGAGGGGCCGCCCTGGCTGGCTGGACTTCTCGGTCATGGTTTGGGCGCGACCGTGTAGGACAGACCGTCGTACAAGAAAGCTCGCCCGATGGTTTCGCGGTCCGCCTCGGTCACGCCCGCGCCTTGCATCACGTTGCGCCAGCGGCGGCGGACGGTTTTCGTGATTTGGTCGAAGATTGCGCTCGCTTCCGCTTCTTCGAGCAGGAAGCGGCCGTGGCCGCTCAGGAGATTGGCTCGGTTGGCTTGGCGGCCGTATTGACCGCAGGCCATGGCGAGGTCGCGCCGGTCGAGGGCCAGCACGGGCGAGGGGACAAGGTCGTAGGCGGGGCTCAGGCGCCAAGACGTTCCCGGCGCCAGCATCGCGTGGTTACGGGGATGGTCGTCGATATTGGATGTCGCCGCGTTGAAACACATGCGGGCGAAGAGTTCCCTGAGGTCGTCCTGTGGCGCTGCGCTGGCGCGACGGACTTCGTCGGCGAGAAGGAGGTAGGACCAGCGGTCGCGCTCTCCCACTGCGTCGCCGCTCTGAAGCAGCGTCAGGGCACTGATCATGCGGTGGCGCAAGAGGGCTTTGCCGCGCCGCTCGCGGTCGAAGCGACGGACAAGAAGCACGTCACGGTCCGCGACGGTATCGACGCGACTGTCGGCAACCTGCAAACCACACGCTCGGGCGAGATTCAGCATGCCGTGTTCGACCTTAGGGTGATTCCAGCGGTCTTCAGGGCTTGCGAATTTAGCGAGCCAGACGGTGTCGCCCTCCTGCACGACTGCCTTTGGTCTGGCGCCGCCCATCGAAGTTCCGAGCAGGAGCAGTTCCTCGACGTGGCGAGCGGTGGGTGTGGTGTCGGGTTCCTTGCCGGCGACAATGGCGTCGGCGGTGCTCTGCAGGCTCGCGAGATCCAGAGTGCGACTGAACTGGTGCCTCGGCAGGGGAGGCTGCACGTTGGCACCGAACGCCAAGGCCCCGGCTCGGTCGTCCGGGGAGCGCAGCAAGTAGTCGAACTCGGCGAGTTCTGCGACGCCGAACCTGCGTTCAATCACCCGGCGGCCCCAGAAGTCGGGCATGGCGTCGCGGATCGCGCCAAAGAAGCCTTGCAGGCGTGCCTTCTGGCGAACTTCGCTCGAAAGCTGGAGTTCGATCGGATCGAACTCCACGGCATCTGGTCGTTCGAGGTACGAGCGGCCATAGACGAACTGACCCACGGGAACTTCCCCGTCGTCGATCCAACGAAAGCGGCCGGCAGTGACGAACTCCGTTGCGCCCGGGAGCATGATGTAAACGAAACACTCGCGTTCAGAAGTCATCGCTGAGTTGCTTGGTGGGGCGGGCGGCGCGGCGGCCGCGGAGCCCTTCCAGCGTCTTGCCCTCCTCGTCGAGGTCTGGGTGGGCGACGTTCTGTAGGTTGGCGATCAGGTCCAGTGCCCATAGGGCGCCGACATAGGCGGCGACCCCCGTGGTCGGCTTGCCGCGCTCGACATCGGCAACGACGAAACGGGAGACGCCGACTCGCTGGGCCAGTTCCTGCTGCGTTATGTTGCGACGCAGACGGGCGGTGCGGATGTTGCGCCCGAGTTTCGCGAGTGCTTCCTCGACTGCGGCGGGGGGAGACTGGGTGATCTTGCTCGGCGCGACCATGTTGCTGTACGGCTACATATGCTGGATTTGTGTTGATTGTAGTCAACAATTCGGCTTTCCGCGACTTCCGCCGCATGGAATCGGTGGGGTCATTACCGACGCCGTCCCCCTATCGATATACCTTCCCGCGGTTCCCGATGCGAACAACCAAAACGGTGAGTTCCTCGTGACTGGTCTCGTATATGACTCGATAGCGACCCACGCGCAGCCTTCGCAAGCCACCGAACTCCCCCTTGAGCGCCGAACCCGCAGACGGTTCGTACGCTAGCCGGTCGATTGCCTCCACAATGCGCCGGCGATCGCTGGCATTGATCCTAAGGATTGCCTTGGCGGCGCTCGCCTTAATCCTGACTGAGTAGATCGCGTCTGACATCCTGCCAGTCCAGCACCGGATCCGCTGGGTCGCCCAAACGCTCGAGCGCCAAGCGAAGGTCTTCGAAGTCGTCGAGGTAGTACTCAAGCGCTTGGCGGAGCAACTGCGCGCGCGAACGATTCAGTCGACTCGCCGCCCCATCGGCTCTTGCGACGAGTTCATCCGGCAGTCTTGCGGTTACTTGCACCATGCGCATGTCCCTCCGTGCAACATGATCCCAAACAATGTGGTTGACTTCACAGGAAGTCAAGCGGTGGCGGCTGGGGGGCCTGGGGCATCGTTGCCGTAGGTGTGTCAGGGGCTGGTTGTGCGGAAGGGGATGTTGGCGTGGGCTGTGTGGCCTTGGGGGTCGGAGGCGTAGGCGAACAGGCGGTATTCGCCCGGCTCGGGTGCCTGCAATGTAATGGTGGGGCGGGTTGGATCGTCCATCAGGCCGGGGATGTTGGGGATGGCGGGTTCGTAGTCGCCGCCGTCGGTGGTGGCCGTGCTTTCGGGCTTTAGGTGCCAGCGGTAGGTTAGTGGGTCGCCGTTTGGGTCGTGGGTGGTGAACTCCGCGTGGTAGTGCTTGCCGGCCACGAGAGTCACGTTGTTGTTGGCGGTGTGGTTGTCGAGACGCATTGTCTGGATCACGGGGGCCTGGTTGGGAGGGTGTTGCCCAGACCACGCGAGTTGCATGGCGTCCACGCCGGCGGTGGACTGGCCGGCGGGCGTAAACAGGCTGTACCACGTGGGCGTGCGTTCTTGCTTTTGGCCCCAGAGGAACACGTAGCTGCCGAGGCACAGGCCGCCCCCTGGGGCGCTTGCGAGATGGGGTTCGATGAGTTGGCGGTAGCCGTTTAGGTAGTGGAGGGCCTTGGTGGTGCTGTCCATTTCCAGGGGGGCGCCCCATGCGGTTTGGCTTGCTTCCCAATGGCCTATGGGACCCCATTCGGTGACCATGAAGGGCCGGCCGGCAAGCCACTCGTCTGCGTAGCGCGGCATCAACGCCAGGGCGCCGTAGAGCTGGATGCTGATGAAGTCGAGGTCTGGGGCGCGCTCCTTCACGACTTCGATGGGCTCCTCGCCAGCCGTGATGGCGGTGGTGGTTGGGTGGTTGGGGTCCAGTTCGTGGATCATCCTCGACAGCGCGTTCACCTCGTCGTACACGCGCCCGTCTTTCATGCCGTGGTTGAGCTCGTTGCCGATGATCCAAGCGAGGAGGGCAGGGTGGTCGCGGTAGCGTTCGACTGCTTCTCGCACTTGTTGCCGCTGCGCTGCCACCTGATCCTCGTCGCCGTAGTCCATGCCCCAGCGTTCTGCGGCTACCGGCAGGCCGAGTGCCACGGTCAGGCCGTTCTTGGCGGCTTCGTCGAGGTCGCGACCGGCAGTTTCGATGCCCCAGGTGCGCACGGAGTTGCCGCCACGTTCCGCGAGGGTGCGGTAGTCCACGCCGACTACTCCTGCGCCTTTGACGACATAGGGCTGGCCGCCCCGGAGGAGCTGGAAGCCGTCACCGTGCGCGATGACTTTGACTTCGATGGGTTGCGCGTGGAGCAGCGAGGCCGCCAGCGTGCAAAACAGCAACGTTGTCCGAAGCACACGGGCCTTGTGGCGAAGCTCCTGCGCTTGGGGCGAGGGCATCTTGCCCCCATGGCGCTTCATCGGGGGTAGGTTGGGTTGGTGCGTGGGCGGGCGGCGTCTTCGGGCATGTCGGCCGCGGTGTCGGACTCTTCGAGTTGTTCGAGGGGTGGTGCTTTCTCGCCGTAGCGAAGACCAAAGCCGTAGGGGAACAGCGGGTCGTAGTTTGTGTCGCCCACATTGAGCGGGGTCTGCAGGGCGTGGCTTGGCCAAGAGAAGTTGAGGCGGCCGCGGAAGTCGTATGTCGGCTCGCCAGCGCTACGTTGAAACAGGACGTCGGCGACGCCAGCACCCTCGCTGCCCGGTAGCCAGGCGACGACGAAAGCGTCGGACGCGTTGAGTTCCGGGTTGATCCACAGCGGCCGCCCCGTGAGGAACACCGAGACGGTGGGGACTCCGAGTGCCTGCAAGCGTCGCAGGATAGCGAGTGGGTTGGCGTTGGAGCGGGAGTGGCTGAGGTGCGTGCGGTCGCCGTCGCCCTCCGCATATGGGTCTTCGCCGAAGACTACGATGGCGGCGTCGGGTGTGGCGCCAACGAACTGCCCGTCTGGTGCCAGCACTGCCGAGCGGCCACTTGCGACCGCCGATTGGATGCCATCGAAGATCGATGTCGCGTTCGGGAAGTCGGCATTGTCGTTGCCGGTTCCCTGCCACGTCAGCGTCCAGCCGCCGCACTGCTTGCCGATGTTGTGGGCGCCGTCCCCTGCCACCAGCACGCGCATGTCGCGCCGGAGTGGAAGCAGCCCGTCGTTCTTGAGCAGCACCAGCGATTCGCGCACGGCCCGTCGCGCCAGCGCTCGATGTTCGTTTTGCCCGATCACGCTGGAGTCGCTCACGTCTGGCCGGCTCGACGGTCGCCCCTTGTGGAACAGACCAGCTCTCGCCTTCACCAGCAGGATGCGGGAAACGGCGTCGTCGATGCGCGCCTCGGAAACGACGCCGCTTCGCACCTGCTGCAGCAGGTCGCGATAGGTGCGCCGCCAGTCTTCCCCAACCATCAGCATGTCCACACCGGCGTTGACGGTGCGGGCGCAAGCCTCGCCGTGGTCTTCGGCAACTTGGCTGAAGCCGTTCCAGT
>JAPPDJ010000123.1 GCA_028824555.1 Gammaproteobacteria bacterium | reverse complement strand
CGCCCTCCAAGCGTGCCGAAGGCGCGCACGCAGCGGAGCCGGCCAAGGCCACCGCGAGCAAGCGTTCCAGATAACGCCAACAAAGCGCCAGCGCCGGCAAGCAAACCCATGCGGGCGCAACGGAGGGCGGGCGCCTCCCTCCGCGGCCCGCGCTTGTTCGACGACTAGAAGCGGATGCGGACGCCCGCCTCGAGGGTTCGGCCTGGCAGCGGGGCCAAGTCCTTGATCGCCGAGACGTGCTCACGCTGTTCTTCGTCGGTGAGGTTGCGGCCTTGGAGGAAGACCTCGAGGCCCTGCGCCGCCGGCAGCCGGTAACCGATGTAGGCGCGCACGTCCGTAAAGCCGTCCGTGGGCAACTCGTTCACTGCCACGTCATCGCTGTCGCCCATCCGGCGGTAGTCGAGCGAAGCGGTGAGATCGCCCCAGTTGCCGTCGATGCCGAGGCCAATGCGAGATGGCGGCAGGCGAGGCATGTTGCCGTTGCCGGAGATGTCGAGCTCCGCATCCACCACGTCGTACATCAGCTTGAGCGACACGTCGCCATTGTCGAACTCGAGCCATTTGTACTCGACTGTGAGATCGAGCCCCACGAACGAGGCGTCGTCTTGGGCGTAGACGGCCACGGGAAGCTCGTCCTCTTCCTCGCCAGTCCATTGCTGATAGATGAAGTTGGCGAAACCGTTGCGATAGGCCGTGGCGTGGACCGAAAACCGTTCCGTGCTGCGGCTCAGCGTGGCGGAGAGGTTGGTGGCGCGTTCGGCACCGAGGCCGGGGTCCCCCACCTCGAACGACTGCGTGGCGAGGTGGGGCCCGTTCGAGAACAGCTCCTCGATCACCGGGGCGCGGCTTGAGATGTCTGCGCGGAAGCCAATCTGCCATTCCGATTCCGTGGGGATGAAGACGCCGACCGAGGCCGACCACGGCGTGAAGTCCTCGCTCGAATGCACACGCGAGTCGTGCGTCACGCGGCCGAGGCGGACGCCGGCGTCCATGTCCACGCCTTCAAGGGCGAACTGGCCCACCCAGAAGGCGGCGAACGAGTCGGATTGGGTCGGCGGAACAAACGCCTCCGCGCCGGAGATGGAGTAGTCGCGGCCGGAAAACTGCAGGCCGAACACGCTGCCGGCGCCCATGTCGTCGTCCACGAGTTCAATGCGCCCTTCGTAGGCTTCGTTCTGGAACCGGGTGCCCAATTCGCCGTTGGGTTCGAGCTCGACGTGTTCGTAGTCGTTCTTGCCCATGCGGAAGTTGAGGGCTGAGAAGCCGGCGAAGGGGTCGCGCAGGCCTACTTCCACATCGATGCGGGTCTGTTCCAGATCCAGCGTGGGATTGCCTTCTTCCTCCTCGTGGTGCTCATCCTCGTCTTCGTGTTCGCCCTCGTGTTCGTCTTCGTCCTCGGCGTGCTCGTCCTCGTGGTCGTGGTGCTCTTCCTCATGGTCGTGGTGCGCGTGGCTGTGGCCGGGAAGGCCAAACAGGGCACGATTGGTGCTGATGGCGACACCGGCGAAGCCGCGCTCGCCGATGAACGATGCGCCCAAGGCGCCGCCGGACATTTCGAGCTGGCTGCCCGGAACGTGGCCGTAGGCTTCCTCTTCTTCCTCGTGCTCGTCGTGATCTTCCTCGTCTTCGTGATGCTCTTCGGCATCCTCGTCGTGATCTTCGCCTTCATGGTCGTCGTGCTCGTGCTCGTCATGCTCCTCCATCGCTCGCAGTCGCGCAGACTCGGCGAAGCCTGGGATGTCGTACTCGCCGGCATCGCGGGTGTAGGCATCGAGGTGCCAGGCAAAGCCGTTGCCGCCGCCGTCCAAGCGGACAGCGCCAGTCTGACGTTCGCCGTTGTCGCTGGCGCGCAGTTCCGCACGGCCTTGGATGCCGTCCGGCACCGTGTGCGGGATGCGCCCGGTGTGAACGTCCACGACACCGCCGATGGCACCGGAACCGTACAGCAGAGTGCCCGGGCCCTTCAGCACTTCGACGCGGTCGGCGATGAAGGGCTCTACCGTGGTGGGGTGGTCTTGGCTGGTCACCGACGCATCCATCGTGTCGATGCGGTCTTCCATCACCCGCACGCGGGCGCCGCCGAGGCCATGCACGACGGGACGCCCGGCAGCCTGTCCGAACGAGGATGTGTGGATGCCCGCTTCCCCGTCGAGCGTCGCGCCGATGCTCGGTTCCGCGCTGCGCCGCAGTTCCTCGCCCTCGACGATCGTGGTGGTGTCCGCCAGGCCTTCACCCGAGAGTGGGTGGGCTTGAACCTCAATCACCTCAACGCCCGGCGCCTCGGCGGCTTCTGAACGGCCTGCCTCCTCGGCGAAGGCAACCCCTGCCCACGCCACGACCGCGGTGACGGTCACGTGTCCAAACCCCTTCATGTGTTCCTCCTAGCTACGGCTCTTCGGTGAAGCTCGAATGCTCCAAAGGCGGCGCGACGCACCGCGTTGGCAGTTAGGGGAGGATTGGGGGTGCTCGGGGCTGATGCGAGGCTTGCGACAGCGTCAATGCACTGTTGGCGCAGGCCTCGACGGGCCGCGAGTTGGCGAAGACGGGGCGATCGGAGGTGGCAGACAGCTCGGACGTGCCGTCTGCCTCCACCATGATGCAGGGCGCGCACTCCTCGTCGAAGTGGAGGTGGGCGCCCGTGACGTCCGTGACCAGAGCCAGCGCCGCACACACCATGGCGGCGTGCACAAGAGAGGCCCCGGGAAGTCGGGTCGTCGGCATGACGCGCCTTTATACCACCATCGCTACCGGGCTGCGCCCGGGCGAGCGCTCTTGCTGGCGCCGGGCAATCTGTCGCGCTTGAGCGGCGTTCCGCGCGCCCTTGAAGGGGCCGCCGCTTGGCCCGATTTATGCTTCGACGCTCGCATTTGGCGTGCAGGGTGCGATGGCGCGATTCGTACTTCGTCGGTTGCTGTTTGCCTTGGTGACGGCTTGGGCGGTGGTTTCGGTGACGTTCTTCCTGCTGCGGCTGGCACCGGGCGGGCCGTTCGACGGGGAACGGCCCTTGCCGCCGGCGGTGGAGGCGAATCTTCGTGCCGCCTACCATTTGGACGAATCGCTGCCGCGTCAATACCTGCGCTATGTGACGTCGGTTCTGCGCGGCGACTTGGGACCGTCGTTTCGGCAGCGCGACTTCTCCGTGAACGAGCTGCTCGGGCGCGGCTTGCCGGTGAGTCTGGCCGTGGGCGGCGTGGCTCTTGCGTTTGCGCTGGGCGTGGGCATTGCCGCCGGCGCGTGGGCCGGCTGGCATCGAGATCGGCCCAGCGATCGGGCGGTGGCGCTGCTGGCGACGGCGGGGCTTGCCTTTCCGCCCATCATCGTCGCACCCGTGCTGGTGCTGGTCTTCGCCGTCACGCTGCGCTGGCTGCCGGCCGGCGGCAACGACACGGCAGTGCATTACCTGTTGCCGGCGGTGGCGCTTGGGCTGCCCTTTGCGGCTGCGTTCGCCCGGCTAACGCGCGGTGGCGTCATCGAGGCATTGGCGAGGCCCCATGTGCGGACGGCTCGGGCCAAGGGGTTGCCGGGGCAGCGCATCTTCCTGCGCCATGTAGCGCCGGTGGCGGCGCTGCCGGTGCTTTCGTTCCTGGGCCCTGCGGCTGCGGCACTGCTGGCGGGGTCCATGGTGGTGGAGGAGGTGTTTTCGCTGCCCGGCCTCGGCCGCTATTTCGTGCAAGGGGCGCTGAACCGCGACTACACGCTGGTGATGGGCACGGTGATCGTCTATGCGGGGCTGGTGCTGACGTTCAACTTTCTCGTGGACGTGAGCTATTCGCGGCTGGACCCGCGTATTCGCCATGCGTAGGGCGCTCTTCATGCGTAGGACATTTTTCGGCACGAAACTGTCGAGCGGCTGTGTGGTCGTGCTGTTGGTGGTCGTTGGGGGAGCGCTGGCGGGCTCTTGGCTCGCGCCCTGGCCGGCGGACGAAATCGACTGGGACGCCATCGACCAAGCCCCGAACGCCGTGCATTGGTTCGGCACCGATGGCATCGGGCGTGACCTCTTCGCCCGCACGCTTGACGGAGCCCGCACTTCGCTCGCGATTGCTGCGCTCGCGACCTTGGTGAGCACCTTGATCGGCATTCCTTGGGGTGCCGCCGCCGGCTATCTGGGCGGCGCGGCGGATCAGGCCATGATGCGGGTGGTGGATGGCATGTATGCCTTGCCCTTCGTGTTGCTGGTGATCCTCTTGGTGGTGGCGTTTGGCCGCAACATCCTGCTCTTGTTCGTGGCCTTGGGCGCCGTGTCGTGGCTCGACATCGCCCGCATCGTGCGCGGCCAGACGCTCGCCGCGAGGCACGAAGCCTATGTCGATGCCGCCCGGGCGCTCGGTGCCGGCCGCTCGCGGGTCATCCTCCGGCACATCATCCCCAATGTCATCGGCCCGGCGGTGGTGTATGCCACACTCACGATTCCCGGCGTCATCATCGCCGAGAGCTTCATCAGCTTCCTGGGGCTCGGCGTGCAGGAGCCGCGCACGAGCTGGGGCATGCTGATCGCCGAGGGCGCCCGCAACATGCACTCCTCGCCGTGGCAGCTGCTGTTCCCCGCCGCATTGCTGGCATTGACCCTGTTCGCACTCAACATCCTGGGCGACCGACTTCGAGACGCTTGGACCGGAACCGAGCCGCAAGCGCCGCGCCGTTTCTACGGCTGAGCTTTCCATGGAGGAGAACGCGTAACACCTTGATGCTTAGACGATTTGATTCGAAGTGAGGGCCTCGGAGGGAAGGCATTCTGCCTTCCGGTGCGCGCCAGCGCACCTGTTTCATTGGGGCAGGTGGAAAAGCGCCTGTCGGCGCTAGGGGCGCGCCCTTCGGGCGCGTTTGCAGAATGCCTTCCCTCCGAGGCCCTTCAAGCCTGTTCCTCGCAGGTCAGACTCGGCGTCCTCGGCGGGATGGAAACTCGTAGGGCGATAATGCCGCCCCGCCAACCGCGGCCAAGGACGAGGTTTGAACCCATGACCATCAGCGCCGGCATCGGCATCGCCAACTTTCCGTTCGAGGATGCGCGTGGGTTCTGGCGCTGGGTGGACTTGTGCGAGGCCGGCGGCATCGACTCCATCTGGCAGTCCGACCGACTCATCAGCCGCGACCCCAACCTCGAATGCATGAGCGTGATGGCCGCGCTCGCCGGCGCCACCAAGCACATCAAATTCGGCATGAACGTGGCGAGCCTGGGGCTGCGCGATCCGGTGCTCACCGCCAAGCAGTGCGCCACCATCGACGTGCTGTCAGACGGTCGCCTGCTGCCGGCGTTTGGCCTCGGCAGCACGCGCTCGCGCGACTACACCGCCACCGGCATCGCCACGCGTCGGCGCGGCAAGCGCATGGACGAGGCGATGCAGATCATGTCGCGGCTGTGGGTGGAAGAGGCGGTGACGTTTGAGGGCGAGCATTTTCGGCTCGACTCGGCGTCGATTTCGCCCCGCCCGGTGCAAAGCCCGTTGCCGCTTTGGGTTGGCGGAAGCGCCAAACAAGCCATCGAGCGCACGGCGCGCTGGGGCACGGGCTGGCAGGCCGGCATTGCCTCGGCCGGGAATGTTGGCCCGGTGGTGCGGGCGATCAAGGCCCGCGCTGCCGAACTCGGTCGCAGCATCGATGAGGATCATTTCGGTGCCGGTTTTGGGTTCCGCTTCGGCAGCCCGGACGAACCCATCATGCGGCGCTACATCGACGGCTTCACCCGCGGCATGGGGCAGCCGCCGGATGCGTTCACGGCTGTGGGCGGGGCCCAGGAAATCATGGGGCTCTTGAGGGGCTTCCATTCGGCTGGCGCGCACAAGTTCATCCTGAGGCCCATCGCGAATGGCGCCGACGAGATGATGCGGCAAACGCGGCGGTTGATCGAGGAGGTGCTGCCGGAGGTGGCGGCTTTGAATTGACCGCCCCGCCCATACGGGGCACTAGCGCTTGGGCAAGGATGGGCCTTCGGAGGGAAGGCATCCTGCCTTCCCTAGCGCGCGTCAGCGCGCTTGGCTCGATGGGGCCTCGCCCGTTGGCGCAGATGGATGGGCCTTCCCTGCACGCCCTCTTGCACAGAAAGCGCCTATCGGCGCTAGGGGCGCGCCCTTCGGGCGCGTTGGCAGAATGCCTTCCCTCCAAAGGGCCCGTGCCGAGCCGATCGGTGGGTTCAATGTGGGTGGGGGGCAAGTCCCGCCCCTACGGGGGTTTTTCGCGTTGCTCCTTGCGGATGGACTCGGCCAAGTCCTCGCGTTGCTGCACGTAGTCCTCAAAGGGCGGAACGATGCGTGCGTGGCAGCGTTCGCGCAGGGTGCGGTTGTGGATCGCGTCGCATTGGGAGCGGGCATGCGGCGTGTCCGGCTCCTGCAGCACGGCGTAGCCGACTTCGGCGCAGGACGACAGCAGCGCCGAGGCGAAGAGGGCCGCAGCAGCCATGCACACTCTTTCCGGTAGCCTTGCCACAGCCTCCGCCGTCACGCCCCGAAACTCCAACTCCTGCAAGCTACCACGATGCGGTCGCGGCCACGCTCGGCGCGAATGCGGGCCGGCATCGCCTGCTCGCCCCATGCGAGCACCTCCACCTGCCACCCAGCCTGCTCGAATGCCACGAAACGGCCGGCGCTGTCGTGCGATGGTGTCTGCCAAGGCAATGCCGGCGACGGTGCGCCCCGAATCCAATGCGACAGCACGGCAACGGGCACAGACCAACCCAACTCCCGCTGCATGAGTGCTTCAGGATCGGCACCTGCAATTCGCTTTCCGGTCGCATCGATGATGGCGAAGGCACCTTCATCGCCTTGGATTCGTGTGCGCTGACTCCCCAGTGGCCCCCAGAACTCCACCTCGTAGGAACCCGGTCGTTGCCACCAGACGAACGACGCCGAAGCCCCCCCGCCAGCACCCCGCACGCTGATCTTGCCTTCCACGCGAAAGACCAGATCCTCCATCCCCTGATCCGGCATTGGCGCGCGTCCGGCACACCCGGCCAGCACCACCATCACGAGGCACACGAGCCACGCGCTGGCCCGGGCGGCGAAAGCGCCCACAATGCTATGATGTTTGTCCACGTCGGATTCGAGCCGTTCGGCTCCCACAAGCGTCGCCATGCCCATTCTGGCGTTTGGCCTGAATCATCGCACCGCTCAAATCGATCTGCGCGAACGGGTGGCGTTTGCGGAGTCGGACCTGCCGGCTGCCCTGAAAGCGCTCTCAGACAAGACACCGGACGTCACCGAAGCGGTCATCCTCTCCACCTGCAACCGCACCGAAATCTACTGCGTCCTCAGCGACGCCGTCGCCGAGGTTCCCGTCTCGGCCAGCAACGGTTCGGCCACAGCCAACGGCCACGCCCTCGCACCACTGCCTCTCGTGGGGCGGTGGCTGGCCGAGGCGAGCGGCCTCGAGCCCGAGCGGCTGCGGGAGGTCGCCTATGTGCATCGGGACGAGCAAGCGGCTTGGCACATGATGCGTGTCGCCTCCGGCCTCGACTCGCAAGTGCTCGGCGAGCCGCAGATCATGGGCCAGGTGAAGGTCGCCTACGAGAGCGCCCGCGAGACGGGCACCGTGGGTTCGGAACTCGGCCTCATGGTGGAGACGAGCCTGCGCATCGCCAAGCGCGTGCGCACCGAGACGGCAATCGGCCGGAACCCAGTCTCGGTTGCCTATGCGGCCGTCACCCTGGCGCGGCGCATCTTCGCAGACCTCGGTTCCGCCCACGCGCTCCTGATCGGCGCCGGCGAGACCATCGACTTGGTGGCGCAGCACATGCAGCGGGCTGGCATCACGGCCATCAGCGTTGCCAATCGCACGCTCGAGCGCGCGAGCGCCTTGGCAACCCGATTGGGCGGCGATGCCATGCCTCTCACCAGCGTTGCCGACCGGCTCGCCGAGTTCGACATCGTCGTGAGTTCCACCGCGAGCCCTCTGCCGGTGATTGGCAAGGGTACGGTGGAGCGCGCCGTCAAGCGGCGGCGGCACAGCCCGATGTTCATGGTGGACATCGCCGTGCCCCGAGACATCGAGCCGGAAGTGGGAGAGCTTTCCGATGTCTATCTCTACTCCATCGACGACCTGACCGAGATCATCGGCGAAAACCTTGCAGGTCGTGAAAGCGCCGCCGCCGAGGCGGAGCAACTGGTGGCGCAAGGCACTGCGGAATACGCCCGCGAGCGCCGCATGCGCGCCGGCCAAGCGGTGCTGCGCCAATACCGCGCCGAGGCGCAGGAACTGCGCGACGCGGCGCTCGCGGCGGCAAGGCGGCGGCTCGATGCCGGCCAGGAACCCGACCAGATCATGGAACGGCTGGCCGCAGACCTTACCAACAAGCTCCTGCACCGGCCCACGGTGGCCATCCGCCAGGCAAGCGCACACGAGGACGAGGCCGTCCTTGCGTGGCTGCGCGAGCACTATTCTTCCTGAAGGTGCGACATGGCCACGTCAGCGAAAGCGTTGGAGCCACGCGCCACGCGGGGGCGTGAGACGACGCCGGCCCTTGCCGACTCTTTGCGCCGCAAGCTCGAGGAACTTGACGAGCGTCAGGAGGAGCTGGCTCATCTCCTGGGCGAGGCCGAGGTGGTCAACGACCGGCAGCGGTTTGCGGCACTGTCGCGGGAGTTCTCCGAGCGCACGCCCGTCGTGCAAGCCTTCGCCGCCTATCGTCGCCTGGAGGAGGACCTTGCCGAGGCGCAGAGCCTGGCCGACGATCCCGACGAGGAACTGCGCCAACTTGCGCGCGACGACATGGTCGAGATTGGCGACAAGATGCGCGTCTCGGCTGCCGAACTGAAGACGCTGCTGATTCCCAAGGACGAACGCGACGACAGCAACGTCTTTCTCGAAATCCGCGCCGGCACCGGCGGGGACGAGGCGGCGCTCTTTGCCGGTGACCTCTATCGCATGTACGCCCGCTATGCCGATGCCCGTGGCTGGCGCCTGCGCCCCCTCGCCGAAAGTGCCGGCGAGCAAGGCGGCTTTCGCGAAGTGGTTCTCGGCGTCGAGGGCCAAGCGGTGTACGGCAGCCTGCGCTACGAATCCGGCATCCATCGGGTGCAGCGGGTCCCAGAAACCGAAGCAAAGGGCCGCATCCACACCTCCGCCTGCACGGTGGCGGTGCTGCCGGACATCGATGAAGTCACCGAGGTGGAAATCGCCCGCGACGAGCTTCGCGTGGACACGTTTCGCGCCTCCGGCGCCGGCGGCCAGCATGTCAACAAGACCGATTCGGCCGTGCGCCTCACCCACCTGCCCACGGGGATCGTGGTGGAGTGTCAGGACGAACGCTCGCAACTCAAGAATCGCGCCCGCGCCATGCAGCTCCTGCGGGCGCGACTGCTCGACGCGGCGCAGGAGAAGCAGAAGTCGGAGCAGGCCGCCGAACGCCGCACGCAGGTGGGTTCCGGCGACCGTTCCGAGAAGATCCGCACCTACAACTTCCCCCAGGGGCGGGTCACCGACCACCGCATCAACCTGACGCTGCATTCGCTGACCGACGTGATGTCGGGCGAACTGGACCAGTTGATCCAGCCGCTGAGGCAAGAACGCCAGGCGGACGCCTTGCGGGCGATGGGCGAGGCGTGACCATCGTGGCGGCGGCGGCTTTGGAGGAATGCCCGAGTCCGCTCGGAAGCGTGGGCGCGTGTGCGGCGTTCGCCCGCGCAAGGTTGTCGCGAGTGGATGCCGATGCGCTAACCGCCGCTGCCTTGGGCATCACCCGAGCCCACCTCCATGCCTTCCCGGAAAGACCGGTGCCGGCCGCAGCTTGCAGTTGCCTTGCCCATTGGGTGGAACGGCGCATGCAGGGCGAGCCCGTGGCGTACATTGTCGGCCAGCGCGAGTTCTGGGGCTTGGAGGTTGCCGTGGACTCGCGGGTCCTCATTCCACGCCCCGACACCGAGACGCTGGTGGAAGCCGCTCTAGAGCGCATTGGCGACGACGCCAGCGTGCTCGATCTCGGCACCGGCTCCGGCTGCGTCGCCCTCGCCGTCAAGAGTGAACGTCCAAACGCGCAGGTGCTCGCCACCGACATCGACCGGGACTGCATCGAGGTTGCCAAACGCAATGCCGAAGCACTTGGACTGCGCGTGCAGACCCGCGTCGCAGACGCCTTCTGCGGCGTGTCCGGGAAGTTCGACGCCGTGGTTACCAATCCGCCTTACATCGAGCCGGACGACCCCCACCTGACGCGTGGGGACCTGCGCTTCGAGCCACGCCATGCCTTGGTGGGGGGCCTCGCCACCATCGCCCGCATCGTCGACGCCGCCCCCGCGCACTTGAGCCGGGACGGCTGGCTCGTGCTCGAACACGGCTTCGATCAGGCGAACGCCGTTGGAGCTTTGTTCGAGATCGCTGGGCTCGAGGACGTGACTTGCGTTCGGGACCTCGCCGGGCACGACCGGGTCAGCTGTGGCCGCGCGCCATGAACGACGACGAACTGCTGCGCTACAGCCGCCAGATCATGCTGCCGGAGATCGACGTCGCCGGTCAGGAAGCGATTCTGGGCGCCAGCGCGGCCATCATAGGCCTCGGCGGCCTCGGCTCCCCAGTCGCGTTCTATCTCGCCGCCTGCGGCTTCGGTTCTCTCACCTTGGTGGACCACGATGTCGTCGACGCATCCAATCTGCAGCGCCAGATCGTCCACACCGAAGACGCCATCGCCAGCCCCAAGGTGGCGTCCGCCGCCGAGCGCATCGCTCGTCTCAATCCCGAGACCAACGTTCGCACCCTCCCGCGCAAGCTCGAAGGCGACGAGCTCCGGCAATTGGCAAGCGAGGTGGACGTGGTACTCGACGCCACCGACAACTTCCTCGTCCGCTATGCCATCAACGACGCCTGCGTCGCCGCAAGGACGCCCTTGGTTTCCGGCGCCGCCATCCGCATGGAAGGCCAAGTCGCCGTCTTCGACTCCCGCGTCGAAGACGCCCCCTGCTATCGCTGCCTTTACCGCGACGGCAGCGACGAAGCCCTCAACTGCGCCGAAAACGGCGTTGCCGCTCCAGTGGTTGGCATCATCGGCTGCATCCAAGCAATGGAAGCCATGAAACTCGTCACCAATGCCGGTGAATCCCTCGCCGGCTATGTCCTCTACCTAGACGCTCTGCGCATGGAATGGCGCAAACTCCGCCTGCCGAAGGACCCAACCTGCCCAACTTGCTCGGCCGGGGGGTGACAGGAGGGGCCTTCCTGTCAGCAGTTCCGTGCCTCCGGCACGTGTCGTCGGTGTGATTGACCCAGGGCTATGCTGGTTCGACGCGGGCGCCAGAACCGACGATCCGCTACGGTTGAAACCGCTTCAAGCGCTATCGGCTCGCCAGCCCTTCGGCGAGGAATGTCGCGGCGAGCTGGTTCAGACTGACGCCCTCGGTCGCTGCTCGATGGGCTAGTCTCATGTGCAGCGTCTTCGGGATGCGCTGCAGGAACTGGCCGCTGTAAGTCTTCGGCCGCGGCAACTCGCCCTTGTCCTCGCGTTCGGCCATCGTCCAGGCGGCGAACGCATCGCGGGCCTCGGAGATCGCTTCATCGATCGTCGCACCGTCGGCGACGCAGCCCGGCAGGTCCGGAATGCTCGCCAAGAAGCCACCGCCTTCCTCGGTAGGAAGGGGATTCACATTGATCGCATAGTCCTCAAACTTCATCAGTTTCCTCCACGAGTTCCACCAGTTGCCTGATGTAAACGGGCTTGATGGGCTTGTGCATCGGCACAGTCAGGTGCCTACCGAGCTTGTTCGTCAGGACGGCATGGCTCGTCCCGCGTTGGCGCATTGTCAACCCATGTGCACGAGCTACGGTCCGAACATTCTCTGGCGTCCAATCTGCCCGCGGATTGGCCCGCATAGCGTCGAGTAGTTTTGCCGCGCGCACCATTTGTGTACGATACCGGATACGGTATCGCCGTCAAAGCCAACGTGCTGGCGTGGACGGCCACGGGCGCGGGTAGGGACGCACCTCGCCCAAAGCTCCCTTGGCATGGCCGCCCCCCAACGAGGGGCGGTCGTGCCGTTTACCGGAGGTGAGCCTAGAAGCGCATGCGCAATCCCGCTTCTACCGTGCGGCCTGGTTGCGGCACCATGTCCTTGACGACCGAGGTGTGCAGGCGCTGTTCGTCGTCGGTGAGGTTGCGGCCGGCGAGGAACAGGTCGACCGTGCTTTCGCCCGGGCGGAAGCGCCACGCGATGCGGGCGCGGAGGTCGTCGTAGGACTCCGTTGGCAGTTCGAACTCCGCCACGTCGTCCTGTTCGGAAGCCCGGATGTAGTCCACGTTGGCGCGCAGGCGGTTGCCCCTGAACTCTAGGGAGAGGCCGACGCGGGAGGGTGGCATGAGGGGCAGGTTGTCGTTTCCGGAAACGTCGATTTCCGGCGACACGATGTCGTAGAAGGCGCCGAGGTCGAGCGTTCCGATGCCCCACTCGGCGACGGTGACGTGGCCTTCCACCTCGAAGCCGGTGAACGTGGCGTCGTCCTGGGAGTAGCGGCGCACGTCGAAGCCTTCCCGCTCCTCGTCCGTCGCGGCCTGGTAGATGAAGCCGGCGAAGCTCGTGTAGTAGGTCGTTCCGACCAAGGACCAGCCGTCGCCACCGCCGGTGAGGGTCGCGGCCAGATTGCGGGCCTGCTCGGTGTCGAGGTTCGGATCGCCGATCTCGTAGACGCCCGTACCGGGGTGCGGGCTATCGGAAAAGAGCTCCTCGCCCACCGGCGCACGGGACGAGTAATCGGCCAGCAGGCTGCCCTGCCAGCTCGGGCTGAACGGCAGGATGAGGCCCATCGAAGCGCTGAGTCCGCCGAAGTCGCGGCTCTGGCCGTTTGCGGGAGTGTGTTCGACGCGGTCGTAGCGCACCCCTGCCTCGAGACCGAGGTCGCCGACGGAGCGCTCGCCGACCCAGAAGAAGCCGCTCGATGAGGTGTCAACGGGCGGCGTGAAGGCCTCTTCGCCGGCGACGGAGAACTCGCGGTTGCCGAGTTGCATGCCGAGGGCGCCACGCCAGCCGCCCATCGGCTCGTGGGTCAGTTCCGCGCGCCCTTCCCAGGCGCTGTTCGAGAAGGCCGTTCCGACCTCGCCGGCCTCGTTTTCCACGTGTTCGTAGTCGTTGATGCCGAGGCGAAGGCTCAGGCTCTCGAAGCCGTCGAACGGGTCCGCAAGACCAGCTTCCAGATCGATGCGTGTCTGCTCGAGGACGACGACGGGAGGGCTCTCCTCGCCGTGATCGTCTTCGTCTTCGTGGTCGTCGTGCTCTTCGTGAGCGTGCTCTTCCTCGTCGTCGTGGTGCTCTTCCTCGTCGTGGTGCCCCTCTTCTTCGTGATCGTCGTGCTCGTGGTGGGCATGGCTGTGGCCGGGGATGCCGTACTCGGAGTCGAGACCGCTGATGGAGATGCCGCCGAAGCCGCGATCGCCGACGAAGGAAAAGCCGACGGAACCGCCGCGGGTCTCGGAGGCGCTGCCGGGCACGGTTCCGAAGGCTTCTTCCTCCTCCTCGTGCCCTTCCTCGTCGTGGTGGTCCTCCTCGTCGTGGTGGTCTTCGTCCTCGTCGTGGCCTTCTTCCTCGTGCCCGTGCCCTTCCTCGTCGTGCCCTTCCGCGGCGTGCAGGGCCGCGGACTCGGCGAAGCCGGGAATGTCATAGTCGTCGGACTCGCGGGAGAAGGCGTCAACGTGCCATGCAACGTTGCCGCTGCCGCCGTCGAGCCGGAAGCTCCCGTTCTTGCCGCTGCCGTTGTCCGAGCCGCGCACGTCGAGGGTGCCGTGGATGCGCTCCGGCACTTCGCTCGGAATACGGCCGGTGTGGACATCGACCACGCCGCCGATGGCGCCGGAGCCGTAGAGCAACGTTGCCGAACCCTTCAGGATTTCCACCCGCTCGGCGAGGAAGGGGTCCACCGTGACCGCGTGGTCGCCGCTGCTGACGGAAACGTCTAGCGTGTCGATCTGTTCTTCCATGATGCGCACGCGCGCCCCGCCGAGGCCGCGAATGACGGGGCGGCCCGCACCCACGCCATAGGCACTGTTGTGGATGCCCGGCTCGTTGCCGACGGTAGCACCGATGGTGTCCACCATTTTGCGTTCGAGTTCGTCGTCCGTTAGCACATCGCTCGCCTGCGCGAGTCCTTCTTCTCCGAGCGGGTGCGCCGTGACGATGACTTCCTCGATTTCCGGTTGTTCCGTGGCTTCCTGCGCGCCTGTCACGGCGACACCGAGGCAGGCCGCTGCGCCCAGCAAGATTCGTTGCATGCGATTCATGTGCATCTCCAAAAAACACGAACAGGCGCAACGCCTGGGAGGGTTGCGCACTCGATACTGTCGCGGTCAGGAGATGGGTGGGGCGCGGGGGTGGGGGACCTCGTAGGGGCGGGCAGAAACGGTGGCCGAAGCCAACGGCAGGTTGCCGCACCGGCGCCATGCGGACGGTCGCGCGTCAAAGAGGGCAACCTCCGCAACGTGACCCGGTTCGGAGATTGCACAGACCGCACAGACCTCCTCTTCGTCCTTACCGACGTCTACGTGCGTGTCCGCAACCGAGTGCCCAATGCACAGCACCACTGCGGCAACGGAAACCCACCGCTGCAACCCCTGCCTTGGTCTTGGTGCCACGCTTGTCATGGTGCCGATTGAAGAAGCCGCCGATGTCAGGGACGAGATGTTACAACATATCATTTCGTAGGGACGGGCTTGTCCCCCGTGCGGGTTCGTCGATGCTTTGAAGACGGGCGGGGACAAGCCCAGGGACAAGCCCAGCCCCTACGGGACATCAGGAACTTGCGCCGTCGACGGTTCAGAGGTGGCCTCGAAGCCGTAGTGCGCTGCGAGGTGGCGGGTTAGTTTGGGTTGCACGGTGGCCACTGTGCAGCCGGGGGCTAGGGCGGACATCATCGTCACGCCGATGTCCGTCAGGCCACATGGGTTGATGCGGGAGAAGGGCTCGAGGTCCATGTCGACGTTAAGGGCGAGGCCGTGATAGCTGCAGCCGTGGCGGATGCGCAGGCCCAAGGCGGCGATCTTGTCGTTGCCGACATAGACGCCGCGGGCGTCGGAGCGGCCGACCGCCTCGATGTCATGTTCGGCCAAGAGGGCCACGATTGCGCGTTCGATGCCGTTCACCAGTTCCCGCACGGAAAGCCCCAGGCGGCGCAAGTCCAGCATCAGGTAGCCGACGATCTGGCCGGGGCCGTGGTAGGTCACCTGGCCGCCGCGGTCGCTTTGCACCACGGGAATGTCCCCGGGCGCAAGGATGAACTCGCTTCGGCCCGCTTGGCCTTGGGTGAAGACTGGAGGATGTTGGGTGAACCAGAGTTCGTCCACGGTGTCGGCGCCGCGCGCATCGGTGAACTCGCGCATGGCGCGGAACACCTCTTCGTAGTCGCCCAGCCCCAGGTCACGGACGCGCAGCGAAGGCATGGCCTTCTGCGAAGGGGGGCCGGGTCTTTGCGTCACCATTTGACCTAGCCTCCGCCGACGCTGCTGCGCTCAGCCAATGAGGTCTCGGAAGAAAAGATAGATGCCGTCCCACGCGCGGGAGAAGAAGCCGGCTTCCGGCACCGCCGCTCGCGCCAACAGGGGCGCCGTGGCTAGCGTGTCGCCGTCGAGCACCAGCCGCATCTCGCCCACTTCGGCGCCGACCTCGATGGGTGCTTCGAGCACCGGCGGCAGGTCGATGACGGTTTCCATCTCCTCCTGGCGTCCGCGCGGGAAGGTGGCGTGCAGTTCCTCGACTCCCAGTGCAACGCTCTCCTCTTCGCCGTACCACACTTCCGGCGTCGCGAGCACGTCATCGGCGCTGTAGATTCGCTTCGTTTCGAAATAGCGGAAGCCCCAGGACAGGAGCTTCTGCGTCTCCCGCGAGCGGATGTCGGCGCTGTCGGTGCCCATCACGGCGGTGATGAGGCGCATCCCGGCGCGCTCTGCCGAAGCCACGAGGCAAAAGCCCGCAGCGTCGGTGAGGCCCGTCTTCACGCCGTCCACGGAATCGTCCAGCCACAACAACTGGTTCCGGTTTGATTGCTCTATGTCGGCGTAGGTAAAGGATTTTTCGGCGTAGATCGCATAGTGGTCGGGATAGCGCCGGATGAGTTCGCGGGAGAGCAGCGCAAGGTCGTAGGCGGAGGAAAGGTGCTCGTCGTCGGGCAGGCCCGTGGAATTGCGGAAGGTGGAGTCCGTCATGCCGATCTCTGCCGCGTGCTGGTTCATCATGTCGGCAAAGGAGCTCTCGGCGCCGCCGATGTATTCCGCCACGGCTACGCTGGCGTCGTTGCCGGACTGAATGATGATGCCGCGCAAAAGGTCGGTGAGCGCAACCTTGGTGCCCTCACGCACGAACATGCGTGAGCCGCCGGTGCGCCAGGCGTTGACGCTCACGGGCACTTCGTCGTCGAGCGCAATGCGCTCGGCAGCGAGTTCCACCGCGGCTACATAGCTCGTCATGATCTTGGTCAGACTCGCCGGTGGCAGCGGCAACCGGCTCTCGCCCTCGGCCAGCACGCGCATCGTCTCAGCGTCCATCATCACATAGCTGCGGGCAGCAACCGATGGCGCCGCCGGCACGATGGCGGCGGATGCGGCAAAGCCAGCGCCAGTCGGAACCAGCGTTGCAGCCAAAACGCAGCCGCAAAGAAGGGCCCGGGTGCGCTTCGCCCAGATCGAATGCTTGGGTGCCGAATTCGGCATGGACGACAACCTCCTAACGGTTCACTGCTCGATCACTACTGGCGACCATTCGCGCCCGAACGCGACCACCATCTTGAGTCTTTCCGCCTCGGATCGATCCGGCAGCGGCCCGATTCGCACCATGAAGGCGTTGCGCGCCCGCGCCACCATCGCATTCGTCTCGGCAATGGCCGCGATTGCGTCGGCGCTGCCAGCGGCGCTGTCGAAGTCCACAAAAGGTCCGGCCTCGACGAAGTAGCGCGGTGGCGGACGCGGCAGGAAATCTGCCGGCGTCACGGTCTCGACCCGAACCCTGGCTGTGCCGGCGTCGGCGAAGCCGAGCTTCACCGCGGCGGCGTACGACAAGTCGATGATGCGGTCCTCGTGAAAGGGGCCGCGGTCGTTGACCCGGACGATGGTGGACTTACCGTTCGCGAGGTTCGTCACCCGAGCCCAGCAGGGCAGCGGCAACGAACGATGCGCGGCGCTGAGTTCGTAGACATCGTACGTCTCGCCCGTGGCGGTGGCGAGGCCATCGAAGCGGGTGCCGTACCAGGAAGCCAAGCCCTCCTCGACATAGCCGTCGGCGCTTTCGAGCACCTCGTAGCGTTCGCCGAACACCTCATAGGGACGGCTCTTGGACGGCAGCGGCGTTTCGTGGGTGACGGTTGGATTCGGCTGCAGTTCGAGCCCCGGCGGCGGCGCGGCAGGTGCGCCGTCCGGCAGTTGCGACGGCGGCAGGGTCTGCTCTGCATCGGGCCGTGTCACCGGCACTTGGCTCACACATGCCGCGAGCAGCGGCGGGAGAAGGAGCCAAGCTCCGCGCCGCAGTCGAAGTCCGAAGGCATCCGCGCCGAGTCCCGCCCTCCATCGCGCCGCAAGCGCGCCGGCAACGGGATCCTCATGCGAGGGGAGGCCCCTCGCGCTCGCGCGCCCTTGCGGGCGCGTTGGAAGTTCCGCTGGCGCGGAACTTCTGCTTGCCAGTGCTGAGGGCTCAGTCACGTGCCGGCCCCCGTACTCTCGCGCCGTTCGCGGATGGCTTCGGCCAGCTCGAACACGGCGAGGGCATACATGCGGCTGTGGTTGTAGCGCGTGATGACGTAGAAGTCGCCAAGGCCCACCCAGTACTGCACACCGTCAGCCGCCTCAAAGCGGTGCAGGCTCGCCGGTTCGTCGTCGCTCACCTCGGCCGGCACGGCGATGCCAAGGGCGCGCAGATCCCCGGCCGTGCGGGTGGGCTTGAGGTCGGAATCGACCAGTTCGCTGGCATTGGCAGGGGGCGAATCCACCTTGAAGGCGATCACCGGCGCACCCTTCCAGCGGTGCTCGGCGAAGTAATTGGCCACGCTGCCGATGGCATCGGTGCGGTTGTTCCAGATGTCGCGAATGCCGTCGTCGTCGAAATCCACCGCAAAGGTACGGTAGCTCGACGGGATGAACTGTCCGAGCCCCATCGCGCCGGCATAGGAACCCTTGAGGGCGCCCGCGTCCATGCCCTCTTCCCGCACCAAGAGCAGGAACTCCGTCAGTTGCCCGCGGAAGAATTCGGCGCGACGCGGATAGTCGAAGCCGAGGGTCGTCAGCGCGTCGAGCACCCGATAGCTGCCGGTGTTGCCGCCGTAGTTGGTCTCGACACCGATGATGGCGACGACGATGTGCGGCGGTACGTTGTAGCGCGCGGCCGCGGCGTCCAGAGCGGCTTGGTTGCCATTCCAGAACTGCACTCCTCCGGCGATGCGGCGTTCGGTGATGAAGATGTTGCGGTATTCGTGCCATGCGAGCGCTCGTTCGGCAGGGCGCGAAATCGCCGCGATGATGCTCTCTTGATGGGATGCGTCGGCAATGACAGACGTGAGCCAGTCGCGATCGAAGCCGTATCGCGAGGCGACGGAGTCGAGATAGGCGCGAACGTCTTCGCGTTCGACATAGCCTTCCGCGAGAGCCGCCCCCTGCCAGAGAAGGCCAAACGCGGTCGCGAGCATCGCCATTCGTCGCGGCCAGCGGTTCGCGCAGCGAACTGCCAACGCGCCCGTTAGCAGGTTCCTTGCACGGGAGGAACCGGAGGGGAGTCGGACGAGCATTTGAGGGGAGTGGTGCGTAGGGTCGGTCACGGGTGCAATCTGGCTACGACTTGTCATCGAAGGTCCTGTCTTCATACCCGGTTCGCCGGCATTCAGCCCCGTGGCCGGACCCTCGCCTGCTGCCCGGCGCCGTGGATTGCCATCACCACGCCAAATGCGCCCAACACCACCAGCGTGGACGTGCCTCCCATGCTCACAAGCGGCAGCGGCAGCCCCACAACGGGCAGGAGCCCCGACACCATCGCGATGTTAACAAAGGCCGAAAGCGCGAACACGATGGTGAAGCCGCCGATGAACAGGCGCCCGAAGTTGTCGCGCGCTTCGGTCGCCATGTAGAGGCAGCGCGCCACCACAAGCAGGTACAGCAGCACCATCACCAAAACGCCCAAAAGCCCGAGTTCCTCGCCGATCACTGCGATGATGAAATCGGTTTCGCGTTCCGGCAGGAAGTCGAGCTGGCTCTGCGTGCCGTTGCCGAGCCCCTTGCCGAAGAATCCACCCGAGCCGATGGCGGTTTTCGACTGGATGATGTTCCAGCCGGCGCCTTGGGGATCGCGCTCCGGATCGAACAAGGTGAGCACTCGGCCGCGCTGGTAGTCCGTCATCACGAACCACAGCCCCGGCAGCGCGGCGAGCGCCGCGGGGACGGCCGCCGCGATCCAGCGCCAGCGCACTCCCGCCAGGAAAATCACGCCAAGGCCGCCAGCCGCGATCACGACTGCGGTGCCGAGATCGGGCTGCAGCGCGACCAAGAGCGCCGGCACGCCGATGATCGGCAGTGCCACCGCCACATCCCGGAAGCGGGGCGGCAGCGTGTGGCGACCGATGAGCCAGGCGAGCCCAAGCGGCACCGCCACCTTCATTGCCTCGGAAGGCTGGAATCGGGGCAGCCCAGGCCAGTCGATCCAGCGCTGCGAACCCTTCACGGTGGCGCCGTCGAACAGCACCCAGACCAGCAGAAGGACGCTCGCGCCATACACCGCTGGCGTCCAGCGTCGGAACAGCTCCGGTTGCAGGTGCGCCAGCACAATCAGGGCCAGAAAGCCAAGGCCCAGTTTCGTCGCCTGATCGACCACGGCGCCCATGTCGCGACCGCTGGCGCTGTACATGACCACCAAGCCGAAGCACGACACCAGGGCCAGCCCCGCCAGCAGCCAGCCGTCTGTGCGAATGCGCCGGCGTTTGCGCCTGGTTGACGCTGTCGCATCGACGCTGGCGGTGCGACTGAAGTCGCTCATTGTGTGGGCCGCTAGCGCGCCGTAACCGGCGCGTCGGCAATTCGCTGCGCGAACTGCTGGCCTTCGGACGTTGGCCGTTGCTTGAGGGTTACTGACCGTCTCGGCTGCCGGCCGCCGGCGCCGGCAGATCCCGTTGCCGCACCGGCCGCGAGCCAATGCGGCGGCAACTCCTTGAGGTCGCCGGCTTCATCGAGCAGATAGGAGTCGAGCACGGCGCGCGCCACCGGCGCCGCTACGGAACTGCCGCCACCGCCGTTCTCCACCAGCACGCTGAGGGCGATGCGGGGATCGTCTGCCGGGGCGAAGGCGATGAACCACGCGTGCTTGCGCTCGAATTCGTCGAGCGCCTCCTCGTCGTATTCCTCACCTTGCGGAATCCCCACCACTTGGGCGGTGCCCGACTTGCCCGCCATGCGATAGGGAATGTCGTCTTGTCCGATGTAGAACCACGCCGTGCCGTTCTGCTGGTAGCCCTTGTTGCCGCGGTGCACCACCGCCTCCATGGCATCCACCATGCGCTCCCAGTCTTCTGGCGTCGGCCCGGCCACGGCTGGCAGGGGCGGCGGCGGATCGTTTTCGCGCACCTCGCCGTCGCTCGACAGCAGCAGGCGCGGACGCACGGGGTGGCCGCGATTGGCGATGGTGGCGGTGACAGCGGCCAGTTGCAGCGGCGTTGCCAGCAGGAACCCTTGGCCGATGGCCAGATTCACCGTGTCTCCGGGATACCACGCCTCGTTCAACGCGCCGCGCTTCCAGTCCCGACTCGGCAGCACGCCGGCCTGGGCAAAGGCGATATCGACTGTTGTGTTCCGACCGTAGCCGAACTGCCCCGCGAAGCTCGCCAGGTCATCGATGTTGAGCTCGGAACCCAAGCTGTAGAAGTACACGTTGGACGAGCGATAGATGGCACGGTGCAGGTTGACGATGCCCTGGCCGCCGGAGTTGCCGGGTTGCCAGCTCCAGTCGCGGTAGACGCGGCCTTCGCCATTGATGCGGAACGAGCCGCGGTCGTTGACGGTGTCTTCCCAAGTGGTGACGCCGTGGCTGACGCCGGCGAGGCCCATGACCGGCTTGAAGGTGGAACCGGGCGCGTAGAGACCGCGCGTGGCACGGTTGAACAGCGGCGTCTCCCGCGATGCCTTGAGTTCGTGATACTGCGCCGCGCTGATGCCGGTGACGAAGAGATTGGCGTCGTAGCCGGGCTGGCTGAGGAGCGCGAGGATGCCCCCCGTGCGCGGTTCGATGGCCACCACTGCACCTCGGCGGTCGCCGAGCGCGTCCGCGGCGGCGCGTTGCAGGCTCGCGTCGAGGTGCAGCGTAATGTCCGCTCCGGCGCGGGCCGGTTGCTCGAACAGTGTCCGCACCTGCCGCCCCCGGGCGTCGGTTTCGATGCGACGATGGCCCGGTTCGCCGTGCAGCGAATCCTCGTAGAACTGTTCCACGCCGTGGCGGCCGATGAAGGCGGTGGCCGCATAGCGGGCCTCGTCGAGCCGCTCAAGATCGGTCTCGTCGATGCGCCGCACCGAGCCGATGGCATGGGTCATCTGTAACGGTTCCGGGTAGTGCCGCACGATGTCGGCGCGCACTTGGACGCCTGGCAGGCGAAACTCGTTCACGCGGACGGTGGCGCGCTCTTGTTCGTTGATGTTGAGCTTGAGTGGGATGGGTTCGAGCGGCCGTCGTTTGGCCTTCAGGCGCTTGTGGAAGCCGGCGACGTCCGCCTCCCCGAGCGGCACCAGCGCACCCACCTCCTCGAGCAGGGCATCGATGTTGCGGGCGAGTTCCGTGACCACCGCAATCGAGTGGATCGTGCGGTTGCCGGCCAGCAGTTGGCCATTGCGGTCATAAATAAGGCCGCGCCTGGGTGCCACGGCCACTGTCTGCACCCGGTTGTTGTCCGAGCGGGCGCGATAGGCGTCGGCCTCGAACACCTGAAGCTGCACCATGCGTCCGAACAGCACCAAGAAGGCAGCGGCCACCAGCACCATGCTGATGGCGGCACGCGCATTAAACGTGTGCTGTTCCTTGTTGCGGTCGTGCAACTCCCTTGCGGGAGCCGGCGCTGCCGAAACGCCGCGGAGCCCGCCATTTCGGCCGAGCCCCCGTTTCCGGCGCAGCCAGTTAACGGCCATCTGCATGGCCTCTGGCCCGCGAGGCGCGATGGTAGGGATGCCCGGCGAGGATCGTCCAGGCGCGGTAGAACTGCTCGGCGACGATCACGCGCGTCAACTGGTGCGGGAATGTCAGGTGGGAAAGGGAAATGACCTGATGCGCGCGTCGCCACGCCTCGGCCCCGAAGCCCTCCGCGCCGCCCACCAGCAGCGCGAGGTTGCGGCCGGCCATGCGCCAGTCGGCAAGCGCTTCGGCGAGCTCTGCGCTCGTGAGGCTCTTGCCGCGCGCGTCGAAGACGATGGCCGTTTCGTCTCGTCGCACTTCCGCGAGCAGACGCTGTTCATCCGACTGATTGCGCCCTGGTGCCACCACCTTGAGTTCCATGGAGCAATCCCTCGGCAGCCGGGACGCATACTCCGAGAATCCCTCGTCCACCCAGGCCGGTGCCTTGCCAACCGCCACCAGCCGCGCCCTCATCGCCAAGGCGCCCGGCGAGCCGCGTGGCCAGGTGAGAAATGCGGGCTAGCAGCCTGTCGGACTTTGCCGCGTAGCGGCGAAGTGCGATGGCTGCTAGGCGGTTTCACGTCCATCGTTGCTTGCGGTTGTGGCCGGAGCGTCCATCGTTGCGTCGAGGTTCTCCCAGAGCCGTTCTAGATCGTAGAAGCTGCGGGCTTCGGCGCGCATGACATGCAGCACGACATCGCCAAGGTCGAGCAGCACCCACCCACCGACATCGCGGCCTTCGACACCAAGCACTTCCTTGCCGGCACCCTTGAGCACGGCGAGCACGTTGTCGACGATCGCCTTGACGTGGCGATCGGAGGTGCCGCCGGCGACGATCATCGTGTCGGTGATGTCCGTCATGTCGGACACTTCCAAGGCGACGACATCCACCGCCTTGAGGTCGTGAGCGGCGTCCAGCACCAGTTCTCTAAGCTCTGCCGACGCCTGCGTAGAGTCCATGCCGCCTAATATATGCCCACACGGCGGCGGGTAGCAATGCGCTAGCGTCGTTTTCCGTCGCGATGGCGCGGCGCACTTCGGTGCTCGACACGGCCATCGGCGGCGTGCCGGCAAAATGCACGCTGCCGGCCGGCAGCTCCGACAGTTCCTGCGGGCGTTCTGCAAGCCGAAACCCGTCGGGGACGCGGTGCGGCCTGCCCTCTCGCGCGAACACCAACAAATGACAAAGCCCAGGCAACGCTTCGTGATCCCGCCATGACGACAGCAGCGTCACTGCGTCCTCGCCGATGAGCCACACCAACGGTTCCATGCAGCCAACGCGGCGGCGCAGTTCCCGCAGGGTGTCCGCCGTGTACGACGGCCCAGGCCGCTCAGCCTCGATGTCGGACGCAACCAGGCCCGGCGCCGACTGCGCCGCAAGGCACAGCATGTTCCAGCGGTGCTCCGCCGGTGCCTCTGGAGTGTCACGATGCCAAGGTCGTGCCGACAGCATGAGGGTGACCGACTCCGCATCGAGCAGATCGCGCCCAGCCTGGGCGATGTGCAGGTGGCCGCGATGCACGGGATCGAAGGTGCCGCCGAGAATCGCCTGCATTGCGACGTGGAATGGCGCGTTGCCGCGTGCGCCCGGCCCTAGCCGGACTTGCCGAGATTGCCCAGCAAGCGGCGAATCTCGGCGAGGCGCTCCCTCGGCATGTGCATCTGCAGCAGGCCTTGTTTGATCTCCGGCGACACCGGCAGGAGTTCGGCCAGTCGCCAGCCCACCGACCGAGCGTCGTCGTAGTCCACGACGATGCCGAGCTTTTCCACCATCGGATGCTTAGCGATCTCCTTCAAGGCATCCACGAGCGGAGCGAACTCCTCACCCACCGGACTCGCCGTCTCCTCAGGCAGGAACTCCACCTCCGCCATGGTCAGGTGGTTGTCCGCCATCCAGGAACGGTGGATGCGGAACTTTCCCTCGCCGGCGCAGACGATGCCGAGCCGTCCGCCAGCGAGGGGATCGAAGTCCACGATCTTCGCCAGCGTGCCGATGTTGAAGATGGTCGGCACGGCTTGGTCTGCCTTGTGGACGTCGCTGCCTTGGCGAATGAGCACGACGCCGAAGCCGCTGCCGTCCTTCATGCAGCGGCTGACGAGGTCGAGATAGCGCGGCTCGAAGATCTTGAGCGGCAGCCGGCCGCCGTTGAACAGCACGGCGCCGAGCGGAAACAACGGGATTTCCTGCCGTTCCGTCATGTGCGGTCGTGCGTCCGAAGTCCCGCAGGCTGCTAGCGCGCCCTAGCGGGCGCGTCGGCAGTTCGCTCCGCGAACTGCTGGGCTTCGGGTTCGCATCCGCTCACTACTCCTAGAACGGAATGTCGTCCTCGAGATCGTCGAGGTCGTCCGCTGGCGCTGGCGCGGGAGCGGGGGCCGGTCGCGCTGGCGGGCGGTTTGCACTCGACGGCGGCGCTCGGTAGCCGTCTTCCATGCCGCCACCGCCAGCCATCGCGCCGCGGCTGTCGAGCATCTGCATGTCGCGTGCGACGATTTCCGTCGTGTATCGGGTCTGGCCGTCCTGACCTTCCCAAGAGCGCGTTTGCAGACTGCCTTCGATGTACACCTTCGAGCCCTTGCGGAGGTATTCGCCGGCGATTTCCGCCAGGCGACGCCAGCAAACGACTCGGTGCCATTCCGTGCGTTCCTGACGCTCGTTGGTGTTGCGGTCCGTCCAGCTTTCGCTCGTTGCGACGCTGAGCGTCGTGACCGGTGTTTGGGATTGGGTGTAGCGAGTCTCGGGATCGCGCCCGAGATTGCCAATGAGAATGACCTTGTTGATGCCTCGGGCCATCGTTTTCGTTCCATGATTTTCGACTACCAACAGTCTAGCAGCCTCTCCACCAAGAACGTGCCTAAACGGAAGGCAGGATGTTCCCCTTGCATTGAGAAAATCATGCAATCAACTGATGTTGGGCGTATTTTCCGTAGGGCGGCTTGTCCCCTCCCGTGCTCGACATTTCAACGAATTGGGCACGGGACGGGACAGGCCCGTCCCCTACGGCCCATCCATGTTCCTCCCGTGTCACCCCGCCCGTGCCGGTTTCACGGCGTTTGCCGAAAATCGCAGTTGCCGTTGCCGCGCCATCGGCGTAGTTTTGACTGTTTGGCAATCGGCGAGGAGCGGGCCGTCCGCGAAGCCTCAGCAAGGCGTTTTTCGCGGCACATGAGAATCGATGGCGGTTGTTGAAAGGGTCGGGAAACTCGCCGCGGGCAACTCTCCCGCGCCAGCACGGAAGGATTCCGTCGATGCAGCGGCCAATGGAAGCCCGGCAACAGAGCCGCCGCTAGCCGATTCGCCCGGCACAGCCGCCATCTCAGTGCGCGGTGCCCGTACGCACAACCTCAAGAACATCGACGTCGACATCCCCCGCGATCGCCTCGTGGTGGTGACGGGTCTTTCCGGTTCCGGCAAGTCCTCCCTCGCCTTCGACACCCTCTATGCCGAAGGTCAGCGGCGCTACGTCGAATCGCTTTCCGCGTACGCCCGGCAGTTCCTGTCGATGATGGAGAAGCCGGACGTCGATCACATCGAGGGACTGTCTCCGGCCATCTCCATCGAGCAGAAGTCCACCTCCCACAACCCGCGTTCCACCGTCGGCACCATTACCGAGATTCACGACTACCTGCGCCTGCTCTACGCCCGAGTGGGCGAGCCGCGCTGCCCCGAACACGGCCTTCCGCTCGCAGCGCAGACCGTCAGCGAGATGGTGGATCAAGCGCTCGCGCTGCCGGAAGGCTCCCGCATCATGGTGCTGGCGCCCGTGATCCAGGAGCGCAAGGGCGAGCACCAGCTCGTCTTTTCCGAGCTCGTGGCAGACGGCTTTATCCGCGCCCGAATCGACGGCATCGTCACCGGTCTTGACCATCCTCCTGCCCTCGACAAGAACAAGAAGCACACCATCGAGGCGGTGGTGGACCGCCTGCGGGTGCGCCCCGATGTCCAGCAGCGTCTCGCGGAGTCGTTCGAGACCGCGCTCAACCTCGGCGAAGACGTGGCGGTAGTGAGCCTGGTGGACGACGAGGAAGCAGGCGATCTCGTTTTCAGCGCCCGCTTCGCCTGCCCGACCTGCGGCTACAGCATCAGCGAGCTCGAGCCGCGCATGTTCTCCTTCAACAACCCCGCCGGCGCCTGCCCCGACTGCGATGGCCTCGGCGTCAAGCAGTTCTTCGACCCCGACCTCGTCGTGACCGACCCCACATTGACGCTCGCCGAGGGCGCGGTGCGCGGCTGGGACCGCCGCAACGTCTATTACTTCCACCTGCTCACGTCCCTTGCTCGGCACTACGGCTTCGATGTCGAAAAGCCCTTCGGCAAGCTGACGAAGAAGCAGCGCGACGCGGTGCTGTTCGGCTCCAAGGGCGAACGGATCGACTTCAGCTATGTCAACGACCGCGGCGACCGCATCACACGCCGCCACCATTTCGAGGGCGTCATCCCCAACATGGAACGGCGCTTTCGCGAAACGAGTTCGAGCGGCGTGCGGGAGCATTTGCAGAAGTACCTGACGGTGCGCGCCTGTCCGGCGTGCGCCGGCACGCGGCTCAAGCAAGACGCCCGGCACGTCTTCATCGACGAGACCACCCTGCCGGAGATCAACACGAGCTCGGTGGAGGCAGCGCTCGATTACTTCCTTGGGCTTGAGCTCAGCGGTCGTCGCGGTGCCATCGCCGAGAAAATCCTCAAGGAAATTCAGGCCCGCCTGCGCTTCCTCGTGGACGTGGGGCTGAACTACCTCACCCTCGACCGCAGCGCCGAGACCCTGTCCGGCGGCGAAGCGCAGCGCATCCGCCTCGCAAGCCAGATCGGCGCTGGCCTGGTCGGTGTCATGTACATCCTGGACGAGCCGTCCATCGGCCTGCACCAGCGCGACAACGAACGCCTCCTGCGCACGCTCACGCACCTTCGGGACCTCGGCAACACCGTGCTGGTGGTGGAGCATGACGAAGAGGCCATCCGCACCGCCGATCACATTCTCGACATCGGCCCCGGCGCCGGCGTCCACGGCGGCGAAATCGTCGCCTCCGGCAACCTTGCCGATATCGTCGCCAACGACGCATCGGTCACGGGAGACTTCCTCGCTGGCCGCAAGGCCATCCGCATCCCCCAGACCCGCCGCCAGGTAAACGCCGACAAGGTGGTGCGCCTCGTCAAGGCGCAAGGCAACAACCTCAAGGGCATCACCGCCGACATCCCCTTGGGTCTCATGACCTGCGTCACCGGCGTGTCCGGCTCCGGCAAGTCCACCCTCATCAACCACACGCTCTATCCGCTGGCAGCGCGAATGCTTAACGGTGCCATCACGCTCACGCCGCAGGCGCACGAAGATGTGGAAGGGCTCGATCAACTCGACAAGGTGGTGGACATCGACCAGAGCCCCATCGGGCGCACCCCCCGCTCGAACCCGGCAACGTACACGGGCCTCTTCACCCCCATCCGCGAACTGTTCGCGCAAACGCAGGAAAGCCGGGCACGTGGCTACAAGCCCGGTCGCTTCAGCTTCAACGTGCGCGGCGGGCGCTGCGAAGCGTGTCAGGGCGACGGCGTCATCAAGGTGGAGATGCACTTCCTGCCGGACATCTACGTGCCGTGCGATGTCTGCCGGGGCAAGCGCTACAACCGTGAGACGCTGGAGGTGCGCTACAAGGGCAAGAACATCCACGAAGTGCTCGACATGACCATCGAGGAAGCCCACGAGTTCTTCGACGCCGTGCCGATGCTGAAGCGCAAGCTGCAAACCTTGGTGGACGTGGGGCTTTCGTATGTTCGCCTGGGCCAGAGCGCCACCACGCTCTCGGGCGGCGAGGCGCAGCGGGTGAAGCTCTCTCGCGAGCTCTCCAAGCGAGACACCGGCAAGACCCTCTACATCCTCGACGAACCCACCACAGGCCTGCACTTCCAGGACATCCAGCAGCTCCTGCGCGTGCTCCACCGTTTGCGCGACCAAGGCAACACGGTGGTAGTGATCGAACACAACCTCGACGTCGTGAAAACCGCCGACTGGATCATCGACCTAGGCCCGGAAGGCGGTGCCGGAGGCGGCGAGATCGTCGCGGTGGGCACGCCGGAGGACATCGCCGCAGACGAAACCTCCCACACGGGCCGCTTTCTGGCGCCAGTGCTTGCAAAAATGGGCCATTGACGCACCCACCCGAGTGCGCCTCGTCGTTCGCGTCGAGAACCAAGAGGCCACTGACACGAGCGCAACGACTCTTCTCCTTCCCCACCGAGGATGCTTCCCCTGCTAGGCGTGTTTGCGCCTAGGCCGACCCGCGCTTAAGATGCGCCGCCCCTTGTCGGGGCCATGTCCAAATCACACCAGATTCCCAACGAGGGGTACGCCAATGCGCCTTGCAGCTTTCTTACGCATTTGTCGCTCTGCCTTTGTCCTGCCCGTGGCAGCGGCTTGCTTGGTTTCGTTGCCGTCGGTCGCACAGGATTTGGCGGCGGAGGGGGCTTCGGAGGTTGAGGAGTTGATCGTCACTGGCACCCGCATCCGCGACCGCAACGTCTTCAGTTCGTCGCAGATCACCACGGTCGACAGCGACGACATCGCCGATCGCGGCATCACCCGCGTTGAGGACTATCTGAACGACCTGCCCCAAGTTTCTCCGGGCCAGGCCATCACCGCCTCGAATGGCGCGAGCGGCACCGCCACGGTGAATCTGCGCAACCTTGGCTGCGCCCGCACCCTCGTCTTGTTGAACGGGCAGCGGTTGGCGCCGGGCACCACCGGGGGCGGCAACTGCGCCGACCTCAATTCCATCCCGTCGCTGCTGCTTGAGCGGGTGGAAGTGCTCACCGGCGGCGCATCCTCCGTGTATGGCTCCGATGCCGTGGCCGGGGTCGTCAACTTCATCCTTGACGACGAGTTCGAGGGCTTCCGCGCCAGCGTCACGCACAGCTTCTATCAGCACACCAACGACAACGACGAGTTCCGCGACCTGGTGCAGAGCTTCGGCTATGCCCAGGCGCCGGGGGACGTGACCACCGGCGAGACCAACAAGGTGGCCATCGCCTTCGGTGGCTCCGTGTTCGAGGACCGGGGGCACATCACCGGCTTCATGGAGCGCACGGACACGAGCCCCATCCTGCAAGGGGACTACGACGTTTCCGCCTGCGCCCTCACCCGCGGCAAGAGCGCGTGCGGTGGCTCATCCACCATCCCGCCGGGTCGCTGGGCAGACTTTGGCCGCTACGGCGCCGCCGGCTTCGTCAACAAGGACCCAGACATCACCCGGCTTGATCTCAAGGTTGAGGGCAACGAGTTCGTTCCCCGCGCCGGGCAGACCTTCAACTACAACCCCACCAACTTCTTCCAGCGCCCGGACGAGCGCCTGAACGTCGGCTTCTTCGGCAAGTTCGAGATCAGCGAGTATGCGGAGGCTTACGCCAACATCCGCTCGATGTCGTCGGAGTCCAACGCGCAGATCGCCTATTCCGGCACGTTCGGCAACATCACGTCCATCCCCTGCTACAACCCGCTGCTCTCGAAGCAGCAATACGACACTGTGTGCGGTGACTGGGAAGGCATGGGCGGCGACCACGCACCCAACTTCGATTCTGCCGCCGAGGCGCTCGCGTACATCTCCTCGCTCGACATCGCCGTCGGCGCGGAAGAGATCATCGACTACCGGGCGCCGCTCTACTCCCTCAAGCGCAACGTCGAAGGCGGCCCGCGCCAGAACATCACCGGCTACGACAACGTGGTGCAGGTGTATGGCCTGCGCGGCGATCTCTCGCCAACGTGGAGCTACGACATCTCCTATCAGCTCTCGGAGGTGGAGTATTCGAGCGAATACCGCAACGACCTCTCGGTGGTTGCCATCACCCGCGCCATCGACGTGATCAACGTCGGCGGCGTGCCCACCTGCGTTTCCGTTCTGAACGGAGCCGACGGCTCGTGTATCCCCTACAACCTGTTCCAAGGCGGGATGCCGGGCGACGCCGGCATTCAGGGTGTGATCGACGGCGGCGCCGCGCTGCAGCAATACATCGCCAACTCCACCTTCGTGAACGGCACCGGCGAGCAGGAGATTCTCCAGGCCGTGGTGTCCGGCCAGTCGGGCATCGTCATTCCGGGTGCACCGAGCGCCATCTCGGCCGCACTCGGCCTTGAGATGCGCGACGTGAGCACCAGTTTCCGTCCAGACCGGCCGAGCCGCACCGGCGACCGTTCGGGCTCGGGCGGCGCAACCCTGCCGCTCTCCGGCGGCTACGACGTGAGCGAGTACTTCGTCGAGCTTGGCGTGCCGCTCTTGAACACGCTGAGCGCGGATGTGGGCTACCGCTTCGCCGACTACGCCACGGGCGCCGAGACCAACACCTACAAGGTCGGCGCGTTCTGGCAAGCGACGGAAGCTGTCGCATTGCGGGCGTCGTTCCAGAGCGCTGTGCGGCACGCGAGCCTCTGGGAACTCTTCCGCGCCACGGGCTTCAACCTTGTGGACCTTGCGGACGACCCGTGCGGGCTTTCCATGAGCGCAACCCAAGCGCAATGCGCCAACACGGGCCTCGCGGCCAACCTTTACGGCACCGACCTCAAGTCGCCCGCCGACCAGTACAACATCCTGCAAGGCGGCAACCCGCAGGTGGCGCCGGAGGAAGCCGAGTCCACGACCATCGGCGCGGTGATCACGCCCTGGTTCCTGCCGGAACTGGTGCTCACGGTGGACTACTTCGACATTCAGGTGGAGGAAGGCATCGGCAGCATTCCGGCCGCGACGGCGCTGGAGAAGTGCCTGGAGACGGGCATCGGCGCGTTCTGCAACCTCATCAACCGCCATCCTGTGAACGGCTCGCTGTGGCTGACCGGCGGCTACATCTCGGCGCAGACGACGAACCTCAGCCAAGAGGACGTGCAGGGCGTGGACATCATCTTCGATTACGGCTTCGACACGCCGTTTGGGCCCTTGTCGCTCGAAGGCGTGACGACGTTCCTGATGACGTCTGACCTCATCGAGTTGCCGGGCGAGAGTGCCTTGGAGTGCGCTGGCGTCTGGGGCGCGGCGTGCGGCAAGAACCCGCAGCCGGAGTGGAGCGGCAACTACAAGGCGACGCTGCTCACGGAGTACGACCTCAGGATTGCGCTGGGGCTGCGGTATCTCGGCGCAACGGACGACCTCAACTCCAACAACATCGACTTCGATGCCGAGACGTATTGGGACTTGACCTTGGAATGGACCCCGATTGGCAACTACTCCGCCACGCTCGGCATCACGAACCTCTTCGACGCGGACCCGCAAGTGAGCTCGGATGCGGGCACGGCCCCGGGCAACGGCAACACCTTCCCGGCGTTCTTCGACGCCTTGGGGCGGTATGTGTTCTTGAACGTGGGCGTGGATTTCTAGGTTGAAGCCTTCGGCAAGGTCGCCGTCTCCACGCTTGGGAGGCGCCATGTGCCCCTGAAGGGCGCGACACCTCTCTGAAGGGAGAGTATTGCGCCCGAAAGGCGGATTGTTTGGCGTGCAAGGGCCGCGAGGGGTGCCCACACGGGGGGCCTACGCAGGGCTTCCCAATCAGCAACGACCGCTCCGATTTCGCTTGCCACCGGCGCAAAGGCTCGTTACATTTTGTAATGGGCGTGGGAGTGCGTCTTGGACGGTGCTGCGCGCCTTAAGCGAATCTGAATTCGTGCGGGGAGAGACACCCATGTTCAAGAAGACGCCATTGGCCAGCGCCGTAGGCGCAATCACAGCCGCGGCCCTCGCGGCCGTTCCCGTGCAGGCGCAGGAAGACGCGCCCGGGGCCTCCGAAGAGGTGGAGGAGATGATCGTCACCGGGTCGAGGATTCGACGAGCGGTTGACGATTCTCCAAGCCCCGTTACCGTGATTGAGCGTGCTGAAATCGAGATGACGGGGCTCGAGAGCGTAGCCGATGTGCTGCGCAGCACTACCTACAACAGTTTCGGCTCGTTCCGTGAGCGGTCGGGCACATCGTTCGGCCAGATCGCGCTGATCGACCTTAGAGGGCTCGGTCCCGACCGCACGGCGGTGCTTGTGAACGGTCGTCGCGTCCCTGGCAACCCCTTCACAGGATCGGCGTCGGTCGATCTCAACTCCATACCGCTGTCTGCCATCGAGCGCATTGAGATTCTGACCGACAGCGCCTCGGCCATTTACGGAACCGATGCCCTGGGCGGGGTGGTGAACGTCATCCTGCGAGATGACTACGAAGGTGTCGAAATGAAGTTCGGTGCCGCCAATCCACAGCGCGCCGGAGCGGAGGAGGACAACCTCAGCTTCAGTTGGGGCAGTGCGGGCGAAAAGGGCAACCTGCTCTTTACCGCCGAGTGGTTCACGCGCAATCCGATCTTTGACGGGGACCGCGATTACAGCAAGGTGGATGTTCGCGATCCAGGCGACGGAACACGACCGAACCTTGGCGTGGACACCACCGGCGTGTCGGCGGGGGGTAACACAGCGTTCCATCCTTGGTTTGCGGCTGCGGAAGCAATCGGTGACTGCCCCATGGATGTCTATGCCGGCATCGTTGAGGATCCATTTGGCATTCCCGGCACGGCGTGTGGGTTCGGCTATGCCGACATTTCCGCGCAGACGGGGGGCTTGGACCGCATCAGCACGTTCCTCACGGGCAGCTACGAGTGGACCCCGGGGCACGAGCTGTTCATGGACAACCGTTATTCACGCATCTCGAGCTTTGGTCGATATGCGCCCGCCGTTGGCTTCTTCAGTGTGCCGCATGACAGCCCACATAACCCATTCGACACGAGCCTCGCATCCTATCCCAAGGATGCCAATGGGGTTCCGCTCGACTTCTCGGTGTTCCACCGCTTTGTTGCACACGGTCCTCGGGATGACGACACGGTGCGCTACGAGTTCGATACCGCTGTCGGCGGCCGAGGTTCCTTCGAGTTTGCCAATCCAATCAACTATGAAGCCTATGCCCGCTTCTACCGCTACGAAGGCGCGGAGGAGGGCGAGACGTACATCTTGCAGAGTCAAGTGGAGCTCGAGGTCGAAGCCGGGAACTACGATCTCACCAATCCGTTCTCGCGTGACCCGGTCAATCTCGCGGCTGTGGGACGGATGGGTGCGACGCTGTTCCGTGACATCCTCACGGACTACACGTCAGCAGGCGTAACGTTCGACGGGTTTGCGTGGAACCTCCCGGCTGGCCCCATTGGTTGGGCCGCCGGCGCGGAGACCGCATCCGAAGAATACATGGACGACTACGACAGCTACCGCGAAGCTGGCAACATCCTAGGTTCTGCTGGCAATAGCTCCGGTGGCGACCGCAGTCGTAGCGCGATCTTCGGCGAGGTGTCCATCCCCGTGCTTGACAACCTCGAGGCCAGCGTTGCAGGTCGCTTCGACTCCTACGACGATTTCGGGGATGCGTTTTCGCCGCAAGTAGCAGTGCGGTACAGCCCGTTCCAAATGCTTGTCCTACGCGCGTCCTGGGGCGAGGGTTTCAAGGCACCGAATCTCACGGAGCTGTATCAGTCGAGGTCCCAGTCCTTCAACGACACGACGGACGTGTTCCGTTGCGCGGCGATCGGCATCGATCCCTGTCCCACCAACCAAGTTGAGAACTTCACCGGCGGCAACCCCGACCTCGATGCCGAAACCGCCGAATCCTTCAACTTGGGCATTGTGGTACAACCACTCGAGTCGCTTTCCTTCTCAATCGACGCATACCAGATCACGATCGAGGATTCGGTGGCGCAGCTTGGCATCGGCACGGTGCTGCGATTGGAGCAAGAGGGACGGCTTCCTTCTGGCGTGGCAGTGCGCCGCGGCGCTCCGACGCAGGCCGGCGATCCGGGTGCGCTGGTGTCCATCGATCGCGTGTTCGCAAACCTCGCCATCCAGGACGTTTCCGGCTATGACCTGCGTGCCCAGTACGATTGGGAGACGGCCGATTGGGGGAGGTTGGCTTTCAACCTCACCATTTCCCGCATCGAGGCATACGAGTTCACGCCTTCGCCGGGCGAGGATGTGGTGGACTTGGTGGGCCTCGAAGGCAACCCGCAGCACCGGGCGATCTTCAACGTGCAGTGGGACTTCGACCGCTACACGGTCGCGTACTATCTGCGGGTGATCGACGAGCATGAAGGCGCGGGTAACGGGATGTACGAGCGGCACTTCAGTCAGGACATCACCGCTGCCACGCTATTGCCGTGGGGTGGCGAACTCACACTCGGTATTCGCAATCTCATGGATGAGGACCCCGCCTATGACTTGGTGAACGGCTACGACGACTCCTTTGTCCTGCCGCTCTACGACGTCGCCGGCCGCACCCCGTTCATGAGCTACCGGCATACGTTCTAGCGCAAGCTGACGCTAGCCGACACAGGCACATGACGCATTCGAGGGCAGACGCTCTCGAATGCGTCGTGCCTGACCACCCCACCTGATGGACGACATCCTCCACTTCTGGGCGACGCCGTTCTATCGCAACCGCACCGAGCCCGAGCGGGCGGCTCGGGTGACCGAGTATGTGCTTGCGAACGAGAGCGAGGGTCGGCGCAAGCCCGATTCGCCGCAGCGTGCGCATCCGGGGGTGTTCGAGAGTTCCTTCGACTTCCTCGATTGGGGCAGCGACGTCACCGCCGATCTCAAGCAGCTCTTCCACAACCACTTAGCTGGGGTGGTGAAGACGGCCAACGGGATCGACGACGCGGCGCTCAAGAACCTGCGCTTCCATAGCCATTGCTGGTTTCACGTGACGCGGCAGGGCGGGTACTTTCCGAACCACAACCATCCGCTGGCGTCTTGGAGTCTCGTGTATTGCGCGGATCCGGGAGATGAGGACGCGGCGGATTTCGAGGCGGGGCATCTGGTGTTCAACGACCCGCGGGCGACAGCGAGCATGTATCTCGATACGGCGAACCGACAGATGCGGCGGGAGTTTTCGTTCGATGCGGTGCGGATGCGGCCGGTCGCTGGGGATTTGCTGATCTTTCCTTCTTACATCCTGCACGCCGTGGAGCCGTATTCGGGGCGAAGGCCCCGAGTGAGCGTAGCGGCAAACTTCTGGTTTGCTACTTTCGGTCGAGCATAGGCACGAGTGATGCCAGTGCTTTCAACGAACCCTCGGAGGGAGGGCGTCTCGCCCTCCATCGCGCCCTGTAGGGCGCGCGTTGGTCTGCGCCAGAAGTGCCCTAGATCAAGGGTTCATCCTTCGCTTCGGCTCCTTTTTCGGATGCGCGATGGAGGGCGAGACGCCCTCCCTCCAGAAGTTGGGCAAGGGAAATGAGCGAGCGGCTTGGCGCAAAGGAATGGGCGACGTACTGGCGGAAGGGCACCATCACGACGTTCCATGGGCGCTTCGCCGGCAACTACGATGGGGCGGTTCGGGAGTATTGGCATGGGCTGTTTTCGCTCTTGCCGACGGGTGCCGCGATCGTGGACCTCGCCACCGGCAACGGTGCGTTAGCCCTCTTGGCTCAGCAGCATTCGGCGCGTGAGGGGCTGGCGCACAAGGTCACCGGCATCGACTACGCCGACATCGACCCACCCAAGCAGTTCTCCGGCAAGGCGTTTGCACGGCATTTACGCGCCATCGACTTTCGCGGCCGGGCAAGGCTAGAGGACTCGGGCCTCGACACGGCAAGTTTCGACCTCGCCATCAGCCAGTTCGGCTTTGAGTATGGGGAGCCGGAAGCTGCGGCGCGGGAAGTTGCCCGCGTGCTCAAGCCCAAGGCTGCGACCTTCGCCGCCATGCTCCACCACGCCGACTCCGCCATCATCCGCCAAGCCAAGGATGGTCTCGCACAGATTGCAGCGTGCGTGAAGTCTGGCCTCGCCGGCGCCGTGCGCGACCTGCACAAGCACTTGGACCGCCTCGCCACCCGGGGAGAGGACCCGGTTCAAGACTCCCGCGCCGTGGACCTGCGCGCCAACGTCAACCGCATCCTCGCAGAGCTTCAGCAAGAGGGCGGCCGCTACCAAGACCCAAACCAGCTCGTCTTCTACGTCGAAAACTCCATGTCCACCTTCAACCCCCAAGTCACGGCCGGCAAACCCTTGGCGGACAAACTTGCCATGCTCCAACACGTGACCACCGAAACCGACGCCTATCGCCAGCGAATGCGTGACCTAATCTCCGCTGCCCAAACCGATGCGGATCTAGAAGCCATGAAACGCCGCCTCCAATCCCACGGCTTCACCACCGAAGAAGACCGCCCCTTCGTCTTTGAAGGCGCCCACTTCTGCCACCTGCTTCGCTTCACAAGGTAGCTCCACCTCACAAACCGCCCCATTTGGAACGGCGCCACTCTTAGGGAAGCACGGCACCTTGGGGATGCCCTGGGGATGGCGGGCCTTGGGGTGAGGGCGTCTCGCCCTCACAACGCGCCGCGAGGCGCGTCCTCCGAGGGCTTGCCCTTTCGCGCCTTGCGGCGCGTGTGAGGGCAAGATGCCCTCACCCCGAAGGTGCAGTTGCTCGAAATCCGTCCTTCCGTGGGAGTTGCAGCACGCGGATCGGCCATTGATCGCGCGGCAACCGCTTGCGGCCGGCGGGCGTGAGCGCGAAGCTCGCCTCGCTGAGCTCCAGGGTGATGCGGAAGTTCTCCTCCATCGTCAGACCCTGCGTGAAACCGTCCTCGGGCTCCTCGCCAAGGCGGTACTTCCGAATGGGCCAATGGCTCCGGTCCACCTTTGATCCCTCATCTTCGCCTGACACGCCTCGCACGCTCCCGACTTGCCCAGCGGAAAATTCACGCACCTTCGCCCCGCCGCGTCAAGACATGACTGCTCGCGCGCTGATTCGTCAGCGGGGGTTCCGTCAAGGGCCTTTTTTGCGCGACTCCCGGTGGTTCCAGAGATCCGAATGCAGTGCGAAATCCGCAGAAACGTCCTTGCATCCCAGTTTGGGATGCACTAGATTTCCGTCATTACGGTAGGTGACCCACTGGATTTCGTACGGTACAGGGGCTTTCGAGTATGAGGATCATTTCAAAGCGCACACTGCGTTCCTATTGGGAGGAAAGTTCCGATGCAGAGCAGCCGCTTAAGTCATGGTACGCGATTGCGGCCGAAGCGAATTGGGCTACGCCCCACGATGTCAAGGCGACTTACGGCAACGCGAGCATCGTCGGCGCGGATCGCGTGGTGTTCAACATAGGTGGGAACAAGCATCGCCTCATCGTGCGCTTCGACTATTCGAGAGGAATAGGGTGGTTCGTCAGGTTCGTTGGGCCGCACAGGGAGTACGACAAGGTCGATGCGTCGAAAGTCTAGGGAGATTTTGGAATGGACGTGAAGCCCATCAAGACCGAGGATGACTACGACGCCGCACTGGCGGAAATCGACCGCCTGATGGGGAGTCCGCTCGACTCGAGGGACGGCGACAAGCTCGAAGTTCTCGTGACTCTGGTTGAAGCGTACGAGGCCGTTCATTGGTCGATCGAAGCGCCGGACCCCGTGTCGGCGATCGTGCATGTGATGGAGGCGAATGGATGGCAGCAGAAGGACCTTGCGAGATTGATCGGCTCCCAGCCACGAGCGTCCGAAATCCTGAACCGCCGCCGCGCGTTGACTTTGCCAATGATCCGGGCCTTGTCGGAAAGGTGGAATCTCCCGACTAGCGCGCTGGTACGCGAGTATTCGCTTGCCAATTAGTGATTGCCACTCGAGAACGATGTTCGAGGCAAAGCGTTCGCTCGGGCGCCATATGGCGTGCGAAGGCAAAGGTGCCCTCACTCCGCGGGTTCATGCAGGCAAGGCGTCTTTCGCCTGCCGTCACGCCGCACGGGCGCAAAGCAATCGTCAAGCGTTCCTCACCGCATCGCCGCCAAACGCTGCAGCAACGCCCAGTCGTCATATGTGGGCACAAACCTCCGGTCGTTGCCCGGGCAGGTGTTGCGGGCGCCGCAAGTGCTCGGGAAGTTGGTGAGGCTCAGGACATAGCCCCGGTTGGGGTCGTGTTCGAACTTGGTCAGGACGACCAGCACTACGTCGGCGTCTGGCCAGACATAGATGTGCTGACCTTCCAGGCCGTGCGCCGCCACGATGTCGATGGGCGGCTGGCGGCCGAGGTACGCGGCGTTCATCACCCACCATTGGAAGCCGTAGAACGGGCTTTGCGCCGTCAGGCTCTCGCGGACGTAGCTGGCGGAGATCAGGCGTTCACCCCGCCACACGCCGCCGGCAGCGAACAGGACGCCGAAGCGCGCGAAGTCGTCCGGGCGCATGTCGAGACAGCAATACGTCATGGGGTTGACGCCGGTGGGGTCGAGCCACATGCCGATGGCGCCGCGGTCCACGCCGATGGGTTCGAGGATGGTCTGCCAAAGCCAGTCATGGGCGTTCATACCGGTGGCACGTCTGAGCAGGGGCTCGAAGAGCTGGGAGGTCGCGTTTGAGTACTCGAACCGCGTTCCCGGTACCCGCACGCGAGGGACGTTGAGCGCGGCTCGGGTCTGATCGGCCTGCGTGAAGAAGCTCTCCGGGTCCGAGAGCCCTGCCCGCATCTCCAGGATGTTGCGGATGGTGATTCGCTCCCGGTCGGAGCCGTTCCATTCGTTCAGGAAGTCGCTGGCTTCCTGTTCCACCGAGGAGATGTGGCCGTGGTCGATGGCGGTGCCGATGGCGGCGCTGTAAAGGCTCTTGGCAACGGACCAACTCGTGCCGAGGCTCGCGATGTCATAGTCGTCGGCATAGCGTTCGCCGATGACTTCGCCGCCGCGAACGAGTAGCGCGGACTGCACCGCAGTGTCCGTGTATATGAGGTCGAGAACGCCGGCCACGGCGCAGGGCGTGACGTCTTGGTTGTCCGGCACTCCTCGTGGCAACGCCCAATCCGGCACGCTCGGCGGCTGCACGTCGAGTTGGAACGTGGTGGCCTCGGTGCTCGAGTCGGTCGTGACCGAAACGGCGGTGGTGCCGACGATGTGGCCCGTCAGTAGAACGCCGTCACCCTCGACGGTTGCGGTGGCGACGCAAGTGTCGCTCGAAAGCACATCCAATGGCCCGCCGGCGATGGTGATCCGAAGCTCCTTGCCTGCCTCCACCGTCTGATCAGCGACGGCCTTGCCCGCCCCCAGCTCGCTGCCCTCCGCCACGATGCGGGCGAGGAGGGCTTCCATGTTGAGGTAATCCTCCGAGCCAACCTGCACCTGCACGCCGCCGCCGTGGCTGACTGTTGCGGACATCTTGTCGAGCACGAGCATGGCGTTGTCGGCGGTGTCACCGTCGCCAGCCTCGAAGACGAACGCCCGCAACACGCCGAGATTGGACGCCTCGTGGTCTTGCTCGATGGAGGAGACAAACACCAGCCGGGTATTGCCGGACTCGCCGCCAGCAACATGGCAGCGTATGCACCGGGCTTGGACGATTTCCTGCGAGATGGCCGCGCCGAAGAGGGCAGCGGCAGAACCGTGGGTGACGTCTGGGTCCTCTTGGTCGGTGCCACCCGGGTCCCCTTCCTCCAAGGCCTGCAGGTTCGCCTCGATGTAATACGCGCTCGCCTGGTCGGCGGTGACATGCAGATAGTGCGGTCCGGTCTGCACGTTGCGCTCGATGCGGAAGTTGGCACGGCTGCCACCCTCGTCCGCGGTGACAAGCACCCTGTCCGAACCGTCTCGCAGTTCGCCGGTGGTGTCTGCGGGCCCGCCCGTGGCAACCGTTAGGTGCGAAGGCACGTTCACGTCGATGCGGAACACGTCCACGTCGTCCGGTGCGCCAATCGTGCCAGCCAAGCTAACGTCGGCCGGTAGCAGTGTGGAGGTCGCGGAGGTGTTGCCGTGGTCGTCCGCCCGCTCGATGCGCACGATGAGGCGATAGTCGCCGGTGTCGACATCGCTTTGCACGGCCAGGTAATGCACGCCGCCGCCCAAGGTCTCGCGCAGGCGGAAGTTCATGCCGGAGCCGCTGTCGTCATCTGTGGCGATGGTCGCGCCGGAGCCGTCGTAGAGCGTGCCCACGGTGTCGAGCCTGCCGCCGCTGCGCATGTCGAGCGTTGCTTGCGCGTGCAGGTCGATGCGGAAAATATCGACATCCGTGGCCGAGTCGATCGTGCCGGCGACCCGCACGCCGTATTCGATGGGCGTGGACGTGAGCAATGTATCGCCGTGGTCGTCGCCGGCGGCCGGCAAGCCGAGCATTGCCGCGGCGACGGGCGCGAACAAACCAGACCTCACCAAGCCATCAATCCGCGAGAGCACCGACGGCATTCTGAACGCCCCAACACCGCGCCACAACGCAAGCCCCGCCCCTACGGGGCTTAACGTTCGGCAGGTGCCGCAACCGATGCCACGACCGTCCCTTCCGGCTCCGCCCCGGAACGACCCGCCGCCAGGATCAACGGCAAGATCAGCGAGAGGAAGATGCCGGCGCTCGCGGCCGCCAGCAACAGCAGCGTCGTGTCGAGCCCCCACAGATCCAGCGCACCGCCCACAAGTGGCGCAGTGATGGCGAACGCGGTGCGAAAGCCGAAGCTTGCGAGCGAGTTCGCCGTGGCGCGGATTTCGCTTCCGATCCGTCGATTCAGGGCATCGCGCAGGATCACCAGGCCAAACCCCCGGCAAAGGAAGAAAAGCGAACTCAAGCCGACACCAGCCACCATGCCCGTGAGGCCCAAGGCGATGTAGCCCAGCACCGGGCCAATGCCGATGAATGCCAGCATGGCGACGGTGCCGAGGCGGTTCTCGAGCGATGCGGCGTAGCGCCCGGCCACCGCCGACAGCAGCGTCAAAGCTCCCCAGATGTAGCCGAAGTGCGCGAGCTCCACGCCTTGGCTGCGCCAATGCGCTTGCAGCAGCCACACCGCGTACATGGTGGTGAGCGACCAGATCGACAGCGCCAGGAACGTCAGCCGCAGGATGCGGTTGTCGAGCACCAGCGCGCGCAGGATCAGCACGGCGTTGCGGCCGTGCGAGCGCGTGTCGAGACGCTTGCGCGGCGGCTCCACGAGGCCGAATGCGAGCAGGAACGGAAGCCAGCCGCAGATGGCTTGGGCAATGGCGATGCCGTCCATGGAAACCACCAACAACAGCACGCTGCACAGCACCGCGGCGAGGGCCTCGGACAGGTTGCGGGCGAAGAACAGCCGTCGCACGGCCTGCGGCGGGCCGCCCGTCGGGGGGAGCGCTTGCGAACGAGGCGAGGGTGCCGTCGAAGCACGACGGGGTTGGGCCGGTTCCGGGCTGGCACCGCGGCGCTTCTGCTCGTGTTCTCCACTTTCCGCGAGGGCGAGTTCGGTGTCGTAGAGCAGCGCAAGGTCGGCGCCCGATATGAGGCTGAACGCCACTGCGAGGCTCGCCTCGAACGCCGCCAGCGGCCAGAACCCGTGCGCGAACACGAGCCACGTGTGGCCGATGCCGAGGAAGAGGCCGCCGACGATCATCGTCCCCCGACGCCCGAGCAGGTCGGCGACGTAGCCGGACGGCACCTCCAGCGCGCCCACGAGCACCGCGAACCATGCCTGCAGCAGCAGCACGTCCGACAGAGCAAGGCCCCGGGACTCGAAGAAGATGACGATGACCGGCATCAGCAGCATGAACACCTGCAGGAACGAAAGGCACAGGGTGCGCGGCACATTGCGCTGCAACTGGCGAGGGGTTGGCGTATTCATGGCGGCTGGTTTCGTTCTCGTTTTGTCGTTTGCAGGTTTTCTGGGTCCCATAACGACGAACCCCGAAGGGCGGCGCGCTTCGGGGTTCTCGTGCGTGACAGCTTGTGGCGTGTCTATCCCCCCGAACCGGGATCCATGGCGGCACAGCCCAGCCGCCACGTTTGGCGGACATGGGTGTACTGGCTTGCGGTGGCGGGTGAGGTCATGGCGAGGCCGTTCGGGTTGGCAAGGGCGCGCACCATAACGACAAGAACCGGCAAGTCAAGGCGGCGATGGCCGGAGCCGACGGTTTTCCGCACGGGGGTTGACGAAAGGCCGGTTCGCGTCCTTTGATGGTCGCCCCGTTGCAGCCCGGAACTCGACATGCAAGCGCCCAAAGTTGGCTACGTGAACGTCTTCGTCACCCGTTTCGACGAGGCGGTGCGGTTCTATGCCGACGTGCTCGGCCTGCCCTTGCGGATGCGAGAGGATCAGTTCGGCTATGCCTCGTTCGATGCCGGCCCGGTGTCGATGGCGCTGGCCGAGACCGACGATGCATCACAGGTCGGCCGTCACACGGGCATCGGTCTGATTGTGGACGACATCGACGCCGCGTATGAAGAACTCAAGGCGAAGGGCGTTGTGTTCGACATGCCTCCCACCAAGCAACCGTGGGGCGGCACCTTGGCGCTCCTGCGCGACCCGGAAGGCAACGTGTTCTACTTGGACCCGGGGCATTCGTAGCGGTGTTAGGCGAGCAAATGCCCCTCGCCCCTCCTCACCCGCCGCCAAATGCGCCCCCTCCCGTCACTCCCCCCTTGCGGGGGAGTCGAGAAAAGCGTCCTCGCTTTTCTCGGAGGGGGGGCTAGCCGACTCGTGACCGGCCCACCAACTCATGAACGCCCCTTGAAAAGGAATCAACAGGCAGCCCTAAGAAAGAGTCCTTGCCCGGTTGCCAGCAAGCCCCCCCTCCGAGAAAGGCCGAGGACGGCCTTTCTCGACTCCCCCGC
>JAPPDJ010000076.1 GCA_028824555.1 Gammaproteobacteria bacterium | reverse complement strand
GCGCGATACGTCTCGTCGTCCCGGTAGTGCTTCATCAGCAGCGTCCTGTCGATGAAGGTGCTGCCGAGGCTCGCCGCCAACATCGCCGGCACGCGTCCGCCGGCGGCCAACTTGAGGGCATCCGCGGCAAGTTCCACATCTCTGAGGCCCCCGGCGCGCCGTCGCACATCCCACGGATCCACCGTGGCTGCGTCGAGCTCCCGCCGCGCCTCTGCAAGCAGCAGCGCAGCACCGCCGCCACCGCCAGCAAGCGCAGCCTCGCGCAGCGCCTGGAAATCCCTGGCAAGGCCATCTTCCGCCTCGATCACCCGCGCGTCCGCCAACATCCGCAACGCCTCGGCCGAGCCAGAGGAATCTACATGCTCGGCAAGCTGTGCCAGCGTCCAAGCTGTCACACTCCCGTTCGAGTCCCCGCCGGCGTAAGCCGAGACCGACTCGAACAAGGTGCCCTCCGGCGACAACTCGCGCGCCGCCCGCATCACCCGCTGCACCAGTTGTGCATGCCATGCGGCGGGATCAGTGACGGTGCCCCCGGGCACGCGGCGATGGTCATACAGGAAAAGAAGCCTGAGGGGCGTGCCGGTGGCGAACTCCCGACGACCAAAGGAACCCAAGGCGAGCAAGGCAACGCGACTGCCCGGCATGCCACCGTTGTTGGCAGCGAACTCTGCCTTGCCAGCGACGAAGAGCGCCGCCAGCGTGGCATCGAGGATGTCGGTGATGGGGCGGGCCGCATCGACCGGAGAGATGGTGCCGTTCAGCATGTGAACGCCCACCTGAAACGTGCGTTGCTCGGCCCACACCCGCGCCTCCTCAGTGAAGTCGTCCACCGTCGGCGTCTTGGTGGCCATCGCCGCCAGTTGCGCGCGCATCTCGGCGTGATCGAATTCGCGTTCGTAGTACACGCGCACGAGCCCGCGGCGGGCTAAGGCGGCCGTTTCCGCATCGAGCCCGAGTTCCTCGTCGATCTGCAGGTCGGTGAACTCCTTCGACCGCATGCCCTCCTGGACGTAGGGATAGCGCGCCATCCACTGCGTCAGCCTCGGTGCCGAGCCGAGCAGATCGCCAATCGCTCCCGTGACGCGACCCGCCCCGCCGCGCAGGTCGTCGAGCACAAGCCAAAGCGCCGGCACCACGAACAGTGCAGCCAGCACCGAGAACAGCACGCCGTACGCCAGCGAGACCGCCATCGGAATCATGGCGGCCGCCTGGGCGTTCTTGCTGAGGATCAGCGGCATCACGCCGGCAAAGGTGGTGACGGTCGTGATGAGGATGGGGCGCGCGCGCAGGCAACACGCCTTTGCCAGAGCCTCCTCGAGCGAGTCGCCGTCTCCCCGGAAGCGGTTGACGGCATGCATAAGCACCAGGGTGGCATTCACGACGACGCCTGCCGCCGCCACCACGCCGAACACCGAGCTCATCGACATGCTGGTGATGGCGTCGAGCGGCAGCATGATCACGTGGCCCCACACGGCTCCCACGAACGCGAACGGCAACACCGACATGATCACGAGCGGCTGGGTGTAGGAGCGCAAGGGGATGGCCAGCAACGCGAATATGGCGAACATCGACAGCATGAACAGCGGCATCAGGCTGTCCGTGGTCTCCTGCTGCATGGCGAGGCCCTCGGCCTTGTAGGACACGCCCGGATACCTGGCGGCGGCTTCGTCAAGAAAGCCGCTCTGCAGGAGCGCTGCCTGTACCGCCGCCGAGGTCGTAAAGGCGGGATCGACCTCCCCCGACACCAGAATCGAGCGCTTGCCGTCGACCCGCTCGATCGCCGAGTAGCCTCGCCCCGCTTCCACCATCGCGACCGTGGAAAACGGCACGGCATCACCGCTCGGCGTGCGCACGCGGAGCGAGTCCAACGACGCCAGCGAACGACGCCTTTCGGCCGGGTAGCGCAACATGATGCGGATGTCCTCGGGGCCCCGCTGCACGCGCTGCACTTCCTCGCCGTAGAAGGCCTGCCGAACCTGCCGCCCAAGATCAACCAGCGTGAGTCCGAGCGCCTCGCCCGCCGGCGTGATCGACAGCTTGAGTTCCTGCTTGCCTTCGCGGTAGGAGTCGAACGCCTCTCGGACCCCGGGATAACTCCACAACTCGCCGCGAACGGCGGCTGCGAACTCGCGCAAGGTGGCAAGGTCTTCGCCGAAGACGCGGATTTCCACGTTGCTGTCGCCGCCGGCAAGGGCCGTGCTGAAACGCAGTTCGCCATCTGCGATGCCACCGGTGGCCGCCCGCCACCGCTCGGCGATCGCCTGCGTCGAGATGTCGCGGGTCTCGCTCGGCGACAGTTGCAGCGACACCTCCGCCAGATGCGATCCGCGCGGCTTTATCGTCCCGCTGAAGTTCTCGTTGAACGAAGGCTGCGATCCGGACGCGACCAGAATGTGGCGAATGGGCGGATGGTCCCCGAACTCCAGCGCGAGTTCCTCCTGCACCTGCCGTGCCGCCGCCGTCAGTCGCGAAATGACGCGTGCAGTCTCCTCCTCGCTGACGCCGAGCGGCAACGTCAGGCTCGCCACCACCCGATCCGTTTCCACATCCATCGACGGCGAGAACGGCAGATGTCCCGACGACAAGATGGCACCGGCCGAAATCAAGGCCACGACGGCCAACGCAAGGGTTGTCTGACGCGCTCGCAAGGCCGCCTCCACGGCACGCCGGAGCGGCACGTCGATGAACCACGCGAGTCCCGACTCAAACCGAGTCTGCAAGCCGGCGAAGGCTACTCCAAGACGACCGAGGCCCCCCATCCGGTGTGCGACCCACACCGCGGTGGCGGCAGCGACGGCGAGACCCGTGCCAGTGCGAGCGTCCGGCGCCACGGCGAACGCCGCCACAACCACCACCAGCAGGAACGTGAGCCCAAACTCGCCAAGCGGCATCCGCGCGCTGCGATGACCGAGATGCGCCGGCAGCACGGCCTGACACTCCACCAGCGAGAACACGAGGCAGCAGATGACGGTTGCGGCGGTCACCGACATGAGCTGGCCGATGAGGCCGGCGGCAAGCAGCAGCGGCACGAACGCGGCAATCGTCGTCAACACGCCGAACGTCACCGGCACCAGCACCTGCTGCGCACCCTCGATGGCGCCGGCAAGCTGCCCGCGGCCCCCTTGTTGCGACACATAGACTGCCTCGCCCACTACCACCGCATCGTCCACCAAGAGGCCGAGGGCAACGATGAAGCCGACCACGGAGACGGCGTCGATGGCATAGCCAAACCAGTAGATGAGAAAGACGCCGCCGAGAAACGCGATGGGGATGCCGGCGCCGACCCAGAGAGCAAGGTGCGGACGCAAAAACAGCGCCAACACCACGAGCACCATGAGCAGGCCCTGCAGGCCGCTGTCTATGAGCGCGCCCAGACGGTCCGTGAGCATGACCGACTCGTCCTTCCAGAGCGTCAGTTCCACCCCGTTCGAGTAGCGCGACGGAGCCTCAGCGAGGTAGCGGCGCACCGTCTCGCTGACCTCCTGGATGTTCTGGTCACCCACCTTCGACACCTGCACCAAGGCGGCGGGTTTGCCGTTGAAGGTGAGGCCTTGACTCGTATCCTCAAAGCCATCCACAACCTCGGCCACGTCGCGAAGCAGCACGCGCGTACCGTCGCTGCCGGCGGTGACGACAAGGCGCTCGAGTTCCTCGCCCCAGTACGCCTGGCCACGGGTGCGCAGCAGCACCTCTCCTGCGTCGGTCTTGACGGCGCCGCCGGGCAGATCGGCCGAACCGTGCCGCAGCGCGGCGGCTACCTGGTCGAAGGTGAGGTTGTTGCGCAGCAGTGAATGCTCCGCAATCTCGACCGAAATCTCGTAGGGCCGGCTGTTCGCGAGTGCCACTTGGGTGATCCCCGGAAGCGCCTTGATGTCGTCCCGAACCCGGCGGCCGATTTCCTTGAGGGCGCGTTCATCCTCGGGCCCGGTGACGGCGATTTCCATGACGATGCTGGAGTAGTCCGGCAGCAGGATGACAGGCTTCTCGGTTTCCCGCGGAAACGTATCGATGGCGCTGACGGTGGACTCCACCTCGTTCAGCACGCCCGTTGCATCCACTTCGAGGAACAGGGTCAGATTCACGACGCAAACCCCTTCGTCGGCGATCGTGACCATCTCCTTGATGCCGGCAATGCCCTCCACCCGCTCCTCGATGCGGTCGCAAACCCCGGACGCCACCTCCTCCGGCGCGGCGCCGAGATAGGGCACGGTGATGACGATGAACGGGAAGTCCACGTCCGGATAGATCTGCACCGGAATCCGCGTCATCGCCGCAAGGCCAGCGAGCACGGAGAACCCCATCACCAAATTGGCCGCCACGTGATTGGTGGCAAACCAAGCGATCATCCGCTTCACGCCGGTGTCTCCCCTCGTCGGCGGAGCCACTCGACGGTTACGAGCACCACCAGGGCGAACACAATCAGTAACGTTGCTACCGCCAGCAATGTCGGGCTGATCTGTTCGCGGATGCCCGACCACATTTGCCGGGGGATGGTGCGTTGTTCCAAGCCGCCCATGAACAAGACGATAACCACTTCGTCGAAGGAGGCGGCGAAAGCGAACAGGGCGCCGGAGGCGACCCCAGGGGCGATCAACGGAAGTTGCACGCGGCGGAAGGCGGTGAAGGGGCCCGCGCCGAGGCTTGCGGCGGCGCGGAGCAAGGTGTGGTCGAAGCCAGCCAGCGTCGCGGTCACCGTGATGACGACGAACGGTGCGCCCAACGCGGCGTGGGCAAGGATGAGGCCCAAGTGGGTTTGGGCGAGGCCTAGGCTGGAGTAGAAGAAGAATGCGCCGACGCCGACGATGATGATGGGCGTGACCATGGGCGACAGCAACAAGCCCATTGCCAGACGGCGGAAGGGCATGGCGTCGCTGGCGAGGCCAAGGGCGGCGGTGGTGCCTAGAATCGTGGCGATGACGGTCGCGGCGACGCCGATAAGGAGGCTGTTGGCAAGCGCTGCGCCCCAACCGTTCTCCGGCGCGAGGATGGCCTCGTACCAGCGCAGCGACCAAGCCTCCGGGTCGAGCCGCAGCATCCCTTCCGTGAACGTGAAGTAAGGCTCCGCGTTGAAGCTCAGCGGCACGATGACGAGGATGGGCGCGATCAGGAAGGCGAACCCGGCACCGCAAAGCGTCAGATAGGTGCGCCGCCCCAGCCGACGAGCCAACGGCAGCCGAACCGAGTGTTCCACCTCAGCCAAGCCTCAGCTTGTCGATGCCGACCAGGCGGTCGTAGATGAGATAGAGCGCCAGCACCGCCAGCAGCAACACGCCGCCGAGAGCCGCCGCAAGCCCCCAGTTGAGCGAGGTCTGCATATGATGGGCGATCATGTTGGAGATGAGCTGACCGCTCTGGCCGCCCACCAGCGCTGGGGTGATGTAGTAGCCGATGGAGAGGATGAACACCAACAGCGAGCCAGCCGCGACGCCCGGCAGCGACTGCGGCCAGTACACGCGAAGGAATGCCTGCGTCGGCTTGGCGCCGAGCGATGCCGCCGCGTCCATGTGCACCTTGGGGATCGAGCGCATCACCGAATAGAGCGGCAGCACCATGAACGGCAGCAGCACGTGGGTCATGGCGACGAAGGTGCCGGTCATGTTGTAGATCATCGAAAGGCGGGCGTCGTCAGCCACGAGCCCGATCCAAACCAGCAAGTCGTTCACCGCGCCCTGTTGCTGCAGCAGCACGATCCAGGCAGTGGTGCGCACGAGCAGCGAGGTCCAAAAGGGCACCAACACCAGCAGCAACAGCATCCGCGACGTGCTGGCCGACGCATTGGCGATCAGGTGCGCGAGCGGATAGCCGATCAGCAGGCAGAGCACAGTCACGCCGAGGCTCACGGCGAGGGTTCGGAGGAAGAGCGAGACGTAGATGCGTCGTTCCGCTGGCTGGCGCACCACGTCTCCGCTCGCGTCTCGATCCAGGTCAACCGCGTTGAGATAGTGGCGGTCCGTAAACCGCTCGCCGGCGGCGCGTATCGCCTGCCAGGATTCTGGCCGCTCCCACGCCTCGTCGATCTCGGGCAGCAGTCGTCGCCAAGGCTCGCCGGCCTCTGCCCGAGACTCGAACCGTGCAATCCGGCGGGCAGTCTTGACGATCACGCTTCGCATCCCGCTTTCCCGGCGGTTGACGCGGGTCGCCGTCGGCCCAATCTGGCGCGTCTCTCGTGCCGCCGGCAATTCACGGGCTATCGCGTCGAAGGCCGCCTCCGGCGGCAAGCCGCCGCTCCACTTCCCCTCGAGTGCCCGCAGCGTCTCCGGCAAGGCATCCGCAACCACAGGCTCATGCACGCTGCGCGTGAGCAAGTTGCCGAGCGGCGCGAGGAACGAGAGGAAAACAAACGCCACCAATGGCAAGGCAAGGCCACCCGCGCGAAGCTTGCGCGCGGTACGGTCGGAAGCCAGCTTCATTGGGAGGTCGGCACCTGCGGCGCGGCTTCAAGCGCACGGCAATTGAGCGCGGCCCAACCAAGGCGCACGCGATCCCCCTCGAGCACGCCGCCCTGCCCCGTCACATTGGGAATCTTGGCGACGAAATCCTTGATCTCGCCGATCGAGAGACTCACCCGCAAGTGGTCGCCGAGGAATGTGATGTCGTCCACGGTGGCTTCGAATTCGTTGGCGAAGCGATCTGGCGGACCCCCAACGCCGACCCGTTCCGGCCGAATCGCCATCGTAGTGGGCTCACCCACCTTGAGGGGGGCAATGCATGCCGCGCGCACGGCAACGCCGCCTACGTCCACGTCGCAGAAACCGTCGTGCAGCGCCAGCACGGTACCGTGCACGAGGTTGTTCTCGCCGATGAAGCGCGCCACGAACGCCCGCTCCGGTTCCTCGTAGAGCACCTCCGGTGGGTCGATCTGCTCGATGCGGCCTTCGTTGAAGACGGCCACCCGATCCGACAGCACCATCGCCTCCTGCTGATCGTGCGTGACATACACCACGGTCACGCCCAGTTCGCGCTGAATGCGTCGAATCTCGTATTGCATCTCCTCGCGCAGGCGCCGGTCGAGAGCACCGAGCGGCTCGTCCATCAAGACAAGCTCCGGCTCGAACACCAGGGCGCGGGCGATGGCCACACGCTGCTGCTGGCCTCCGGAGAGCTGTCCCGGACGACGCGCCTCCATGCCCTCCAAGCGCACCAACCGCAAGGCCCTCTCGACACGCTCGGCCCGTTCTGCCGGCCCCATGCCACGCACTTCGAGCGGAAAGGCGAGGTTGCCGGCCACGCTCATGTGCGGAAACAGGGCATAGTTCTGGAACACGACCCCGATGCCGCGTTTGTCCGGCGGCAAGTCCTGCACCGACTCTCCGTCGATGCGGATGGTGCCTTCCGTGGCGGCCTCGAAACCGGCCAGCATCATGAGGCAAGTGGTCTTGCCGGAGCCGGAGGGACCTAGCAGCGTCAGGAACTCTCCCCGGCGCACTTCGAGGTCGAGACCATGCACGACCCAGGTACTGCCGTCATAGCTCTTGCGCACGTCTTCATAGACAACATGGACATCGGCGGGCAAACGCAATCCTCCGAGGCGAGACCAACAGCAGGATGGCCGAGACTATACGAGAGCGCCCGTGCCTTGCGGTCCAACAACGTTGGCGGCGCGCACTTTCCTGTCACTCCCCCCTCGAGGGGGAGTCGAGATAAGCGTCCTCGCTTTTCTCTTCAGGGGGGGCCGCCGACCCAAACGCCCGTACACCACAAATCTCCGAACGAAGCCCCTCCTGTCACTCCCCTTTCGCGCCAGCGCCGTTTTCCGGCGCAAGCTCCTAGGCGAGAGCCGTGACCTCAGGGGGTGGTTCCGCCAGCAGCGCCTTGCGCTCGTTCAGCCGGCGGCGGCGCTCCTTCCAGTCTGGAAGGCTGCGCTGCATCAGGGCGTAGAAGCCGGGGCCGTGGTCGAGGTGCTTGAGGTGGCAGAGCTCGTGAACCAGCACGTAGTCGATCAGGTCGTCGGCGAGCTTGACGAGATGCGTATTGAGCGAAAGCCGACCGCTGGCGGAGCAGCTTCCCCACTGTGCCCGCATGTATCTGTGCCGCCACACCGGCACCCGCATCACCCAGGGCAGGCGCGGACAGGTCGCGGTCAAGCGCTCCGCCAGCACCTGCGCCGCCTCGCGCGCATACCAATGCCACACGCGACGTTTCGTGTCGTGTTGCGGTGCAAGCAGGCTTTCGCCGTCGCGCCGCACTTCGTCGGTCGTGTCGGTTCGCAGGCACAAGGGACGGCCCCGGTGCAGGAGAATCGCGCCGTCCACGTAGTGGCTTGGGAAGCCGGCGTCCTTGCCCTCGGTCTGGTGGACATTGCGCAGGACCCAGCGCCTGTGGTCATGCAACACCTGACGCACTTCGCGCAAGCTCACTCCCGGCGGGACCTCCACATGCAACGTGCCGTCCTGATCAAACGAAATGCCCATGCGCGTGCGACGGCGAGGGTTCCATCCCACCTCGACGTCGATGTCGCCGAAAAGATCGTCCGACGGCCAGCGAAAGCGCTGTCGCTTGTGTCGTGCCATGGTTCCTTTTGTACCGCCATGCGATGCGCAACGAAACGGTTTTACGGCGGCGGAATTGTGGTATGTTCCCGCGCCGTGTCGGGCGGATAGAAAAGGAGGTGATCTGTGCAATCCATTGTTGAGGGTGCCGTCTCCTGACGGCACCCGATTCAATCCTCGGGGCGGCCTTCGGGCCGCCCCGATCTTTTTCGGCTAGCAGGCTGTCGGACTTTGCCGCGTAGCGGCAAAGTCCGAAGGTTGCTAGCCGTAGCTGCGAGCGAACGCGAGCACGAAGGCCAGCAGTTCGCGCCAGCGAACTGCCGACGCGCCCTTCAGGGCGCGCCAGCGCCATCCCGCCAGGGACCGAGCCACTGACACGCAGGGAACAGGGCAAATTCCCCGCTACCGGGCGGGCCCGTCTCGCGGGGAGAGGGCTGGTTGCACCTTCGGGCCCTTGGTTGCTTCGCCTTCGGCGGGAGGAGCGTGATCAGGCCCTCTCCGATGCGCTTCTCACTGCGCCATCCGGCCGGCACCTTGGTGTTGACTCGACTTCGAGGCAATGTCATTAGAAAACCGATGACTTACGAATACCTGATCAGGGCCCGCGCGCGGGAAGCGTCACCGTGCGGCCTTCGCGGTCGGCGAGGTAGCCGGCTTCCATGACTTCCGTCAGCGCTATCGCCTCGGCCATGCCGAAGTCCACCGGCGTGCCGTCGAGGCAGGCATCGATCCACTGGTCAACAGGCTTTGGCCTGGCCTCCGGCAGCACCGGCGGCGCGTGCCAACCCTTGGTGTCCAGGTGTTGCGAACGAATCTCGGCACCTTCCGCCGGCGAGAGCATCCGATACGCGCCTTCCGTGCCATCCATCTCCAAGGCATAGCTCCCGGAACTCGCGAACGAGGTTTCGTTGACGGCGATGGCGCCGCCCTCGAACTCAATCACCGAGACGGCGTTGTCGTCCACGGCGCGCCCGGTTACGGTGCTGAAGACGCTCGTGATGCGGCGTGGCTGGCCGAGCAGCCATCGCGCGAGATACATGCCGTGGGCGCCGAGGTCCATCATCGCGCCGCCGCCGCAGGCTTTCGGATCGTAGAAGTGTTCCGGCAGCCAGTCGCGCACCGCGCCGTCGTGGGCGATGCGCACGCGCAACGCCGTCACCCGACCGAGCAGGCCCTCGTCGAGTGCTTGCCTCGCATAGAGGATGTCTGGGGTGCAGCGGCGCGGGAACGAGATGCAGAACGCGACGCCGGCCGTCGCGACGGCGGCAGCGATGCGCTCGGCATCGGCAACCGTGGTCGCGAGCACCTTCTCGGTGAAGATGTGCTTGCCGGCCTCGGCCGCGCGCACCATCACGTCGGGATGCATGTCCGTGGGTGTGGTGACGGTCACCGCGTCGATGTCGTCTCGCGCCAGTACGCGGCGGAGGTCCGGCTCGAACGGCACGCCGAGCTTTGCAGCCCATTCAGCGCCAAGGTCTGGCTGTTCGTCCCAGGCCACGACAACCTCGGCGCGGTCGTTTGCCGCCACCTCCCGCGCATACTGGTCGGCATGGACGTGCCAACGACTCAACACGGCAACTCGAAGCATGGGCTCTCTCCCGTCAGCGCAGTCCAATGGTCATGTTGGGCGACGAGGTTGACGGGTCGTCGAACCAGCGCGCGGTTACGGTCTTCGTCTCCGTGTAGAAGCGCACTGCCTGCTTGCCGTAGGCATGCAGGTCGCCGAAAAAGGAATCCTTCCAGCCCGTGAAGGAAAAGAACGGCAGTGGCACCGGAATCGGCACGTTGATGCCCACCTGGCCGACGCCGATCTCGTGCTGGAACTTGCGGGCGCTGGCACCGCTCGAAGTGAACAGCGACACGCCGTTGCCGAAGGGGCTCGCGTTGATGAGGTCGATGGCATCGTCCAGCGTGTCGACGGCAAGGGCCACCAGCACCGGCCCGAAGATCTCGTCACGGTAGATCGACATCTCGGGCGTTACGTCTGCGAACAGCGTCGGGCCCACCCAGTTGCCGTCGGGGTATCCGTCAACGCGACATTCGCTGCCGTCAAGCACGCAGCGGGCGCCTTCCTCCTTGCCGGCAGCGATGTAGCCGAGAATCCGCTCACGTGCCGCGACGCTGATCTGCGGACCATAGCCCGCATCGGGATCGTCGCTGACGCCTGGACGAACCGCTGCCATAGCCGCCGCAAGGTCGCCTTCCCACTCCTTGGCATCGCCCACCAGCACCGCAGCGCTGATCGCCATGCAACGTTGTCCGGCCGCGCCGCAAGCCGCGCCGACCAAGCTCGATATGGCCTGCTCGCGATTCGCGTCCGGCGTCACCACGAGATGGTTCTTCGCCCCTGCGAGCGCCTGCACTCGCTTCAGCGCATTCGCGCCGGTTCGATACACGTGCTTCGCCACCGGCACGGAGCCGACGAAGCTCACCGCCTTGATGTCAGGATGCTCGAGCAGGCCGTCCACCTGCTCGCGGCCGCCATGCACCACCTGCACGATGCCCTCCGGCGCCCCCGCCTCGGCTAGAAGCTCCATGAGGAACATGGGCGTCATTGGGTCCTGTTCGGAGGGCTTCAGCACGAAGGCGTTGCCGCAGGCAACCGCGATGGGGAACATCCACAACGGAATCATGGCCGGGAAGTTGAACGGCGTGATGCCGGCGCAGACGCCGAGCGGCTGGACGATGCTGTAGGTGTCGATGCGCGTGGCGACGTTTTCCACCAGTTCGCCCATGACGAGGTTCGGGATGCTGCAGGCGTGCTCCACCACCTCGATGCCGCGCCACACCTCGCCCATGGCGTCCTCGTGGGTCTTGCCGGTCTCGCGGGAAAGAACGCGGGCGATGTCCTCCTGGCGCGCCTTGAGGATTTCCTGATACTTGAGCATCAGCCGGGCCCGTTCCGGCACCGGCACGTCGCGCCATGACTCGAACGCCCTCGCCGCCCCCTGCACGGCTTGATCCAACTCGGCCGCCGTCGCAAACGGCACTTGGCAGAGCACCTCTTGCGTTGCCGGATTGGTTACCGGAATCGCCTCGCCCGAGGACGGCACGGGGTTGCCGTTCACGAACATGCCCAGTCTTTCTTCGCCGTTGCTCACTTCCATCTTGCGACTCTCCTCAACAAGGCGACGCATGCGTCGCCCCTAAGCGCATTGCGCGTCAAATCGGTGGCGCGAGCAGCGCCTACGATTTTCGTTTCACGTCGAACCATCGGCCTTGCGGAGCTATTCCACGTCGAACCAGTTGATCGGCATCACGCCATGATCCACCAGATAGCGATTGGCCGCGGAGAAATGGCGGCAGCCGAAGAAGCCGCTCGCCGACAGCGGTGAAGGATGCGGCGCCGTGAGCACCAAGTGCCGTGACGAACTCACCTGCGCTCCTTTCTTCTTCGCATACGCGCCCCAGAGCAGGAACACCACGTTCTCCCGTTCGCGATTCACCACCTCAACGATGCGGTCCGTGAACGTCTCCCAGCCTTGGCCGCGATGCGACCCGGCACGGTGCTGCACCACCGTCAGCACCGAGTTCAGCAGCAACACGCCTTGCCGCGCCCACGGCGCAAGACAGCCGCGGCCGGCCGGCACCGAACCGCCCGTGCGGCCCGCCGGCACGTCGTCATTGGACATGTCGGCGTTGATCTCCTGAAAGATGTTTACCAGCGATGGCGGCGCGGCCACCCCCGGCGGCACCGAGAAGCACAGGCCATGCGCCTGACCGGGGCCGTGATACGGGTCCTGGCCGATGATGACCACCTTCACCTGATCGAGCGGCGTAGCGTTCAGCGCCGCGAAGATGTCGCCGCCCTTCGGATGGACGATCTTGCGGGCGCGCTTCTCCGCCAGCAGAAACTCCCGCAGCTTGCGCATGTACGGGGCCTGGAACTCGCCGAGCAGTGCCGCCTTCCACGAGTCGGTCAGCGCAATGCGATCGGCGTCGCTCACGACGCTTCGCCTACCGGCCGCATGGTGGGGAACAGCAGCACATCGCGGATGCTCGGTGCGCCGGAGAGCAGCATGGCAAGGCGATCGATGCCGAGGCCCTCCCCTGCCGCTGGCGGCATGGCGTATTCCAAGGCGCGGATGTAGTCGGCGTCGAAGTGCATGGCTTCCAGGTCGCCCTGATCCTTGAGCGCAACCTGATCGCGGAAGCGTTGCGCCTGATCGTCCGGATCGTTCAGTTCGCTGAAGCCATTGGCCACCTCGCGGCCAGCGATGAAGAGCTCGAATCGATCCACCAGGTCTGGATCATCGTCGCTGCGACGGGCGAGGGGCGAGACTTCGCTCGGATAGCCCGTGATGAAGGTGGGCTGCACGAGTTTCGCTTCCACTCGCCGCTCGAAGACTTCCATGAGCAGGCGGCCCCAGCCCCAGTCGGACGGAGCTTCCTCGTTGCCAAACAGGGCTCGCACGCGCTCGATGTCCTTGAGGGCATCTGGTTCTACGCCTGTCTCCGCGGCAACCGCATCCAGCATGGTCATCCGGCGGAACGGCTCGTCCAGGCGCACTGGCTCGCCACCCCACTCCACCTCGGTAGTCATGAGCCCTTGCGCCCGAAGCCGCTCTACCAACCGGTGCAGCAGCGACTCGGTCAGTTCAACCAGATCCGCGTAGTCCGCGTACGCCTGATAGAACTCGATCGTGGTGAACTCCGGGTTGTGGCGTGGCGTGAGGCCCTCGTTGCGGAAACACCGGTTGATCTCGTAGACACGCTCGAAACCGCCCACCACCAAGCGCTTGAGGTAAAGCTCCGGCGCGACCCGCAGATAAAGTTCGATATCGAGCGTGTTGTGGTGCGTCACGAAAGGCCGCGCCGTGGCACCGCCCGGAATCGGGTGCATCATCGGCGTTTCGACTTCGAGATAGCCACGCTCGTCGAAGAACACCCGCATCTCCCGAACCAAGGCCGAACGCAGTCGGAACACCCGGCGCGAGTCCTCGTTCATGATGAGGTCGATGTGGCGGTTGCGGTGGCGGAGTTCGGTGTCGGCAAGGCCGTGATACTTCTCCGGCAGCGGGTGGAGCGCCTTTGCCAGCAACCGAATCTCCCGCGCATGGACCGTAAGTTCGCCACGCCCCGTCTTCATCATGGTGCCGGCGATCCCGACAACATCGCCGATGTCCCAAAGCTCGCGGAAGTCCTCGTAGGCCGCCTCGCCCACGTCATCGCGCCGCACATAGCACTGGATGCGGCCGCTCACGTCCTCGATGGTGAGGAAACTGGCCTTCCCCATCACGCGTCGCAGCATGATTCGGCCAGCCACGGCGGTGTCGTCGCCCGACTCTTCGAGCTCCTCCTTGCTTCGTTCGCCGTGGGCGTCGATCAGTTCCCGGGCGAGATGCTCCCGCCGCCAATCGTTGGGATACGCCTGCCCACGACCCCGCAAGCGCTCTAGCTTTTCCCGCCGAGCAGCAACAATGCCGGCCTCGCCACCTTGCCGCGCGTCCTCGCTCACAGCCCGGCCTTCAGGCTTGCTTCCATGAACTCGGTGAGGTCGCCGTCGAGCACCTTGCCTGGGTCGCTGCGTTCCACTCCGGTGCGAAGGTCTTTCACGCGTGACTGGTCGAGGACATAGGAGCGGATTTGGCTGCCCCAGCCGATGTCGGACTTGGCATCTTCCACGGCCTGTTGCTCGGCGCGCCGCTTCTGCAACTCGAGCTCATGCAGCTTGGCGCGCAACTGCTTGAAAGCGCGATCCTTGTTCTGGTGTTGCGAGCGCTCGCTCTGGCACTGCACCACGACGTTGGTGGGCAGGTGGGTCAGGCGAACGGCGGAGTCTGTGCGGTTGACGTGCTGGCCTCCGGCGCCGCTCGCGCGGTAGGTGTCCACACGAACCTCGGAAGGGTCGATCTCGATCTCAATGTCGTCATCGATTTCCGCCGACACGAACACGGAAGCAAAGGAAGTGTGGCGGCGATTGCCGGCGTCGAACGGCGACTTGCGCACCAGCCGATGCACGCCGGTTTCCGTTCTGAGCCAGCCATAGGCATTGTCGCCAGAGAACTGCACCGAAGCGCTCTTGATGCCGGCAACTTCGCCTTCGGACACCTCGATCACATCGGCACCAAACCCTTGCTGCTCACCCCAGCGCAGATACATCCTGAGCAGCATCTCCGCCCAATCCTGTGCCTCGGTGCCGCCAGCGCCGGCCTGAACATCAAGATAGGCACCAGCCTCGTCAAGCTCGCCATCGAACATGCGCCGCAAGTCAAGGCGCGTCAGATGCGCCTGGACCTCTGCAAGATCGGCACCGATCAGATCAAGCGTATCGCCGTCACTCTCCCCCGCCGCAAGCTCGGCAAGCTCCCCAAGATCGTCAAGCTGTCCCTGCACATTGGCGAGACCGCTTACCACCTCTTCCAAGGCAGCCCGTTCCTTCCCAAGCGCGCTGGCCCGCCTCGGATCGTTCCAAACGTCGGCCTGAGACAACTCCCGCTCAACTTCCTCAAGCCGCCGCTCTCGCTCGGGAAAGTCAAAGATACCCCCGTAGCGCTTCCGCCCGCTGCCCAAGCACCTTCAATGTCTCGCGTATCGAAGTAACCTCAGCCATGACAACCCAAGCGCCACCAAAACGAAGCGCGCCACTCTATCACGCAGGGCACGCGGCAAGCGTCGCATCCGCTGTCCAAAGAACGAGGAGGGGGCCTCACTTGGGGCGTGGGCGTCTCGCTCTCGCACGCGCCGCAAGGCGCGCTTCTCCCGGAGGAGCAGTTCGCGGCCCCATATCCCACCCTTCACCAACACCGCCCGCCGCGTCGCCATGTTGCTCGTGAAGACCCATCGGCCGTGAAACGCCTCTTGTCAGGACCGTCGTTTCAGGCTTGCCTTTCGGAGACCTCCTCAATCAACTCATCCCTGTTCCCGCACACTGCGACACGACGCGCCAATTTGCGCAGGTAATCCATGTCGTCGATCGGTGCAAGGAGATCGGCAGGCCGGCTCGCTGTGGAAGCACCAAACCGATACTCCGCCGCCATCACTACGCCGTGTTGCATCTCTTCTACCCAGCCCTCGCGATACCCCCGCTCCCGAGGCGTTTCTACCGTGCTGGTTCTGTCCACGCTTAACTCCTCAGTTGCCCAAGCCCTCGCCTCTGGAAACTCGTCCGATCAGCTCGTCCACTGTCCGGCAGTCCATTACCCACAGCGTTACTTCCTCAAGCCGATCGGCATCGTCGATGGACGCAAGGAGATTGGCAAGCCGGCTCGTTGTGCCGACACCAAACCGTCGCTCCACCATCCGGCAAACAACCCTCCGCAATGCTTCGGTCCCGCCCTCACGCCGATACATCTCTGGCCACTCGGCAACGCGGTCCACCAATGCCATGCTCGCCTCCTCCAAAGTCTCGCCTAGCTCCAGCGGCTCACCCGACTCCATTAGGTTTGCCATTTCTTGAATCCAAGCCACGAACGCCCTGCCAAGCTCCCTACCGATGGGCGCACCAGGCCAATCCCCCAGTTCGACGGTCGATTGACCAAGCTCCTCTGGCGTCCGGCTCTGCTCCAGACCGGCAACCGCCCGCATCAGGTTGCCTACCGGAAGATCGTCCACCGCAATGCGTCGCTCGTCAAGCACGAGCGAGCGCTGCGACGGTTGGAACGGCTCCAGCACCGGCAGCGTGGGCGCAATCAGCCGCCGCATCTCCACATCTTCCGTCCACGGCGTGTCGCCGTTGTAGAGCACGAGCGGCAGGACGGGCGGCCACTCGCCGGGTGCGCCAAGGTGCCCGGTGCGGCCCAGTTCTGTGTAGAGCAGCGCCGTGTACTCAAGATTCCGCAGCGCCATTACAGCATCCTTGCTCGACTGGAACTCCAGCAACACCAGCAGATAGATCCAGCCGTCATGGAAGGGGACGCGCCACACGCAATCCCCCAAGCGCTCCTGGCCGCGCTCGCCAACGTAATCCGTCGACAGCTTCGTGAGACCTTGGAAATCGAGGCCTTCGACCAACTCGACGTCGCAGACGGCCCGCAGCAGGTCCTCCACCATGCGCCGGAACGAGAACAGACGTTTGTAGTTGCGGTCGTGCATGAACACGACCCTAGCGACAGCGCAACGTCCGGTATGTAGGAAAAGGCTGAAAACGATGTCAGCCATTGACGCCTGTTTGCATCAAAAACAGCCGGGCATGCGGACAGCATTGGACGGTCTTGGAGGGAAGGCAGAATGCCTTCCCTCCAAAGGCACGCCTAACTCGCCATTGGCTTGACGACGAACAGCAGGTCGCCGGCGTTCACCTGCTGGCCACTGGCGACGTTGATGCGGGTTACCTCGAACGAGGCTTCAGGGTCGTAGAGTGGTTCGCTGCCTTGGACGTTGAAGTCGGCGAGGTGAAGCGGCGTGAAGATCTTGAACGCTTCCAGTTGGCACAGGGTTTGCGTCGCCGGGACGGTTTCGCCGACACGCACATAGGCTGGCTCTGCCGGGGACGGGTTGAGATAGAAGATGCCCGTGGAAGGTGCCAGCACCCGTAGTTCCGTGCTGCCTTCGATTTCCACCGCCTCCCGGCCAATGGCCTGCCCCGCGTCTCCCGCCGCCGCGGCGATCTCGTCGATCAGCGCGTCCGCGTCGATACGTTGGAAGAAAGCTGGCAAAAAGCCGGTGTCGTAGTCGCCGCCAAGGAAAACCTCGTCGCGCAGCACGCGCACGAGCAAGGCGATGTTGGTGGAGATGCCGGTGATCCGCACCTCGGCCAGCCAGTCGGCCAGCCGCGCTGCGGTGGTGGCACGGTCGGGGCCGTGGCAGATGATCTGCGCCACCATGCTGTCGTAGTAGGGCGAGACGAACTTGCCCTCGGCGGCAATCGAGATGACATCGATGTCGTCCGCTTCCGGCCATTCGCAGGTGACGATCTGCCCCGGGCTCGGCTGGAAGGTAAGTTCTCCGCTCGCGCCTCGAACGATGCGCTCGGCGTTGATGCGCGCCTCGATGGCATAGCCTTCGTCACCCATCGCGAGGTCCGCAATGCTCTCGCCGGCCGCGATGCGAAGCTGCTCGCCAACGATGTCGACGCCGGATACCCGCTCCGTCACCGGGTGCTCCACCTGCAGGCGCGTGTTCATCTCCATGAAGTACGCGGCCCCGCCATCGAGGTCGTGGATGAACTCCACGGTGCCGGCGCCGACGTAGTCCACCTCGTCCGCAAGCGCTGCGCTGTGTCGCATGACTTCGGCCGCCAGCCTCGAAGGCAGTGAGGTGGAGCCCGACTCTTCGATCACCTTCTGCCGATCCCGCTGCACGCTGCAGTCGCGCAGCCCAAGCACGCGGGTGTTGCCCTCGGCGTCGCGCAGAAGCTGCACCTCGATGTGGCGCAAGCGCGTGATGTAGCGTTCGAGATAGACGTCGCCGTTGCCAAACGCAGCTCTCGCCTCCACCGACACGCGGTGGAAGAGTTCGTGGAAGCGGTCGGCGGATTCAACCACTTGAATGCCCTTGCCGCCGCCGCCGTGGACTGCCTTCACGAGCACGGGATAGCCAATGGATGCGGCGTTGGCTGCAGCGCGGTCGGGATCGGTGACGATGCCGTGGCTGCCCGGCACCACAGGCACGCCGAGCCGCATGGCGGCGGCGATAGCGTTCGACTTGTTGCCCATCGTGTTCATGCTGGTGACGGGCGGGCCGACGAAGTTGATGGCGCGGGAGCGCACAAGCTCCGCGAACTGACTGCTCTCCGACAGGAAGCCGATGCCGGGATGCAGCGAGTCCACCTTCTGCTGCTCTGCCACCTCAATCACCGACAGCGCATTGAGGTAGCTCTCGTCCGGCGTGTTGCCACCGATGCAAACGACCGTGTCGTTCTCGCCGAGCATGTCCACGGGCACCGAGTCCATGTCGGGATCAGACTGCACCAGCACCACGCCAACACCCTTGCGCTGCGCTACCCGCACTAGCTTCACGGCGGTGCATCCGCGGGCATGAACGAGCATCCGTCGAACCGGGCGCAGCAAGTCTCGCTCGGGTACCGCGGCACGCAATGGCGGCGCCGCCGGCCGCTCCTGCTCGAGAACGCCAGCCATGACACGGTTCACCACATCCACCACCGATTCCTCCGGCACCGGGATGTCGGGGTCGATGCGCCGCAACTCGTCGTCGAGGTCCGTATGGAAGGGATGCTTCACCAGCCCCTGCATAGCACCGGGCTCGCTGGCAAGGTAGTTGGCGAGGTGCGCCTGGGCCGGCAGGTAGCTCGTCACCACGATCTGCCCCGCGAACGGCATGCTGGCGCCGGACAGATAGTAGGTCTGCACCAGCGGGTGGGTGACGAAGCTCGCCTGGGCACCGCCGGTGCAGTCGCCGTAGCCGAAGACGATGGCCGGCAAGTCGAAGTCGCGTACGAAGCGCGTCAGGCGGTCGTTAATGGCGGCCATGGAGAAGAGCGCTCCGGCACCCTCCTTCGTCTGCATCCCGCCAGAGGAAATGAAGCAGATCAGCGGCAGTTGCTGTTCCGCGCAGTGCACTAGGAGCTTGCAGAATTTCTCGGCGCTCGCCATGTCGAACGAACCGGCCTGAAAGCCGACGTTCGAGATCACGACGCCGCACGGCAGTCCGTCGGCACCGTTCTTGAACGTGCCGATGCCGGTCACCACGCCGCACGGCGGCTGGCCGGCGTTCAAGGCGGCTTCGATGGAGGAACGGAAACCCGGGAATTCGCATGGGTCCGAACTCAGAAGATCGCCGTTGAGTTCGCGGAAGTCGTCGAAGAACTCCCGGACGAAGCGCTCGTGGCCGGTGTCCCGTCGTCGCTTGTAGGTGGTGAGGACGTTCTGGATCAAGAGGTCTCGGTAGGCATGGCTTAGCCGGTTCCAGAAATCCTTGCGCCGGCCGATGCTGCGCGGCGAGATGCGTCCCTCGTAGCGCCGCCCTTCGAGCCGTGCCCGCAGATACGACCCGAGCAGTCGCTCAAAGAGGAACGTGACGACAACGAAAAGCGCATCGGAGACATGCGGGAAGGCGGTCTGCTTCCATTCCTCCACGGCGCGGAAGAAGGCGCCACCGCGCGGCTGGGCACTGACCCGCGAATACCAGTCGAACAGACGCTGGCGCATCTCGTCGATGCCGGCACTGTCTGCGGCAACCACTTGGTCCCGAACGGCAACTTCCAGCGCCGCATCGATCAGCTTCTGCACCGACTCCCGCGACAGCGAGTGGGTGGTTCCCGCCTCGCGGGCGATGGAGTCGAGGTTGGCGAGGATGGCGTCGTAAACCCGGTCGAACAGGAGCAGGTTCTCGCATTCGCGGGCGAAGTCGTCGCGCAGTTCCTCGTTAAGCAGGATGTCGAGCACCGACACGTCCGCCACATTCACATCCGGCGTATCGATTGCCGGCAGGCGCGCGCCGTCCCGAGGCCGCACGAGGCCCGTGAAATGATTGTCGAGCAGCAGTCGATTGATGACTACGGGCGATCCGCCGCCGTTCGCCGCCCGCGCCAGATGCGGTGGCAGCGCAGCCTCGTTCACGAATCCGGTGAGCGGTCCCTCGGTCATGGCCAGATTGAGCGCGGACGAGAGTTGCTCACGCAGCACCGCGTCGGGAATGCCGCCCGTGTCGCCGGTGACGAGCTGCATGGCTTCGTAGGAGAAACGCTCGTGCATGGCCGGGCCGAGCGCGGCGTCGGCGCGGATGGCAGCCACGAGGCGGCGCGGCGCGGGAATGTCGGCGGCGGCGAACAGGTGCGCGGCATCCTCGTGGTTGGCGATGAACCCGCCGAGGGATGCGAAGTTGCCGGCAGCGTCCACCTTCCAGCGGTTGTACAGATACATGCCGGTGTTGGCGATGAGGCCCGCCCGCGCGTCCTGGAAGTTCTTGCGCGGCTCGCCGAGCAGCAGGCGGCGGATGCGACCTCGTTCGTCGTGGATTGCCGCCTTCTTCTCGACATAGTTGCGCCAAGGCTTGGCCAGCGCATCGTCGTAGATGACCTTGTCGGGGTCCTGCAGCCACGACAGGAACGTCTCGCGCCGCTCGCGGGCGGCGCGGCGGGCAAGTTCCCCCGCCGGCAACTCGTGCTCGGCGAGGCGGCCATAGGCATGGACGGTAGTCGAGCGAATCCGCCGCCGCACCCGCAGATAGCGCAGATAGCGATAGGCAACGCCAAAGACGTTGACGTATTCCGTCGGATTGCGGGTGAGCGTGAGCGCGGCGCTCGCTTGGGTCGCCTGCAGCCTGGGCGACGGGTTCAGATAGCGCTCAAGGCTTCTCGCGTAATGGTCGATGATGTACGGATTGTCGGCGACGAAGCGCCGCGTGCTCTCCTCCACATGGCGGATGCCGGAGACGATGGCTTGGCGGAGGTTGGCGACATCCTCGCCGGGGGCATAGTCGATGATGGCGTCGATGTTGCCCTGGCGCTTCAGCTCGAACGGCGACAGCCCCACTTCCTTGGCGCACTGCTGCCACGACAGGTTGAGTCGTCGGGCGATGCTGGCGAGGCTGCGGGGCTGAATCGTGCTGAAAACGCCATCGCGCACCGACAGGATCATGTTGCTTGCGGCGAGCGGTATGGCGCCCCCGGAATAGCCGAGGCCGAAGACGATGCCGAGGTTGGGCACGTCGGTGTTCGACATCTCGGCGATCAGAAGCGAGATGCTGTGCGCCTGGTTGCCCCTGTTCGCATCGGCATCGGCAGCAGCACCGGGAGTGTCCATCAGGCTGACGATGGGGATCGAGCGGTTGGAGTATTCCTCGATCTTGCGCGCCGCCATGAGATGGTGCTCCGGCATCCACTCGCCGCTGCGCACGCCGCGATCCTGGGCGATGAAGCCGACGGGTCGCACCTCGTCGCCGAAGTCCATGTTGACGACGGCGGCGTAAAAGGCCGCTTCGCTGGTTTCGGAAACCACCTCGCCAAGCTCGGCTACTGCCTGTGGCGCGGGCGTGCGCTTGGGGTCCTCGGCGGCGCTGACGACTGCCTCGATGTACGAGTCGATGTCGACGTTGTCGAGGTAATCGTTGCGACGCGCGATGTCTGCATCCGAGAGAGTGCCGTGCAGGGGCGGATCCAAGTCGCGCTCCTCCTCTGGGAACAGGGAGGAGTCCTGCGCCAGGTTTTCGGCAATCAGGAACAGGCGATCGCCGGGGGCAAACCGGCTTGCCATCAGGCTTTCAACGGGAAGAGGGCCATCGAACAGGTCACCGAACGCTTCCGAGGCGGGTACAATCGCCGCACTTTATGGAAGGCTGGTGCATTCCGCAAATTGCATCCGCCTTGCTTTTTCAGCAAAAAACCCTCCCATCGCTTCGGGACTCGCGCCACCATCGCCACCTCACTCGCCATCGCCCTGCTCACGGTGTCCGACACCCGCACCGCCCGTGACGATCGTTCCGGTGACTTGCTCGCGGAGCGGGCCCTCGCCGCTGGCCATCGCTTGGCGGCACGCGACATCGTCCGCGACGACGTGTACGCCATCCGCGCCGTCGTCAGCGCTTGGATTGCCGATGCCGACATCGACGCGGTCATCAGCACCGGCGGCACCGGCTTCACCGGTCGCGACAGCACGCCCGAGGCGCTCACGCCGCTCTTCGACAAGCACATCGAGGGCTTCGGCGAACTGTTTCGGCAGCTGTCGTTCGAGGAGATCGGCAGTTCCACCATTCAATCCCGCGCCGTCGGCGGCCTCGCCAACGCGACGCTCGTGTTCGCGTTGCCTGGCTCCACCAACGCCTGCGCCACGGGTTGGGACCGCATCCTCGTGAACCAACTCGACGACGAGTTCCGGCCCTGCAACTTCGCAGAACTCCTGCCTCGCTTTCGCGAGGGAGAACCCTAACCGGACAACCCTGCCATCCATCAGGAGCGATCATCCATGACCCAATCCGCCTTCGTCCTCGGCGCCAAGCGCACTCCCATCGGCAGCTTTCTCGGCGCCCTTTCGGACCACACCGCGCCAGAGCTCGGGGCACACGCCATTCGCGCAGCCTTGGACGACGCTGGGCTCGGCGGCGAGGACATCGACGAAGTGCTCATGGGCTGCGTCCTCAGTGCCGGCGTGAAACAGGCGCCGGCGCGGCAAGCCATGCGCGGTGCTGGTGTTCCCGACGCGGTCGGCGCCACCACCATCAACAAGGTGTGCGGTTCCGGCATGAAGGCAGCCATGCTCGCAAGCGACCTCATCCGCGCCGGCAGTGCCAATTGCGTGGTGGCTGGCGGCATGGAGAGCATGACCAACGCGCCCTACCTCATGGAAAAGGCGCGCAGCGGTGCCCGCATGGGCCACGTCGAAATGAAGGACGCCATGTTCCTGGACGGCCTCGAAGACGCGGAAACGGGGGGCTCCATGGGCAGCTTCGCCCAAGACACCGCAGACAGCCGCCAACTCACCCGCGAGGCGATGGACGAGTTCGCGATTCAGTCCGTCGTCAAGGCCCGCCGCGCCATGGACGAGGGCACGTTGGCGCGCGAGATCAGCCCTTTGGGCGATGTCACTGAGGATGAGCAGCCGCGCCGCTCCAAGATCGACCGCATCCCGTCCCTGCGGCCGGCATTCAAGCGCGACGGCACCATCACCGCCGCCAACGCAAGCTCCATCTCCGACGGTGCCTCGGCGCTTGTGGTCGGCAGCGAAGACGCCTGCGGCTCGGCGGCGGGTGATCCGCTCGCTCGCATCGTCGGCCACGCCACCCATTCCATCCACCCTTCCGAATTCACCGTGGCCCCGGCCGGGGCGATCGCCAAGCTGCTCGATGACGTGGGCTGGCGGCACGAGGATGTGGATGTTTTCGAGATCAACGAAGCGTTTGCCTGCGTGCCAATGATGGCCATCGACGAGCTTGGGCTGGGCGCGGAACGGGTGAACCTCTATGGCGGAGCCTGCGCGCAAGGCCATCCCATCGGCTCCACAGGCTCCCGCCTCATCGTCACGCTCGCACATGCTCTGGCCGCCACCGGCGGCAGGCGTGGCGTCGCCTCGCTCTGCATTGGCGGCGGCGAAGCCACGGCCGTCGCCCTCGAGCGCGTTTGACAGCGCTCGCCGGCAACCAACGGAATCGAACGAGGACGACGAGCCGTGGCGCGATTGCCGGTCATCATCGGGTTTGGAGGAGTGAATCCCGCCGGCCGGATTTCCTCCCACCACGCCTATCGCCGCACCGTCATCGACGCGATCGGCAAGGAGGCAGCGGACGACACCTATGCCAGCCTCGCCGCGCTGATGAACCTGGACGCCGACAGCGCCGATCCGGGTGTGCGCACACACATCAAGGACCACACGCTGATTCGCCGCGTCGAGTGCTTCGACCCGGACGACATCCCGTGGCAGCGACGGGCACGGCTTCAGCCAGCGGACGGCAATGCGTTGGCCTTCACCGTTCCGGCCAGGGACATGCCCGAACGCATCCCGGACAGCTGGGACGTCATTAAGCGCGACGACGGCGCCTTCGACGTCACTGCGCCGCAGGCGGATGTACTGGTGCCGGACCGACGCGACTCTCGGGTCACATCCGCCGGCGAGGCGCCCACCGGCTTCGATCCCGGCAGCCTCTATCAGTCACGCAGCCACCCCAGGGGTCTGCAACTCGCCATCTACGGCGCATCCGACGCGGTTCGCTCCGTTGGCATCCCTTGGCAGGAACTCAAGCGCCGCGTCCGTCCAGACCAGTTCTCGGCATATGCCGGCAGCGCCATGGGGCAACTCGATGACCAAAGCACGCGCGGCATGATGCAGGCGCCCATGATGGGCCGTCGCCCCAACTCCAAGCAGGCGGCGCTTGGCCTCGTCGAAATGCCGGCCGATTTCGTCAACGCCTACGTCATTGGCAGCGTCGGCGCCACCGGCGGCATGATCGGCGCCTGCGCCACCTTCCTTTACAACCTCCGCAGCGCCGTGGACGACATAAAGAGCGGTCGCTGCCGCGTCGCCTTGGCGGGAAGTGCCGAGGCTCCCATCGTGCCGGAACTCATGGAGGCGTTTCGCACCATGGGAGCGCTGGCGGAGGACGAAGCCCTCATGGCCATCGACGGCACCGATCAGGTGGATAACCGTCGCGCCTGCCGACCGTTCGCGGAGAACTGCGGCTTCACGATGGCCGAGGCATCGGTTTACGTCGTGTTGGTCGATGACGAACTGGCGCTGGAGCTTGGCGCCGACATCCACGGCGCCGTGCCGGATGTCTTTGTCAATGCGGACGGCTTCAAGAAATCGATCCCCGGACCCGGCGTCGGCAACTACATCACTGTGGGCAAGGCGCTGGCGACGGCGCGGGCGATCCTCGGCGAGGAGGCGGTGCGGCAGCGCTCCTACATCCACGCGCACGGCACCGGAACGCCGCAGAATCGGGTGACCGAATCGCACATCCTGAACGAAATGGCCAAGGCGTTCGGCATCGAGCGCTGGGACGTCGCTGCCATCAAGGCATATCTCGGCCACACTCTCGCACCCGCTTCCGGCGACCAGGTGGCCGCTGCGCTGGGGGCATGGCAGTACGGCTGGATTCCAGGCATCGCCACCATCGAGGGTCCCGCGGACGACGTGCATCACAGCAACCTGCGCATCGGCCCGGAGCACATCGAGATCGACCCGGAAGCGATGGATGTGGCGCTGGTCAACTCCAAGGGCTTCGGTGGCAACAACGCGACGGGTGTCGTCCTCTCGCCCCACGTCACCCAAACCATGCTCGCGAAACGCCACGGAGCGAACGCCCTGCAGCGCCACGCTCGCCGCAACGAGGGCGTTCGCGCGGCAGCCCTCGACTACGACGCCGCCGCCACCCGCGGCGAAGCCAAGCCCATTTACCACTTCGGCGAGGACGTGCTCCAAGGCGACGACATCGGCATCGACGCCGAGAACCTCCGCGTGCCGGGCTACAGCACGCCGGTCTCGCTGGACGCCGACAACCCCTTCCCAGACATGACGTAGGGCCGCTCGAAGCTGCAACCAGCCCTCTCTCCCCGCGAGACATCATGCCGGGCGAATCCATGCCCGCCGGCACCGCTCAGTTGACCGTAGAGCGACCGCCTCGCGATTGTCGTGCCCGGTCGCGTAGCCGCTTGGCGATTTCCTCGCTCGGAGCGTATTGCACGGCGCGTTCGAGTTCCTCGGTGACCATCTCGGGTGCGCCGAGCGCCATCCAAAGGTCCGCACGCTCGACGTAGATGCCGTACATCTCGGGCACGATCAGCAGTTGATAGTCGGACAGCATGAGCGCTCGGGCGGGATCGCCACCGCGCTGCACCAGCATCCGGGCGTTGTTGAGCATCCGCAAGGTGACCTCGCGCGGCGACGCCTGGGCAAATGCCCCAGCCTCGCCCACACGGTTCGCGCGCAACCAAGCGGTGCACTCCTCTCGCGAAGTGACCCGCAAGCCAAACGGATCCACCAAGGCGCCGCCAATGGTCACGAGGAAGTGGCGCGGAAAGTTGACGCCCACCGCGTCGAGCCCCAGCAGGCGTGCCACGCCCATCGCCACCACCCCCATCGACACCGGAATGCCCTGCCGGCTTTTCAGCACGTGCGGCAGGATGCTGTTTTCCAGCTCGTAGTAGCGCTCGCGGGCACCGGTGAAGCCCAGGCTCGCCATTTCCGCAACGACATGCGTCGCGCCCGGCTCGCCCCTCTCCCTTGCCGAGGCAGCGATGCGCTCGATCTCGCCCCGCGCCCAATCCACATCGGCGTCGTCGGACTCGAGGATGCGCGCAACGATTAGTGCACCTTCCACCGGGTCGTCGTTGCGTTCGATAAACGCGAGCAGGTCGCCCTTGAGCGGCAGGTCCGTAAGCCCGCCGTCGTCGCTCACAGCGCCACCGCCGCGTGTTCCCGCGCCGCCGCAAAGCGAATCTCCGGCCAGCGCTCTTCCGTGAGGCTGAGGTTGGTGCGGCTCGACGCGAGGTAGGCGAGATGCCCGCCGCCGTCGATGGCGAGGCGGCCGAGATTGCGGCTCTTGAACTCGTCGAGCCGACGCTGATCGTCGCACTGCACCCAGCGCGCCGTGAAAATGTCCCCCGGCGCGAACACGCAGTCGGCGCGGTATTCCGCATCCAGGCGGTGTGCCACCACATCAAACTGCAACGAGCCGACGGCGCCGATGACGATATCGTTGCGCGCCAAGGGGAAGAAGACCTGTGTCGCACCCTCCTCCGAGAGCTGCCGCACGCCCTTCTCGAGCTGCTTCGCCTTGAGCGGGTCCCGCGGCCGCACCACCTGAAACAGCTCCGGGGCGAAGTTCGGAACGCCCTCGAAGCGCAGTTCCTCGCCTTCGGTGAAGGTGTCGCCGATGCTGATGGCACCGTGGTTGTAGAGCCCAATAATGTCTCCGGCCCAGGCCTCCTCCGCCTGCACTCGATCGCCGGCCATGAAGGTGACGGCATTGCCCACCTTCATGTCGCGCCCCATCCGAACGTGGCGCAAACGCATCCCCGGTCGATAGCCGCCGGAACACACCCGCAGGAAGGCGATGCGGTCCCGGTGCTTCGGATCCATGTTCGCCTGAATCTTGAACACGAAGCCGGAGAACTTGGCCTCCTGGGGCTCCACGCTTCGTGGCACTCCGCCGTTGACGCGCGCCATGCGAGAACCCGGTGGCGGCGCGTGCTCTGAGAAGCAGTCAAGGAAGTGCTCGACGCCAAAGTTGCCGAGGGCGGTGCCGAAGAAGACTGGCGTCCGCCGACCCGCAAGGAACGCCTCCTCGTCGAAGGCATGGCTTGCCCCGCGCACCAACTCCACTTCCTCGGCGAAGCCCTCGTGCTGGTCGCCAAGCCAGGCGCGCGCCTCGGGGCTGTCGAGCCCTTCGATGGCGCGCCACTCGCGACGCTTGTCGCCGTGGCCGGACTCGTAGCAGACGATGCGGTCGCTCGCCAGCAGATACACGCCGCGGAAGGAACTGCCTGCCCCGATAGGCCACGACATGGGCGCACATTCAATGGCTAGGACATCCTCGATCTCGTCGATCAGTTCCACCGGATCACGGATTTCCCGATCCAGCTTGTTGATGAACGTGAATACGGGCGTGTCCCGCATCCGGCAGATTTCCAGCAGCCGAATGGTGCGCGGCTCCACCCCCTTGGAGCCGTCAATGACCATGAGCGCGGAATCCACCGCCGTGAGGGTGCGGTAGGTGTCTTCGGAGAAGTCCTCGTGGCCCGGCGTGTCGAGCAGATTCACGACGTGCGAGCCATAGTCAAACTGCATCACCGACGTGGTGACCGAGATGCCCCGCTCCTGCTCCATCTTCATCCAGTCTGAAGCGGCGTGGCGGTTCGACTTGCGCGCCTTAATGGTGCCGGCCATGACGATGGCGTTGCCAAGCAGCAACAGCTTCTCCGTCACCGTCGTCTTGCCGGCATCGGGATGCGAGATGATCGCGAAGGTGCGGCGGCGGTCGGTTTCCACGCGAAGGACGGTCTGTTGCGGATCGGTGGCGGCGGATTATAGCGACGGCAGTTTCGACTCCGCGATCAGGCGCCACAAGGCTTGCTTCGCCTCAGGCGATTCATCGCCGGGATTCACGTAAATGCCGCGTTCGATGGCCCGCGTCGGGAGTTCCTCCTCGCCGAGACCCCATGTCGTGGCAGCCTTGGTACCAGACACCACGCGGCGCATGGCTTCGCCTTCCATCTGGTGGCCGGCAAAGGCGGCAAAGGCGCGTTCCGGCTGGCTGCCTGCGGCGACTCCGGGCTGCGGCCAGTCGAAGCGCAGCGACTGCACTTTCGCGGCACGAAAGCCATTCATGGCGCGCATCACGTCGAGCAAGAACCGCCGCCGGGGCCAAGCGTCCTCGGCGATGGCCGCAAACACATCGCCGAGTCGCAGGCAGCGGATGGTGAAAGCCAGGGTGGCCGGCACCGAAGTGGCGTCGCCAGGCGCTGGCGCGGGTTGGAACTGCCCTCGAGCCGGGACAGGACTGCCGATGGCGGCAGGCCCACGCTGCGGCAACTCGGCAGCCGCCTCCGCTAGCTCGCCAGCCGACTCCTCCCCCTTCGGTTCAGACCGACGCACCCAGACATCGACGCCAAGGCGCCGGAACCAAGCATGTTTCGCACTGCCATGCGCCATCACAGGGCCAGTGTATCAATCGCAAGTTGCCCGCAAGTTGCCGCGTTCGCCCGTCCGTGGGCACCGTGATAGGGTGCGTGCCCCGCCCAAGGGTGTGCCCGACATGCAATACAACACCGACGACGTTCGCATCACCGGCATGGAGGAGGTGCGCGCCCCCGATGAAGTGATCGAGGAATTGCCGATCACGCCGGATGCATCGGCGATGGTGTTCAACAGCCGCCGCGAGGCCAGCGACATCATCAACGGGCACGACGACCGCGTGCTTGCCATCGTCGGCCCCTGCTCCATCCATGATCCCGAGGCGGCGCGCGAATACGCCGGCAAGCTCGGTGAACTCGCGCAGGGGTTGCACGACCACCTCTGCATCGTCATGCGCGTTTACTTCGAGAAGCCGCGCACCACGGTCGGCTGGAAGGGCCTCATCAACGATCCGGGCCTCGACAATTCGTTCGACATCAACACCGGCCTCAAGGCTGCCCGCTCGCTCCTACTTGACATCGCCGGCTTCGGCATCGGTGCCGGCACGGAATACCTGGACCTCATCACGCCGCAGTACATCGCCGACCTTGTCTGCTGGGGTGCCATAGGCGCGCGCACCACCGAGAGCCAGGTGCACCGCCAGCTCGCCTCGGGGCTTTCCTGTCCCATCGGCTTCAAGAACACCACCAACGGCGATATCCAAGTAGCGGCTGATGCAGTCAAGTCTGCCCGCCACCCGCACATCTTCCTCTCGGTAACCAAGACCGGCCACTCGGCCATCTTCTCCACCGCCGGCAACCCGGATTGCCACATCATCCTGCGCGGCGGCGGCGGCAAGACCAACTTCGACAATCCCTCGGTGCACTACGCCAGCCGGATCCTCGGCGAAGGGGGGCTCGGCGAGAGCATGATGATCGATGCCAGCCACGCCAACAGCAACAAGGACCACCGCCGCCAAGTAGATGTGCTCGCCGAACTCTCACGCCAACTCGCCGGTGGCGAACCCCGCATCATGGGCGTGATGGTCGAAAGCAATCTGGTGGAGGGCAACCAGAAGCTCGGCGGCAAGCTGACCTACGGCCAGAGCGTGACCGACGCCTGCATCGGCTGGGACGACACCGTGCGCAGCCTCGAAGGGTTGGCTGAAGCGGTCGAAGCCAGACGCCAAGCCGCGTAGGGTCGGTCGACCCCCTCGCCAGCGCCACAAGCAGCAAGTATGTAAGGACCGTGGAACCGATGGCCTACATCGCGCTGCGCGCGGCACGTCGCGCCGGCCGCATCATCCTGCCGGCCATGGATCGGGTGGACACGCTCACGATCGAGCACAAGGGCAAGAACGACCTCGTCACCGAGATCGACCGGCAAGCCGAAGATGCCATCGTCGAAACCATCCTCGCGTCCTATCCCGGCCACGCCATCGTCGGCGAGGAACGGGGCACCCGAGCGGCCGCCGGCGACAGCGAGGACGCTCGCTACACCTGGATCATCGATCCGCTCGACGGCACCACCAATTTCCTCTATGGCATCCCACATTTCTGCACCTCCATCGCCGTCAAGCGCGACGGAACCCTGATGCACGGCGTGGTGGTGGATCATGTCCACAACGAAGAGTTCACCGCCTCCCGAGGCGACGGCGCGCGCCTGAACGGCCGCCGCCTTTTGCGCGTGTCCGGCCACAGACAGCTCGACGAGGCGGTGATTGGCACCGGGCTCGTGTCGGAACGAGCGCCCGACCGCATCACAGCCTACGGCCACATGACGGGCGCCCTGAATCGCGAATGCCGCACGTTGCGCCGCCAGGGTGCCGCAGCCTTGGACCTGGCCTGGGTCGCCGCCGGCCGCCTCGACGGCTACTTCGAATTTGGCCTCAAGACTTGGGACATGGCCGCCGCCGCGGTCATCGTTCGTGAGGCCGGAGGCTTCGTCAGCGATGCCGACGGCGGCGACCGGTTTCTCGAAACCGGCAACGTCGTCGCCGCCAACCCGCGCCTCATCCGGCACCTGCTCCGCTCCATCCGCAACGGCACCGAGGCGGCACTCGCGTAAACTCGCGGGCGACGCCAACCAACGTCAGAGGGGCACCTGTCCATGACCCGAGGAAGAACATGCGCCCGACGCCGTGCGCTTGCCGCGCTGGCGATGGTTTGGACCATCGCGCTGCCGGCCGCCGCCGATCTTGTCGAGGAGCTGGCGGCGCCAGGCCGCAGCGAAGAAGACCGCGCCCGCGACGCGGGGCGCAGGCCCGCCGACGTGATCGCCTTCCTCGGCATCGAACCGGGCATGACCGTGATGGACCTTGTTGCCTCCGGCGGCTGGTACACAGAGGTGCTGTCCATCGCCGTGGGTGACGGCGGCACCGTCTATGCGCAGAACCCGCCGATGATGCTGGCCTTCCGCGACGGCTATTACGACAAGGCCATCACCGCTCGCCTGGCCGGCGATCGACTGCCCAACGTGGTGCGCCTGGACCGCGACCTAGCCGAAACCGGCCTCCCGCCAGGCTCGCTCGACGCCGCGATCACCGCCCTCAACTTCCATGATGTCCACAACGGGATGGGCGAGCAGGCAGCCACGGGGTTTCTCGTGGCCGTCAAGGCGCTCTTGAAGCCGGGCGGCGTGCTGGGGCTCATAGACCACTTCGGCGAGTCTGGCAACGACAACAACGCCTTGCACCGGCTCGACGTTGCTGTCGCGCTGCCCCTCATTGAAGGCGCCGGGTTCGAAGTGGCGACGTCGGACATCCTCAGAAATCCAAGCGACGATCACACCAAGATGGTGTTCGACGAGGCGGTGCGGGGCAAGACCGATCGCTTGCTGCTGCGCCTGACGAAGCCATTGGAAGAGGCCGCCACGGATGATTGACCTCTACACCTGGGCCACACCCAACGGGCGCAAGGTGTCCATTGCCCTCGAAGAGATGGGGCTCGACTACCGCGTGCATCCGGTGAACATCGGCAAAGATGAGCAGTTCGCCTCGGACTTCCTCAAGATCAGCCCCAACAACAAGATTCCCGCCATCGTCGACCACGAGACCGGGCGCGCCATGATGGAGTCCGGCGCAATCCTGCTCTATCTCGCCGACCGCACGGGGAGCTTTCAGGGGCCGGACCGTTGGGCGACGCTCGAGTGGCTGATGCTGCAGATGGGCGGCGTCGGCCCCATGCTGGGGCAGGCACACCACTTCCTGCGCTTCAACCCAGGCAAGGCCCCTTACGCCGAGACCCGCTACGGCACGGAAGCGGCCCGGCTATACGGCGTGCTAGACAGGCGCCTCAAAGACCGCGAATGGCTGGCCGACGAATACTCCATCGCCGACATGGCAACCTGGCCGTGGATCTCCCGCTACGAGTGGCAGGGCATCGACTGGAGCGACTTTCCGAACCTCAAGCGCTGGTACCTCGCCATCGCCGCGAGGGAGGCGGTGCAGCGAGGCTACGAAGTACCCGCGCTCGGACAACCTATCCCGCTTCCCTGACCTTTGCCGCAGCCGTGCTGGCCACCAGCGCCTCCGGAGGGAGGGCCGTCCCGCCCTCCATCGCGCCCGTTAGGGCGCGCATCTTGCTGGTGCACCGAGTGTCTACGCGCCTTGCGGCGCGCTGGAGGGCGGGACGCCCTCCCTCCGGATGACCTCACCAGGCCCTGTGCAAGTAAACGCCCGTTAGGGCCCGCTGGCCGCCACCGCCTTGATGACGACCTTCGTCTTGCGCTCGCCCGGGTCTTGGCTTGCCGGCGCGCCGTCGAACGGGTGTGGGGTTCGGGGGACAAACCAGGGGCGCCAGTGCGTTACCGGGATGGCCTTGGTGTCAAGGGGCACCGCCTTGCCCTCGGCATTCATCCGAGTCGGCGTGGAGTAGCTCCGTTCGATGTCGCTGGCAGCCCATTGCTCGAAGCTGGACTGCATGCGGGAGTCGGCTAGCGCTGAAGCCGATGCCAGGATCGCCACCGTCGCTGCCACCAGGGCGGTGAACCGAACGCGCATGTGATCTCGAATCCACATTGCCTGCCTCCTTGCGAACTAGATCCGCTGTCGACAAGCCCAACCTATGCCTCGGCTGGCGTCCCGGCAACAACCGCGTTAGAACGATTGGCACCTAAACCACGCGCGCTTATGGCGTTTGCTCCTAACCGCCTGCGTCGGCAACGCCCTCCCCAGCAATGTCGCGCTCACCCCGCGTAGCCACCGCCTTCAACCGTTCCGTGTGCTTCCGCCCGTCGAACAGCAAGAGCACGGCAGCAGAGGCCGCTAGCAGAACCGCCATCGCCAAGAACTCCAGGCTGTAGCCCATGTGGACGGCCACCAGCGCGAACAGCGCCGATCCGATGGTGCGGCTTAGGTTCGCGAGCGACATGTAGATGGCGAACTGCGTGGCGGCCACCTTGGTCCAGCACAAGGTCATGAAGAGCGCAATGACGGCCACGAACACCACTTGTCCGAGAATCTTGGCGACAAGTCCCAAGGCAATGACGAAGGCTTGACTGTCCCAAAGGGGCGTCAGCAAGGCGAACGCCGCGTGGGCGACGGCGGCGAGAACCAATGCGCCCATGAGATAGCGCCGCGCCCCACGCCGGTCGATGAACGGCCCCACCGCCACCCCGACCACCGCCGCGATCAGTCCCGTCACCGCGTCGAACGCGGCATAGGATTGCGCGTCAAAGCCCAGCTGCTGCACCGCGATCACTGGAAACACCACGATCGCAATACCGTCGCGAACGCGGGCCAGGAACTCCACCAGCACCAAAAGCAGGCTCATCGGCAAGAACAGCACCCGCAGCAAGTCGCGCAATATCTCGCGGAACCGCACACTCTGCATACGCTCAACGAGCGCCGGACGGCCCTCGCTCCAGGGCATGAGCTTCTCGCCGGCACGTTCGCGTACCATCGCCACCAACGTGAAGATGAGGCCTACGGTCAGGCCGCAGGCAACCGCAGCGCCGGCCACACCAAAGCGCACCAGCAGAAAGCCGCAAGCCGCCGTGAACGCGGCCGCGCCCAGCGTCTGCCCGAAGGCCATGAAGGCATTGGCGCGACCGCGTTCGTCCTCGGGCAGGATGTCAATGGCCATGCCGTCTACGGCGACGTCCTGGGTCGCTGCGAACGTGTTGACGAGGAAGCCGAACGCCATCAGGACGACCATCTCGTGCGCCGCCGGTGCTGTCGCTGCCAGCGCCACGAAGGCGGCAACGAGACCGGCCTGCGCAGCAAGCGCCCACGGTCGTCGAAAACCCATCGCCGGAGCGGTGAAGCGATCCATGAAGGGCCCGGCCAGCAGCTTGAACGCCCACGGCAGCGCCACGACTGTGGCGTACCAAGCGATGTCTGCCTCGGCCACGCCCTGCTGCGACAGCCACGGCATTATCGCGCCGAAGAGACCGATGGGAACGCCTTGCGCGAAGTAGAACGCCGTGAAGGAACTGAGCCGCAGCCAGCGCTGCTCGGCGAGAACCAATGTCATGTCTGCGCCCCGGCGGTAGGTGGCGCGCATTCGACAACGGTCGAGGGGGCGAAGGCAACCGCGCCTCCGTTAGCGCGAACGCCCGGCATGGGGGCGGCCCCGCCAGGTACCTTGTGCAAAGGGCCCGCAGACGGGGCAAGGCAGGCTCTCCGTTGTGCCAACTCGTCAATTGCCGCCACCGCCGGCCATCGCGTACGCTACGGTCAGGACTTGCCGAAGGACTACGAGCGACGCAGTGGAACGCAAGGATTCCCGCTGGTCCGTTGCCGCAGATGCAGCGGTCTTGCGCGAGGAAAACGCCCGCGCGACGGTGCGCGTGGATGGCAAGCACATTGCGCTCTTCGCGACGCCCGACGGCATCCTCGCCTGCAACAACCGCTGTCCCCACGAGGGCTATCCGCTTTCGGAAGGCACGCTCGACCGTGATTGCTGGCTCACCTGCCACTGGCACAACTGGAAGTTCAACCTGAAGGACGGCACCAACCTCTACGGCGGCGACCGACTTCGCGTGTACCCGGTGGAGGTGCGCGACGGCAAGACCTGGGTGGACACGGCCAATGAGCCCGCCGCAGACAAGCGCGTGCGCATCCGCCGTGACCTGCACACGGCACTGGAAGACAACGATTACTTCCGCATCGCGCGCGAACTCGGACGCCTCGCCGCCATCGACGGCGATGCCGCCCTTGCCGTGGCGGACGCCATCGAATGGTCCGCCGAGCGCTTCGAGTTCGGCTGGACGCACGCCTACGCCGGCGCTGCGGATTGGCTGGCGCTGCACGACGAGCGCCAGGGCCAAGACGCCAAGCTGAGCTGCGTTCTGGAAGCGGTCGGCCACATTGCTGACGATGCCCTGCGGCAACCCCGCTATGCGTTCGACGCCGGCAGCGAGCCCTATGACGAAGATGCTTTCGTTGCCGCCGTGGAAGACGAAGACGTTGCGCGGGCAAGCCGCATCGCCCGCGGCGGGCTTCAAGCCGGCGGTTTCGACGCACTCGATCGGGGCTTGGTGCGGGCGGCGCTGTCCCACTACAGCGGTTTCGGCCACTCGCTGATCTACGTGGACAAGGCGCGCTCGCTCTGCCGCAGGCTCGGCGCTGCGGCGAGCGAGGGCATCGTGCTTGCGCTCGTGCGCGCGCTCAGCTACGCCCGGCGCGAGGACCAGATTCCCGAATTCGCAGACTACGCCAACGCGCTTGCCGCCTGGCCTTCCGCCGGCAGCGCCCCGACTGTCGACCCGAGGCCGCAAGATTTTCGCCGGGTGGGGATCGGGGCCGCCCTTGAGCGAGCGCTCAGCTTCAGAGGTGCCGATCCCGAACGGCTGCACAGCGCACTTCTCGGCGCGAGCGCGTGGAACATGCTGGCCTTCGATCTAGAGCGGGCGACGCGAACCAGTGGCCCCATATCCGGCAACGTGAGCTGGCTCGACTTCACCCACGCGCTCACCTTCGGTGCCGCGGTGCGGGCATCCTGCGAGCGCCACCCGAGCGAATGGCCGCGTGGCCTGCTGCAGATGGCGTGCTTTGTCGGTCGCAACCGGGCATTCACCACCGCCGAGCCAGACCTCGACCATTGGCACGTCAAGGACATCCACGCCTACATGGATTCAGCCGTCGAGCGCCTGTTCGACCACGGCGACCCGGAGTTCATCATCTCGGTTCACCTCCTGAAGACGACGCTCGCCGTGCGGGAGGAGCTCGCCCGGGGCCTGCCCGAGGAAGTGGCCGCGCTCTGCGTCGCTGGCCTCCGCCGCTTCCTCGAGACGCCGCTCAAGCGCAAGCACCTGCGTCGCACCGTCAGCCAGGCACTCTCGTTCGTTGCCAGGGAGGACGGCCCGGCGACGGTGTGATGGCTTGCCCAACGAGCACGCCAAGCACCTCCCCTACCACGACTTTTCTCAAGTGAAGGCACAATGCGCGCCGTGCAATGGCGTGAGCCCTTAGTTTGACCACTGCTCGAAGATGCAACGTCGCCGTCATCGGTGCCGGCGCCGCTGGCCTCGTAACCGCGCACGAGCTGCTGCGCCAAGGCCACACCGTCAAGGTGTTCGAGCAGTCGAACCGCGTCGGCGGACTGTGGAATTATGAGGAAGCCGTTGAATCAGACCCGCTCGGCCAGCGTCCGGAACGACGCATCCACGGCTCGCTTTACGCCTCCCTCACCACCAACCTGCCGCGGGACCTGATGGCCTTCGATGGCTACACCTTCGACAGCGTTGGCGGCGGCGACGACCACTGGCCACGCTATCCGGGACACGCTCACGTGGCGGAGTACCTTCAGCGCTTCAGTGACGACTGCGACATAACCGGACGCATTCGCTTCGAGCATGAGGTGGTTTGCGTGACACCCGCCGGAAAGGGCTGGCGCGTGTTCGGCGAGCCGTTCGATGCCGTGGCGGTGTGCAATGGGCACTTCTCGGAACCGATCGTGCCATCGCTCCCGGGAATCGAGCATTTCAAGGGCACGGCCCTGCACAGCCACAACTACCGCAGACCAGAACCGTTCGCCGGCAAGCGCGTGGTGGTGCTGGGCTCGTCGGTGTCCGGCGCTGACCTCGCACGCGAACTGGCAAGCGTTGCGAGCGTGCACTTCTCCGGGCGCGCCTTCACGCAGACCATCCGGGGCAGAGACGGCATCGTCCGCTGTCCGTCGATGACGAGCCTCGACGGCGCGGACGCGGTGCTAACCGGCGGCGGGCGCATTCGTGACGTGGACGCCATCGTCTTCTGCACCGGCTACCACTACCGCCTGCCGTTCCTTCCCCCGCTCGCGGGCGGTCGCATCCGCAACAACCGCGTGCGCAACGTCTATCGGCAACTGCTCGACATCGACCATCCCACCCTAGCTTTCGTTGGCCTTGGCTTTCGCATCGTCCCGTTTCCTTTCTTTCAGCGTCAGGCGCGTTGGTTCGCGCGCCTGCTTGCCGGCGCATTCGAGCTGCCGGCCCGCGCCGCACGCCGAGCGGCGCTGGCACGGGAACTCAGGCGCAACCGCAGCACCGGCATCGCCGAGCGCCACTTCCATCGCCTCGAAAGCACCCAGATCGAATACTTGAACGAACTCGCGGGACAGTGCGGCGACGAGCCGGTGCCGGCCTGGTTCGGCGAACTCTGGCGCGAGCATCGCGCCAACACGCTGGCGCGTCCCGGCGACTACCACAACATGCCCCTCAAGGCGCAAGGCCCCACCGTGGTGCCACCAACCCCTTGCCGCTCTCCCCGCAAAGCGACAGACTTCCTTGCCTAAACCAGAATGCCGCTGTTGCAAGGCAACAGCCGACGCGCCCGACAAGGCGCGCACACGAGAAGGAGAAGCCCGTGCCGGACCTTGAAGCCACGCTGTATGAAGTTCGTGATGGCGCCGCCTGGATCACGCTGAACCGACCGCAGAATCGCAATGCGCTGTCTGCCGTTCTGGTGGCCGAGCTCTACGACAACCTGCTTGCCGCCAATGCCGACGAAAAGGTGCGCTCCATCGTCATCACGGGCACCGACCCTGCCTTCTGCGCCGGTGCCGACCTCAAGAGCCCTCCCGGCGCAAGCATCGAGGGGCGACGCTCGGTGCCCTATCCGCAGGTTCTCACCACCATCATGGAAAGCCCGAAGCCGGTGATCGCGGCCGTGAACGGCGCGGCCTTCGCCGGTGGGTTGGGCCTCGTTGGCGCCTCCGACATCGTCATCGCCGCCGAGGAGGTGCAGTTCAGCTTCAGCGAGGTGCGCATCGGCGTGATTCCGGCAGTGATCTCCGTGGTCTGCCTGCCCAAGCTTGGCCGCCACCACGGCATGAGGCTGTTCGTCACCGGCGCCCGCTTCACTGGGGCAGAGGCGGTGGAGATGGGCTTCGCACACCGCGCCGTACCGAGGCAGCAACTAGAGACTGCGGTGGGCGAAGAGATCGACATGATCAACCGCGGCGGCCCCATCGCGGTGGTCGAATGCAAGAAGCTCGTGCGCCGCGTGCCGGAGCTCTCCATCGAGGAGGGCTTCCGCGAGACGGCCGAGTGGAGCGGGCGCATGTTCCGCAGCGACGAGGGTGCCGAGGGCATGGCCGCCTTCCGCGAAAAGCGCGACGCCGCCTGGATCGGCAAGTGACCCGCATTCGCTTCATCGAGCATGACGGCACGGTGCACGAGGTGGAGGCCCAGAACGGCCGCTCCCTCATGCTTGCCGCCATCGACAACCTCGTTCCCGGCATCGATGCGGATTGCGGCGGCGAATGTGCGTGCGCCACGTGTCACGTGATGCTGACCGATGACGCCTACGCGGCGCTCGGGCCACCCGGAGAGACGGAGGAACAGATGCTCGACCTCAATCCGGAGCGTTCGCCCACCTCCCGCCTCTCCTGCCAGATTCCTGTCACGGACGAACTCGATGGCTTGAAGGTGCAGCTTCCGGAGTTCCAGTTCTGACTGCCGTCGGACTTCGCCGCCAACGTGGCAAAGTCCGACGCTGACAGAGGCAACCGGGCGTACAATCCTCGGCATGGAAATCGAACCGCTCACCCCGGTCATCGGGGCAGAAGTCCACGGTGTGGAGCTTGCGACCTTGGACGACGACCGCTTCGCGGATGTCGAGGCCGCCCTGCTCGCCCACCAAGTGCTGTTCTTCCGCGATCAGGAAATGGAGCTCGACCAGCACAAGGCGCTCGGCTTGCGCTTCGGGCCGCTGCACATTCACCCGAGTGCGCCGCCCGGAGCGCCCGGCTATCCCGAAGTGCTGAAGGTTCACGCCGACGCCAACACCAAGCGCACCGCCGGCGACAAGTGGCACTCGGACGTGAGCTGTGACGCCGAGCCGCCCATGCTGTCGATCCTGCGCCTGCACACGCTGCCCGAGAGCGGTGGCGGCGACACCTTGTTCTCCAGCATGTACGCAGCCTACGACGCGCTTTCTCCGGCCATGCAGGAATACCTCGGGGGCCTTCGCGCCGAGCACGACGGCGGACCGAACTATCGCGACAGAAACCGTCGCGTAGGATATGACGACAGCGAACGCGAGTATCCCCGCGCGAAACATCCGGTGATCCGCACCCACCCCCGCACCGGACGCAAGGCACTGTTCGTCAACTCGGTGTTCACCACCAGGCTGTGCGACGTGCCGCAGGACGAGGGAGATGCGGTGCTGGCGTTCCTTTACGCGCATGTCGCCAAACCGCAGTTCCAATGCCGTTTTCGCTGGCAGCCGGGGTCCGTCGCCATGTGGGACAACCGCTGCGTTCAGCACCACGCCATGTGGGACTACTATCCCGAGGTGCGCTCCGGCTACCGCGTTACGGTTGCCGGCGACCGACCGATGTAACGGACAACCAAGCATGATGATCGTCGAACAGATTTGGACCCGGAACGCCTACCGGAACTTCAACTACTTGATCGCCTGCTCCGAAACCGGGGCAGCCCTCGCCGTCGATCCTCTCGATCACGAGCGCTGCCTCGCCACTGCCAAGGATCGGGGCTGGCGGATCACCCAAGTGCTCAACACCCATGAGCACGGCGACCACACCGGCGGCAACGGCCCGGTAATCGAGGCAACCGGGGCGAGCCTCTTGGCGCACGAAAACGCCGGCGCCCGCATCGACGGCATGGACGTGGGGCTCTCGGCTGGCGACGTAGTGAAGGTGGGCTCGTCTGTAGAACTGGTGGCGCTCGACACCCCGGGCCACACCATGAGCCACGTCTGCCTGCTCTCCCGCACCGAAACGCCAGCGCTCTTCTGCGGCGACACGCTGTTCAACGCCGGCGCCGGCAACTGCCACGGCGGCGGCCATCCGGAGGAGCTCTACCAAACCTTCGTGGCGCAGCTCGACGCGCTCGGCGACGACACCCAAATCTACCCGGGCCACGACTACATCACCAACAACCTCGCCTTCACGCTGGACCGCGAACCCGACAACCAAGCCGCCGCAGACCTGCTCGCAGAGCTCGAGGACAGTCACGACCCAGACAACGCGATGGTCACCACCATCGCCCAGGAGCGCAGGATCAACACCTTCTTCCGCCTGCGCAGCCCCTCGGTGATCGCCCGACTCCGCGAGAGCTTCCCGGACCTGCCGCCGGAGCCAACCCCCAAGGACGTGTTCCTGGGTCTGCGCGAACTGCGCAACTCCTGGTAGGACAACAGCCAACTAGCGCGCCCTTGCGGGCGCGTCGGCAGTTCGCTACGCGAACTGCTGGCCTTCGGGTTCGCTTGCGCTCACCCCTCCGACTAGGAGGCAGCGCCGTTTTCTACGGCGCTGCCTCCTAGTGTCGCTGAAGTCCGACGCCCGGCTCGGCAGCCTGTTAAGCTACGCAGTTCACCAACGTGGGGTCGGCTCCGGGAGGGTGCCATGTCGAGCCTGAACACGAACCGTCGCGACTTCCTTCGCATAGGTGCCGCCGCCACCGCGCTGCCTTTCGCAGCCAAAGGCCACGCCACCGAGCGTCAATCCGCAGCCGAGGTGAAGCGTTACGTCACCTTGGGGCGCACCGGGCTCGAGATCTCCGACATCTCCTTCGGCGCATCCACGCTGCGACTCGGGCAGGAACGCCTGGTCCACCACGCCCTGGATCGGGGCATCAACTACTTCGACACCGCCGAGGGCTACGCCCGCACCGAGTCCGAGCAAGTGCTCGGCAAAGTGCTGAAGGACATGCGCGATCAGGTCATCATCACCTCGAAGGCAGTGACGGAGCCCGATTCGAGCCGCGAGTCCCTCATGGGACGCCTCGACGAATCCCTCAAGCGGCTGCAGACGGACTACGTGGACATCTTCATGAACCACGCGGTCAACGACGTGGCCGTGCTCAGCAATCCCGAATGGCATGCCTTCATCGACAAGGCCAAGGAGCAGGGCAAGATTCGCTTCGCCGGCATGTCCGGCCACGCCGGCTACCTGCTCGACTGCCTCGACTACGCCTTCGACCAGGACATGGCCGACGTGATCCTGGTCGCCCACACGTTCGGCGAAGACCCGAAGTTCTACGAGAACCTCACCCGCTGGGTGGATTGGGTCGCGAAGCACCCGAAGCTGCCCGAACGGCTCGCCCGCGCCAAGGAGCTCGATGTCGGCGTCATCGCCATGAAGACACTCATGGGCGCGCGCCTGAACGACATGCGCCCGTACGAGACGGGCGATGCAACCTTCGCCCAAGCCGCCTTCCGCTGGGTGCTCTCCAATCCCAACGTGGACGCGCTCATCGTGACGATGCGCGAAGAGGCAACGATCGACGAATACCTCGGCGCTTCCGGCTACGAGGGGCTCGCCGCCGGCGACATGGAACTGCTCGAACGCTACGCCAAGCAGCACGGCGCCAGCTACTGCCGCTTCGCCTGCAGCGACTGCTCCAGCGCCTGCCCCTACGGCGTGCCCATACCGGACCTCATGCGCACGCGCATGTACGCCACCGACTACCGCGATGTACAGTTCGCCCGCGAGGAATACGCCCTTTTGGAGACGAACGGCGAAGCATGCCTTTCGTGCAGCGGCGAACCTTGCGCCAATGCCTGCACCCACGGCCTGCCGCTGGCCGAACTCTGTGCGCCGACGCACGAAATGCTGGCGTAGCAGACGCTAGCAACCTGCGGACTTCCAGTATGGCCGCCCGGAGGGAAGGCATCCTGCCTTCTCTGCGCCGACAGGCGCGTCTTCCACGATCTGCCACGGAGCCGCAATCGTGGACCCCATCGGAGGGAGGGCGTCCCGCCCTCCACAGGCTCCTAGCTCAACCCATTGGTCTGTGCTGGCCTCTGCAAGAGGACGCGCCTCGCGGCGCGCTGGAGGGCGAGACTCCCTCCCTCCGGAAGGGTCGACGTTCGCGGAAGAGGGGAAGGTGACCCATGGCCGCTGGCACCGGAAACACCCTTTACTACGAGTGCTTCTCCGGCATCTCGGGGGACATGCACTTGGGCGTGCTGCTCGATCTCGGCGTGCCCCTCGCGCATCTTCGCGCTGAACTCGAAAAGCTGGAACTCAGCGGGGAATTCGAGCTCGTCGCCGAGCCCGACTCCAAGATGGGCATCACCGGCACCAAAGCGACGGTGCGACTAAAGCCAGACATCCCCCGCCCGCACCGCCACCTCTCCACCATTCGCGACATCATCGGTCGCGCTTCCCTTTCCCCCGCCGTCACCGACCGCGCCGTCGGCACCTTCACGGCACTGGCGGAAGCGGAGGCCGCCGTGCACGGCATCGGCGTCGAGGAGGTGCACTTCCACGAGGTAGGCGCCACCGACGCCATCGTCGATATCGTCGGCAGCGCCATCGGCCTCGACTGGCTCGACGTCGCACACATCTGCGCTGCGCCCGTGGAACTCGGCAGCGGCATGGTGCGCTGCGCGCACGGCCTCATGCCGGTGCCGGCCCCCGCCACCGCTCGCCTCCTCACCGGCGTTCCCTGCACCTATGGCCGCGTGGACGGCGAGGCCACCACACCCACCGGCGCCGCCATCCTCAAGCATTCGGTAACCGAATTCGCGCCGCCGAGTGGATTCGTCCCAGAGCGCATCGGCTACGGCTTGGGACAGAAGGACTTCGCCGTGCCCAATGTGCTGCGCGCCACCCTTGGCACGTCTTCCACCGGACTCGAACAGGAATCAAACATCCTCGTCGAATGCAACATCGACGACATGAGCGCAGAAGCGTTCGCACCGCTGGTGGACACGCTGCTCGCCGCCGGCGCGCGGGACGTGTACCTAACCCCCATCGTGATGAAGAAGTCGCG
>JAPPDJ010000126.1 GCA_028824555.1 Gammaproteobacteria bacterium | reverse complement strand
CGCGCCCTCGCGGGCGCGATGGAGGGCGGGACGCCCTCCCTCCAGAGGACGGCGACGCTAGAGGCCAACGCATCCGCTCGCTTGTTTTGTGGCTTTTCCTACGGCGCTTGGCTGGGGCAAGAAGCGTTGTCCGAAGGCAACGGTTCTTGTGGCGCTTGCGGGCGCGTTGGCAGTTCGCTACGCGAACTGCGGCCTCATGGATTCGCGCGCGGCTACGGCTAGACGATAAGCTCTGTGTCGCCTTTTTCCAAGGGGAGCCTCGTGTACCTGTCGAGATTGACAACGGCTCTGCTGGCGCTGGCGTGGCTGGCCGGCTGTACGTCGCTGTCCGAAGTAGCGCCGGCAGGGCTTGACTTGTCCGGGGAGTGGGTAGTGGATGAGGCGGCGAGCGATCCGCCGCCGGACGTCGACGCCATTCGCAGTCGCGAGGATCGCCGCGTCGCCCGCGGGCGGCAAAGGGATCCCACGGCATCCGGCGCCTTCGTGGCGCAGGACTTCCCGGTGCTGGCGGCGACGCGCCTCGTGATCGAGCAGGACCGCGAGTCGATGGGCGTGCGCTACTTCCGCGGCGACGATTCGAGCTATCTCGACTTCACCTGGGGCAAGCGCGAGCGCGACTTCTGGCAGGTCCGCACCGGCTGGCAGGAAGGCGAGCTCGTCATCCTCTCCGAACGCGGCGGCGTGGAAGGCACCGAACGGCTGCGCCTCGAAGACGGCGGGCGCCGCTTGCGGGTGAGCGTCTCGGTGGATACGGGCGGAGAGAAAGTGCGCAGCGAGCGGGTGTTCGACCGCCGCTAAAGCGGCCTCTCGGAGGAACGCCGCAGGGCCGGTCTGGCACCGCCTCGCCGCAGGCGCAAACCCTTGCCGACGCGCGGATGGGCGGTGGCGGACGCCCTCCCTCCGAGTGCAGCGCGCCAAGGTGAAAAGTGAGACGCCACGCGTGGATGTAACGGGTTGACACAACCGGGCGTTTTCTGAAACATCGCGCCGCCTGCGCATGTGGGCTTGCGGTGCTTCAGAAGTGCCCGCATGTCACGTGCGCTTTTTTGGATGTGGCCAGACGCATGGCCATTCACGCAAGGCGAGCCGCCGGGAACCCCACCGAGCGGTGCGTCGAACGCAAAGAGAGGGACACTCAATGACGAAGAAAGTACTGCACGGGGCGGCGCTGTTTCGCGGCCTCTCGTGGAGCGCGGTCATCGGCCTTGTCGCCGGCGCAGCGTTCGCGCAGGCGCAGCAGTTTGACGACGACGATCGACTGATCGAGGAAGTCGTCGTCACTGGATCGCTCATCAAGAAGGACAACTTCGACTCAGCCTCGCCGCTCAAGGTGCTCGACGCCGTGGACATCGAGGCGGAATCCACCCCGGCCATGGGTGAGATCATCTACAACCAGACCTTCAACTACGGCTCCGACGCCTTCGCCTCGCACTATTCGGTGACCAATCCCGAGGGCAACCGCACCGGTGCGAACCTACGTGGTCTGGGCGGCGGCGCGACGCTTACCCTGCTGAACGGCAAGCGTGTGCTCGATGCCAACCTCAACAACCTCATCCCGCAGATCGCCGTGCGGCGGATCGACATCCTCAAGGACGGCGCATCGGCCCTGTACGGTTCCGATGCGGTGGCGGGCGTGCTCAACATCGTGCCGAAGACGGGCTACCAAGGCGCGGAAGCCGGCGTCCAGTACCAGATGGACAGCCGCGGCGACCACAGCGAACAGGTGGCCAACTTCCTCCTGGGCGACCTCACCGACAACGGCTACTTCACCGTTGCCCTCGAGTATCGCCAGCGCACCGCGCTCTACCAGACGGAGCGCCCGAACCTGCTCGGCAACAGCTTCTCGAGCTCCGGCACCGGCAACCCCGGCACCTACAACGTGCCCGTCAGGGGCGAAGATGGTTCCATCGTCGGCAGCGCCCGCACCCCAGACCCGGGCTGTGGCGTGGCGCAAAGCCCCGGCGGCAACGGCCTCGGCACGGAGATTGGCAACTACCGCAACAACATCTCCGGCAACCTGGTCGGCACCACCTGCCGCTTCCAGTTTGGCGAGTTCTTCAACTTCGTGACGCCGAACAAGGTGCTCAACACCTACGTCAACTTCGAACGGCAAGTGACGGACAACCTCGCCTACAACGCCGACCTCATCTACTCCCGCCAGCGCACCCGCAGCCGAGGCTCCCCCACCAACCCCGGTGGTCGCGTCCGCGACATCAACCTCGCGCTCGGCGGCGTTTCCGGCGACCATCCCGGCAACCCGTTCACGGCCTTCTTCGACCGCAACGGCAACGGCAGGGTCGATCTCGGCAACAGGGAAGTGCTGCACGCCCAGGATATGGACGGCGACGGCGTCCCCGACCGCGATGCCGCGGGCGACGTCATCCTCGCCGAGGATCCGTTCGATCCCAGCATGGGCATCGAGTTCAACGAGGACGTGCAGATCGCCGCGCTGCGCCTGTTCGGCAAGCTCGGCACCCTGCCGTCGAACCTCGACGCCTCCGGCGCCAACTTGGGCTACGCCAGCTACGACATCAACACCTACCGCATGGGTCACAACCTGACCTACACCTTCAGCGAAGGCTGGCTGGGCGATCGCGGCTGGGAGGTGATCGGCTCGGTCCAGTTGCAGCAGAACGTGGACTTGCGCTTCCGCAAGAACGGCAGCTATCGCGCCGTGCTGCTGGGCCTGCAAGGGGAACTGGGGCCAGCGCCGGGCGTACCGGACGGCCACCCGGATCAGTACCGCTACTACAACCCGTTCTCGACCAGCGCGCTCAACTGCCGCTACCGCAACTGCACGGACCCGGGTGCGGCAGCCAATCCGAATCTCGGCGACTACCCGAACCACCAGTTCGTGGCGGATGCCATCGACATCAACGCCATTCGGCTGCTCAAGACCACGCTCACGTCGTATGACGTGCTTGCCACCGGTGACCTGCACGACGGCTGGGCCGGCACCATCGCCGGTGCGGTTGGCCTCGAGCGACGTTCGGTGCGGCTCATCTGGGACGCCCGCAGCGACGAGAACCAGTGCAACAACTGGTACGACGCCTGCTCGTTCGACTACACGGCGCAGGACGTGATCGAATCCGCCTTCTTCGAGGTGGCGGTGCCGTTCGTCAGCGACGAGACCTTCGGCGAGGGCGAGGTGCAGCTCGCAGGGCGCTACTCGTCCTATGAGGGCGTTGGCAGCACCTTCGATCCGAAGGTCGCGGTGCTCTACCAGCCCCTCGACTGGATCTCCCTGCGCGGCTCCTACTCGACCGCCTTCCGGGCGCCGAGCATCAGCCAGCGCTTCGCACCGGAGTTCTCGTTCCTGCAATCCACCAACGACCCCTTCTTCGGCGACTTCGAGGGCACCTACCGCACCAACATCGGCGGCGGCGACCCGACGCTCAAGCCGGAGGAAGCGGAGGTGTACAACGTCGGCTTCTCGCTGGCGCTGCTCGATGGCGACCTCAACGTCGGCATGGACTACGCCAACTACTACTTCACGGACCGCATCACGTTCCTGCGCGGCCCGCGGGTGGTGGAGACAGACTTGAGGAACTTCCTCGCGAGATTCCCGCAGCCCGGCTGCACCGGCGCCTCGTCCAGCGCCTGCCCTCCGGGCAGCGTGAATCGTGACGACGCCGTCAACTGGGTGGAGAACTTCCAGGATCCAAACATCGTCCGCGGCGGCCCGCCGTCGTACTCGATCGTTTCGGTGCGCGGCAAGTACGTGAACGCCGACGTCATGGACCAGACCTCGGTGGACGCCTACGCCAACTACACCTGGCGGCTCGAGTCGATCGGCACGCTGCGCTTCGACCTGCAGGCGACGCAGATTCTCGAGTACATGTACGACTTCGGCGGCGGCAACACCGGCGACGCCGTGGGCTTGCAGAACCTCGGCATCGACGTGATCCCGACCCTGCCGGAATACCGCGTCATCGGCTCGGTGAACTGGAACCAGGGCAACCACAACGCACTCGTGCGTGGTCGCTGGAACTCGGCCATCGATGCTAACTGGACTTCGGTGGACATCGAGGGCGTCACCTATGTGGACTTGACGTACTCGTATCGCTTCGCGGGCCTGATCGGCGACAGCAGCACGCTCATGGAACTGGGCGCGCGCAACCTGTTCGACGCCTATCCAGACCCGCTGAGTGGTGCCTTCGGCGCCAACATCGAACTCGCCATCCACGACCCGCGCGGACGCATGGTGTTCGCCCGGTTGCGGCACGAGTTCTGATCGAGCGCCTTCGGGCCCTCGACAATGCAAGCGGCGCGGGGGTCACCCCGCGCCGCTTTCTTTTTTGGCTGAGGCCCGTCGCCAATCAAAGCTAAGGGGGGCGTCCATGGGCTGGAGCAATGTCGGATGCGGCGCGTCGAAGCCGACCATGCGCTTGATGCCGACTTCGGGGAGAACAGCTAGGGCGTACTCAACCCCCACAGACGGCCCCCCCTCCGAGAAACGGCGAGGAACGCCGTTTCTCGACTCCCCCTCGAGGGGGGAGTGACAGGAAAGTGCGCGCCATCGACGTTGTTGGGGGTGCGAGGGCCGTACGCCCCCCGACCCGGGTCGGCGGCCCCCCCTCCGAGAAAAGCGAGGACGCCTTTCTCGACTCCCCCGCGAGGGGGGAGTGACGGGTGGGGGCTCCGTCCCGGGTCGGGGGGCGTACGGCCCTCGCACCCCCAACAACGTCGATGGCGCGCAC
>JAPPDJ010000054.1 GCA_028824555.1 Gammaproteobacteria bacterium | reverse complement strand
GCGCATCGGTGGATTCGACGCGTGCCCCGTAGGGGCGACCCTTGTGGTCGCCCGTGTCGGGGGTTGCCCGCTTCTGGCGAAGTCGCATCAGTCCATTCCCCGGAAGCTCGCCACCTTGGCGGCGCGGTCTTGGTCGTACCACCAGGTGTCCCAGAACACCTCGCGCTTCAAGGGGCCGTCGAGTTCCGGCTGCCCGAAGCGGTCCCAGAACACGGCGCCGATGCGGGTCTTGGTCATGCCGGGAACATAGTAGAAGTTCCACAGCAGCACCCGATCGAGGGCGCGGATGGCGGCCAGGTAGTCGTCGTAGGTGGTTGCTGCGGTGAGCTGCTCGATCAGGTGGTCCACTGCAGCGTCGCGCATGTTGGGCCAGTTCAGGCTGTAGTCCTGATCCGCCATCACGCTGTGGAAGCTCTGGAAGATCAAGAGGGTGGGCGTGTAGTTGGGACGGAACCAATGGGCGCCGCCGTCGTAGTCGCCGGAGCGCAGGCGATAGAGCCAATTGGAGATTTCCGGCGACTTGATGCTCGTCGTGATGCCGAGCCGTTCGAGGTTTCGGGTGTAGTGGATGAAGGAGCGGCCAAGCGCGGGAGACACGGCGACGAAGCGGATGTGGAAGGGTTCGCCGGTTTCGCCATGCACGAGGCGATTGTCGCGCACCACCCAGCCAGCCTCGCGCAGGAGCGCGGCGGCGCGAATGAGATTCTCCCGGTGCCAGCCACCGCCGCCGTTCGGCGGCGCTTGATAGGGTTCGGTGAAGACGCGTGGCGGCACGTGTTCGCGCACCGGTTCCAATAGCTTGAGTTCGCGTTCGCCCGGCAGTTCCCGGGCGGCGAGTTCGGAACCGTGGAAGTAGCTGGTGGCAAGACCGTAGAAGTCGAAGTTGGTGCGGTTCAGCCACACGAAGTCCGAGACCAGCCACAACGCCTCGCGCACGCGCACGTCCTGAAAGCGGGGCTGGTCGAGGTTCCAGAACACCGGCCACCAAAGCCCCCAGGGCTGCTCCACCGGCAGCCACTCCTGGCGGAAGACGCCGGCGCGGAAGGCGGGCGTGTCGTAGTCGCGCTCCCAATAGCCGGGGATGTTCTCGATGTGGAAGTCGATCACGTCGCCTTTGACGGCCTCGGTCTTCAGCCGGTCGTCGGCGAAGTAGTCGTACTTCAGCACGTCGAAGTTGAAGCGACCCTTCATCACCGGCAGGTCTTGGCCCCAGTAGTCCGGTACCCGTTCCCAGCGAATCCAGCGCCCCACCTGAAACTCGCCTACGCGATAGGGGCCCGAGCCGAGTGGCGGTTCAACGGTGGTGCGGCTGATGTCGCGGGTTTCCCAGTAATGCTTCGGGATGATGGGGACTTGGCCGATCTGGATGGGCAGCAGGGGATCCCCTCGGGTCTCTTCGCGGATGTGGAAGCGGATTTCCCATTCGCTGAGGACCTCGATGGACTCGATGGGTTCGAGCGGTGTGCTGATGGTGGAGGTGGCGTCCTCGCGATAGACCTTGAAGGTATAGACGACGTCGTCCAGCGTGAGCGGGCGACCGTCGTGCCAGCGGGCATGGTCGCGGATGCGGAAGGCGATCCATGCGCCGTCCGGGGCGATGGCGATGCCGTTGGCGAGACGGCCGTACCAGGTGGAAGGCTCGTCGGCGGCTTCCGCGAGTAGCGAGTCGTGCAGGAAGTTGGCGTGCGGGGCTGCGGTCGCTAGGCCGGCCACGACCTGGGCGGCGCGCAGCGCCGCAGGATTGAACGAATCCCAACTGCCGGTGCCGTGGCGGCGCAGCATCCCGCCTTTGGGGGCATTGGGATTGACGTAGTCGAAATGCGGGAAGTCGGGCGGATACTTGGGCTCGGCGAGGAAGGCGTAGCCGTGGCGGTAGTCGATGGTGCCTGTGGTGCCTTCGGCGGCGAGCTGGCCGCACGCGAGCGAGACAAGGAACATCAGTGCCGCATGACGGGAGATTGTGCGCACCGGTCTCCCCGTCAGGCGTTCATGAGACCCCGCGCTTCCTCTTCCAAGGCAACGAGGCGCTTGACCCAGTTGTCCATCAGAAGGAAACGGTCGTCGTCGATGCCGAAGGTGCGGGCGATTTCCTTAAGTAGGCATTCCTCCTCCACCTCGAAGGCGCCGTCCACGTAGGACAGCCGCAAGAGGTTCAGGACTGCCACGGCGCGGGCACGGGGTGTGTCGAAGACCTCGCTGATGCCGTCGAGCTCGAGATAGTCGGCCTCGATCTCGGGCTTCAGCGCCATCTCGCGCTTGAACTCGTCGAGCATGAACTCCTCGTTGGGATCGAGAAGCCCGTCGGACACAACAACGTTGTGGGCGAGCCCAAGCAGGGCATCGCGCTGTTCATCGGTGAGGGAGGAAAGCCACATGCGCGCCGAGTCCCTGCCGGTTAGGTTGCGCTTGCGATCAGTTGAGGAGCGGCGAGATCAGGCTCAGCAGCATGATGACGATCGCCAGCCAGCCGACGGCGATGAAGAGTTTCATCACGATGCTCTGCTCAAAGAAATCCTCGATCAGATGCCACATGGGCAACGCCTCCCCGCCCCTTCCAATGCGTGTTTGCCCCGCTTCCGGAGCGGGCGCGAGCATAGCACGCGAGTTCCCCGCGGTAGCGGCGTGCGTCTCTCGTGCCGGCCAAATCGTGTGGATTAGGCCGCCTCCTGCGTGTCTCCGAACATCGCGTCGAGGTGTTCTTCCGGCAGCGGTGCCGTGGCGCGGGAGACGAAGTAGGTGACCACGACGCCAACGCCCTCGCCGATCGCGGCGCATGATGTCGGGTTCGGGCCTTCGCCGGCGAGCCAGGCAACGACGATGTAGAGCGGGCCGCTGTCGCCGAACCACGCCGGATTCAGGAGTTCCGCATGCAGAATGCAGAAGGTGGTGAAGCCGGCGATGAGCCCGGAGTAGGCGCCGGCCTTGGTCACCCCCTTCCACAGCGCGCCGAGGACAAGCGGCCCCGCGAAGGCAGCCATCATGCCGCCGACGCCGATCCAGACGATCAGCGCAATGTTGCGTTCCACCAGCGCCCAGGCCATCGCGGTACACAGCACCATCACCACCACGGTGGCTATCCGGCCGATGAGGAGCTCGTGGCGGTCGCGCTCCTCTTGGGTGGCGTTGGGCGTGAGCTTTTCGGCGAAGGTGCGGCGGTAGAGGTCGTTGGCGATGATCTGCGATGAAGACACGACGAGGCCATCGGCGGTGGACATGATCGCTGCCAGGATGCCGACGCCGATCAGGGCCGCCAGCCAAGTCGGGAACAGCTCGATGAACAGCATCGGCAGGGCCTCGTTGGGGTTCGAGCCTTCCGCGTACAGCGAGTCGCCCAGAAGGCCCCGTGCCAAGAGCCCGGCGAGACCCAACATGCCGAGGGTGATGCCGAAGGTGAACGCGAGCTTGATGAACGACTTCTGCTGGTCTGTGCCCTTGAGCGCCCACAGCTTGTTGCCGAGGTGGGGCAACAGGCCCAGCGGAATGTGCGCGAGGACGATGCAGGCGATGGACCACCAAGAGTGATACAGGGGCGTGCTGGTGTTGAGCGGACCGACAAGGTTGTCGTCCTGACGCTCCAGATTGTCGATCAAGTCACCGAGGTTTCCGTCCATGCCCACCGCGAACACGAACAGGAAGATCACCACGGCCGCGAGCACGAGCATCATCACGCCTTGGGCACCGTCGGTGAGGATGTCGGCGTGGGCACCGCCCATGAAGACATAGATCGTCAGCACCGAGGACGTGACGATGAGCGCCCAGATCGGCGGCATTCCCAGCATCACCTCGAACATCACCAGCCCCGACACGAGCTGTCCGGCGAGATAGAAGAAAAGCACCAGCGAGAAGATCGAGACGATCACCCGGATGCCGTCGGATTGGTAGCGGTCGCCTAGGTATTCCGGGATCGAGCGGTTGCCGAAGCGGTTGCCCGACGTGGCGATGAGCCGCATCGAGATCATGACGCCGAAATAGACGCCGATGGGATAGAGGAAGTTGCCCCAGATGGTGGCCGTGCCCCATTCGTAGGCAAGCCCCGGCCCGCCCAAGAAGGTGGCGCCGCTAGCCGTGGTGGCGGCGAAGGCGAAGGCGAGGAACACCGGGCCATAGGAGCCGCGTGCTGTAGCGAAATCGTCCGCGTGCTGCACGCGGCGCTGGCCGAGCACGCCGATGGCGAGCATGGCACCGATGTAGAGCACCAAGAAGAGCCAAGACCAGGCAATGAGCGACACGAGTTGGCACCTCCCCTGAGCGGCTTCGTTCGCAGAAACGGGGCGCAGTGTACGGCAAGGCCGTGGCGAAGTGTCCTGAGGTTGCCGGCGAAGGGTTAGGGTGCGCCGGCGGCAATGTCGCACACGACGTGGGGGCAATCTCCTCTTTCCCCGGCGTGCCGGTGCAGACAGGATTCGTGCATGAATGAAGACGTGCAGAGCGGCCGTGGCTGGCGCCAGGGCCATACCCGAGGGGTCCGCAGCGCCGGCGTCACGCTTGCAGAAATGCTGACGGCACTTGCCGCTGGCGCGTTGCTGATGGCCGTCGCGCTGCCGGGCTTCGACAGCCTGCTTGAACGTGAGCGCGGCGGCAGCGCCATCAACCAAATGCTCGGTGCCGTGCAGTTCACGCGGGCGGCGGCGGTGAGCCATCGCGTCACGGCGGCGCTCTGCCCCGGCGTCGCCGACCGCTGCGGCCGGCGCAACACCTGGCACGACGGTGCGTTGGTCTTTCTGGACCCCAATGGCAACGGTCGGCGCGACGCCGGCGAAGAGATACTCGAGCGCCTGCCGCCGCTGCCGGCCGGCCACCGCATGTACTGGCGGGCATTCCGCAACCGCACCGCCTTGGTGTTTCGCCCGTCCGGCCTCACCGACTGGCAAAGCGGCAACATCCTCTACTGTCCCCCGGACGGCGACCCGACGCTGGCGCGCCAGATCATCCTCAACGTGCAAGGCCGGGCCCGGCGTGCGATCGACACCGACGGCGACGGCATCGTTGAAGACGCCCGAGGGCGGCCGGTAACCTGCCCAAGGACGTGAGCTCGCCGAGGCTGTGCTTGTCAGAGCGGCGGCGGTTAGACTCTGCGCGCGGGGCGCGGTCGCCATTTGCACGCATGCCCCGACATCAGGAGATGGATGCCATGCGCGATGCACCGAAATCCGCTCTGTCGGGCTTGCGACGCACCCGACGCTTCGCAATGGTCGGGCTTGCTGGCCTCTTGGCGTCGCCCCCGGCCTTCGCTGGTCTCGCCGAGGCGCTTCGGGACGGCAAGTCCAACGTTAGTGCGCGCTATCGCTACGAGAGCGTCGATCAGGATGGCTTGCCGAACAATGCGTCCGCATCCACGGTTCTTGGCCGCCTGACTTGGTCTTCCGCCGCATGGGGCAACCTCACGGCCGGCATCGAGACCGATTTCGTCGGCGTCGTCGGCGTCGACGACTACAACTCCACCACCAACGGCAAGACCACCTATCCGGTGGTCGCGGACCCCGAAGGCTTCGACCTCAACCAGGCTTTCGTCCGGCGCCAGTCGGGCGCCGTCACCATGACGGGAGGACGGCAGCGCATCCTCCACGGTCGCCAGCGCTTCCTGGGCGGCGTGGCGTGGCGCCAGAACGAGCAGACCTACGATGCCGTCCGGATCGAGTCCAAGGGTGACGACGTAACGCTGGACTACAGCTTCATCGCCAACGTCAACCGCATCTTTGGCCCGGAGGACGGTGCCCAGCCGGCAGACTGGCAAAGCGCAATCCACGCCTTCCGCGGCGTCTGGAGCATCGGCGATGGCGAAATCTCCGCATTTGCCTACGACTTCGATCTCCAGAACGACAACGGCATCCCCAACTCCAACCGCACCTACGGCGCGGAATACACCGGCGAGCACGGCGGTTTCACCTTGAGCGGCGGCATCGCCCGGCAGTCGCCATCTGGGGACAGCCCCCTCGACTACGACGCGGGGTGGTACTGGGTCGAAGGGAAGACGAGCCTCGGGGGCGTTACCTTCACGCTGGGCCACGAGGTGCTCGGCAGCGACGGCGGCGAGGCCGGCTTTCGCATGCCGGTGGCGACGCTGCACAAGTTCAACGGCTGGACCGACCGCTTCCTCGCCACCCCGGCGGCCGGGCTCGAAGACACCTATCTGACCATGGCGGAGGACTGGGGCAAGGTGAGCCTCGCCGCAACGTTGCACGCCTTCTCGGCCAACGAGGGCAACGCCGACTATGGCAAGGAATTCGACCTCTCCGCTTCCATGCCCCTGGGCGAATCCCTGACGGTGCTGTTCAAGTTCGCAACCTACGCCAGCGACGGCTACGCGGCCGACACCACCAAGTGGTGGCTCACCTTCACCTACAAGCCGTGACGGACAGTCCTGCTACGTTCGGGGCCAAAGCTGCCGCCGAGTGGCGGCGGCGCCCGTGGTGGATGAACTTGATGTGGCTGTTCTGCATCTACATGACGTTCATCTATCTGCCGTTCGACCTCTTCTTCAAGCCGGTGCATCTCGACCAGGAAGTGTGGTTCGGCGTCGTCTTGCACGGCTGGTGGGCGAAGCTCACTGCGCCGCTGCATTGGGCGATCTACGCTGCCGGCGCATACGGATTCTGGAAGATGCGCCGGTGGATGTGGCCTTGGGCCGCGGTCTATGCCGCGCAGGTGACCTTCAGCATGGCGGTGTGGCCGCTGCTCGACGAACGCGGCAGCGTCTGGGCGGCGCCCGTCGCCGGCGCCATCTTCGCGGTGCCGACGTGGGCATTGTGGCGCGCCAAGGAGCGCTTCCGTCCAACATCCACGTGACTTGTAGGGGTCGGGACAAGCCCGTCCCCTACTTGGCGGCGATTTGCGCCTGCTCTGCCTCGGTCTTGGCCGGTTCTTCCTTAGGTTTGTTGACGCCCGGCACATCGTCCACTTCGAACGGCCCCTTGAGGCCCAGTTCCTCGCCGATCTCGCGCACCGCCGGGATCACTTCCTCGCCCATCAGGCGGAGGCTGCGCATGGCGTCGTCGTGGTCCATGGCGCCGTCGCCATCCCAGAAGAAGATGGTGCCGGGGCGGATGGTTTCCAGCACGTGACGCACCTTCGGGATCACCGTGTCGGGAGTGCCGGAGATGATGGAGAGCTTCTCCGTTTGGTCGAGGTAGGTGTCCTTGGGCGGCGGTGGCGGCGTGTTCTTCTGCTGGTTCTTGAGGTGCTGGTCGGCACGGCCTCTCGAGGCGGCGGCGGCGAAGCTCTTCATCGTCGGCAGCAGGTTGTTGCGCTGCGTGAGCCCCGGCAGGTTCTGGATGAAGGGGCGGACGATGCCCTGATTGCCTTCAAGGAAGGGATTGGACGGGCCTTGGACATACTTGCGGCCGGCTTGTTCGGCAAGCTCCTCGGTCTCGTCCACATGCACCTTGAACAGATACCCGCGATGCTCGGTGCCAGCCGTGAACCCGGACTCCTCCGCCACCTCGTCGTAGTACTGGAACGACTCGACGGTGGGCTGCAACTCGGTCGCCAGCATCAAGTAGGGGTAGCGGTGGCGGGCGGCCCAAGCAACGGTGTTGCGGCTCATCACGCCCGGAATCCAGATCGGTGGGTGCGGCTCCTGATACGGGCGCGCCCACGGGTTGACGTAGCGGTAGTGGTAGTGCTCGCCCTCCCAGCGGAACGGGCCAGGGCGCATCCAGGCGTCGACGATGAAGTCGTGGGCTTCCTGAAAGCGTTCCCAGTTGTAGGGCGCGGCGGCGTTGTGGGCAACGCTTTCGCGCCCCGTGCCGCGCACCCAGCCCGTGACGAGACGACCGCGGGAGATCATGTCGATCTCGGCCAGTTCCTCGGCGAGCCAAAGCGGATCGTCCCAGATGGGCAGGATGTTGCCCAAGAGGACAATCTTGGCGCGTTGGGTGATGCGGGCAAGGATGGCGGCTTCGAGGTTCATCACCCCACCCATGCAAAAGGGTGTGGAGTGGTGCTCGTTCAGCATCAGGCCATCGAAGCCCATCTCCTCGGCGTAGATCTTCTCGTCGAGGTAGCGGTTGTAGAGGTCAGCACCCAGCTTCGGATCGTAGCTGGAGTTCGACATGCCGAGGTCCATCAGGTTGCGCCCGGTGGCCCCGAAGTAGCCGGAGTTGGGGTCCTGGTAGGGACGTTCGGTGAAGTAGCCGATAAACATGGTGAACTTCTCCTTGGCTTCGCTTGCCGGACCTAGCCGGGGAACCCGGCGATGAGGTCGGCGGTGCGTTCGGGCTCTTCGATCTCGACGACGTGGCCGGCGCCGGCAACCACCTCAAGCTTCGCGCCTGGAATGCCGGCCTCGAACTGGCGGGCGCAGACCAGCGGCACGATGGCGTCCTGCTCGCCCCAGATGAGGAGGGTGGGCAGCTTGATGTCCGGCAGAAGCGGCGCAAGGCGGCGATTGAACATGTACGGCTTCCAGCTGACGCGCGCCGTCATCTCGCGGGAAAAGTCCCAGAGCTCGCGCACTTCTTCCGGCGGCTCTTCGTCGCCGAGGAAGCGCACGTACGTGTCGTGGTCGCGGAAGCTCTCTTCGATGTAGGCGCGATGCGAGAGCATCATCTGATCTGCGATCTCGCCCTCGTCCGGCTTGAGGCCGGCTGCACCGACGAGCGTGAGGGCGCCGAGCCGGGAAGGGTTCATTGTGGCGAGTTCTGCCGCAACGTAGCCGCCAAAGCCGAGGCCGACGAGCTTGACCTCATCGAGATCGACGCCTTCGAGCAGGCGCCCGACTAAAATGGCGATGTCGCGCGGTTCCCGCGCCCAGGCCGGGCGTTCGGACCCGCCCCAGCCCGGCAGGTCCGGCGCAATCACGCGATGGGATTCGGCGAGGCGTTCGTGAAACGGCAACCAGCCAGGGCTGCCCCAACTGTGGTGCAGGATGACAACGGGGGCGCCGCTGCCTTGTTCGAGATACTTGATGCGGCCCGTGGCAAGCGCCAGCTCCCGCTCGGCATAGGAAACGGTATCGGGCAAGTTGGCCTCCCCTCCAAGGCGCTCCTTCGCGTGCGCCGCAGTGTAACTCGATTGCGGCTCCTGCACGCGCGCCCTGACGGGCGCGTTGGCAGTTGCTACGCAACTGCTTGTGACTGCACGCGCGCCCTGACGGGCGCGTTGGCAGTTGCTACGCAACTGCTTGTGACGCTGCGATGAACTCGGCGCGAGCGGGGACAAGCCCCGCTCCTACGAAGCATCGCAAACGCAAGGAAGACGGTGAACTTAGCTCGCTCAACGAATCTCGGTCCACGCATCTTCGTGTTGACAGGCTGGCGTTGCTTGACGATGCTCCCTTTCGCTGACCACATGTACTACATGCAAAGGGGGAACGGTCTCATGTTCAGGTTTGCCATCCGACCCGCGAAGACGCTGCTGGCCGCCGGCGCGGCCTTGGTTCTAGTCGCCTGCGGCGCGACGGGGCCGCAGGGCATCGAGCCCACTGCCGCACACAAGGCGCTCTTCCCGGGGCAATACAACACGACGGTTTCCGGCGGCGATGTCGTCACGCTCATCATCTCGCCGGAGCTCGAGTACGAGTACGAACAGCCGCTTGAGGCGCGCAAAGTCCGCAAACAGCGGGGCACGCTGATGGTGACCGGCGACCGCACCGCGCGCGCTGGCCGGATTCGGCTCGACTGGGCATCGCGCAACACGGTGGAGGTCAAGTCGCCGTACGGCACGGACCTCGAGTCAGGCGGCGGCACCGGCGGCGTGCAGGGAACGTGGGGACGCGAATACAGACTGCGTCGGCAATAGGCGGCTTCTGGTCCCGGGGCGCACCCTTGCACCCGACTGCACGGGTACGTCCCGAAGCCGGCCCGGCACCATGACCGTCATACGCCAGGACGACCTGATCGCCAGCGTCGCCGACGCCCTGCAGTACATCTCCTACTACCATCCACCGGACTTCATCCGGGCCATGGCTGCGGCGTGGGAGCGGGAGGAGTCGCCAGCGGCGAAGGCGGCGCTGACGCAGGTGCTCGTCAACTCGCGCATGTGCGCCCTCGGCAAGCGTCCCATCTGTCAGGACACAGGCATCGTAATCGTCTTCCTGGAAGTTGGGATGGACGTGTCTTGGGACGCAACGTTGAGCGTCGAAGACATGGTCAACGAGGGTGTCCGACGGGGCTTTTCGCTGCCCGACAACCTGCTGCGGGCGTCTGTGCTGGCCGATCCGGACGGCACCCGCCCCAACACCGGCGACAACACCCCGGCGGTGATCCACACCCGCATCGTGCCGGGTGACCGGCTCACCTTGGAAGTGGCCGCCAAGGGCGGCGGCAGCGAAGCCAAAGCCAAGTTCCGGATGCTGAATCCGTCGGATTCGGTGGCCGACTGGATCGTCGATGTGGTGCCGGACATGGGCGCCGGCTGGTGTCCGCCGGGCATTCTCGGCGTCGGCATCGGCGGCACGCCGGAGAAGGCGATGCTGCTCGCAAAAGAGGCGATGATGGCGCCCATCGACATTCACGAACTGAAGGAGCGGGGGCCAGCGAACCGCTTGGAGGAACTGCGGCTCGAACTCTTCGACCGCGTCAACGGGTTGGGGATCGGTGCCCAGGGCCTCGGCGGCCTGACCACGGTGCTTGACGTGAAGGTGAAGGAATACCCGACCCATGCGGCCAACAAGCCCGTGGCGGTGATCCCCAATTGCACCGCCACCCGGCATCTCAAGTTCGAGCTCGATGGCTCTGGCCCGGCGACCTTCGAGCCGCCGGACCTTTCCGATTGGCCAGATGTCGCCTTTGAACTAGGCGACGATGTGCGTCGTGTCAACCTCGACGGGATCACCCGGGCGGAGACCTCCGAGTGGAAGGCCGGGGACACGCTCCTGCTTTCCGGGAAGATCCTCACGGGCCGCGACGCCGCCCACCGCCGCTTGGTGGAGATGCTGGATCGAGGCGAACCACTGCCGGTGGATTTCCAGGGCCGCTTCATCTACTACGTCGGGCCGGTGGACCCGGTGCGCGACGAAGTGGTGGGCCCCGCCGGCCCCACCACCGCAACTCGCATGGACAAGTTCAGCCGCGCCATGCTCGAACAAGCTGGCCTGCTCGGCATGATTGGCAAGGGCGAACGCGGCCCGGAGGCCATCGACGCCATCCGCGACAACGAGGCCGTCTCCCTAATCGCCGTCGGCGGTGCCGCCTACCTCGTCGCCAAGGCCATCACCGCCTCCCGCCTGCTGGCCTTCGAAGACCTAGGCATGGAAGCCATCTACGAGTTTGAGGTCCGCGACATGCCGGTAACCGTCGCCGTGGACTCCAAGGGCCGCTCCACCCACCAAGTAGGCCCTGCCGAATGGGCGGCCAAGATCGCCGAGCGCGTCGAGACCGTAGAGATCACGTGACACGTTAGTCCGCTTGGGCGAGCTCCGGGTGGTTGCTGAAGGCCGCCAAGGATGCTGGGTTGGCGAGGGCCGAGAGGTTGGTGACTTCACGGCCGTGGACGGTTTCGCGCACGGCGAGTTCGGCGATCTTGCCGCTTAGGGTGCGGGGGATGTCTGGGACTTGGGCGATGACTGCCGGCGTGTGGCGGGGGCTGGCTTGCTTGCGGATGTTGCCGCGGATGGTGGTGCGGAGTTCGCCGGTCAAGGACTCGCCTTGGCGGAGGACTACGAACAGCACGACGCGGGTGTCGTCTTCCCATTCCTGGCCGATGGCCAGAGCCTCGACCACCTCGTCCAAGGCTTCCACCACGCGGTAGATTTCGGCGGTGCCAATGCGGACGCCGCCGGGGTTCAACACGGCATCGGAGCGGCCGTGGATGACGATGCCACCGTGCTCGGTGATCTCGGCGAAGTCACCGTGCGCCCAAACGTGCGGGAATCGGTCGAAGTAGGCTTCGCGGTAGCGGGTGCCGCCCGGATCGTTCCAGAATCCGACGGGAGCGCTGGGGAACGACTTGGTGCAGACGAGTTCGCCCTTGATGCCTTGCGCGGGCCGTCCGGATTCGTCGAACACGTCCACGGCCATGCCGAGGCCCTTGCACTGGATTTCGCCGACGCGCACGGGCAGCCACGGATTGCCGAGCACGAAGCAGGAGAGGATGTCGGTGCCGCCGGAGATGGAGGCCAGCCAGGCGCCGGGGCGCATGTCGCGGCAGACATAGCGGAAGCCGCCCTCCGTAAGCGGCGAGCCGGTGGAAAGCACGCTGCGCATGGCGGTGAGATCGTGCGTCTTGGCGGGGCGGACCCCGGCCTTCTGCAGCGCGGAAAGGTACTTGGCACTCACGCCGAACGCGGTGATGCGTTCCCGCTCCGCAAGTTCCATCAGCGCGCCTGGTGAGGGATGGAACGGCGAGCCGTCATAGAGAACGATGCGGCAGCCCACGGCCAGCGCGGAGACCAGCCAGTTCCACATCATCCAGCCGCAGGTGGTGAAGAAGAACAGCGTGTCGTCCGGCGCCAAGTCGACGTGCAGCCGGTGTTCCTTCCAGTGCTGCAGCAGCGTGCCGCCGGCGCCGTGGACGATGCACTTGGGCTTGCCGGTGGTGCCAGACGAATACATGACATAGAGGGGATGCTCGAACGGCATCTGTTCGAAGCGTGACTCGGCATCCGGAAAGCGACGCAATGCGTCGTCAATGGCATCGGGCGCGTCGGTTGCAACCCAAAGCAGGCGCCGAACCGAGGGCAAGGCCGAAGCCACCGACTCGGCGCGTTCGCGCACGTCGAAGGTGCGTCCGCCGTATTGGTAGCGCTTGCAGGCGATGAGCACGACGGGCTCGATCTGTCCGAAGCGGTCGAGGGCGCCTTCGGTGCCGAAGTCCGGCGAGCAGGACGACCACACGGCGCCAATGCTGGCGGTTGCGAGCATGGCGATCACCGTCTGCGGTACGTTTGGCAGCCATCCGGCTACACGATCGCCGGGACCAACACCGATCTCTCGCAGCTCTGCGGCCAGGGACGCAGTGGCGGCGGCGAGTTCGGCATAGGTCAGTTCGCGTCGCTGTCCGTTCTCAAGCGCGGAGACGATGGCGACGCGATGGCGCTGGACTGGGCCCGAAGCCGCCCGCAACAGGTTCTCGGCGAAGTTGAGGCGCGCACCGGAAAACCAGCGGGAGCCCGGGAACCGGTCGCCATCGGCGAGTGGCGTGTCTGCCGGGCGACTGGCAATCACGCCGCCGTCCTCCCAAACAGCGTTCCAGAACTCCGCCCGCCGCTCGATGGACCACGCGTGCAAGGCGTCGTAGTCCGGTGGCGTGAAGCCGCGGCCTGCCGCAAACGCGGTCAGGTTCGCCTGCGCGATGGTGTCGTCATCGGGTCGCCAGAGGATTTCGGACATTGGCTGCGCCGGAGTGATGAAGGGCGGCAATTTGCAGAGCGCCCTAGGGTCAAGTCAAGCGGCGCCAAGGGCAGGGCGGCGCGCAGGGAGTCGTCGGCGGTACCTCAAGCCATGTGGCTGCAGCGTGCGCGTTACCATCGCGGCTTCGCAATCGCTCGGGCCCGCCATGAACCTGTATTCGCGGTTCGAAAACGCCTTCTCGCAGGCTCTCGACAAGCCAGCACTGGTGCTGGCGGATGCGCCGGACTGGACCTACGCCCACCTTAAGGGCCAGGTGGAACTTGCTGCCGGCGCCCTGGCGGCGGCAGGCGTGGCACCGGGCGACAGGGTTCTGGTGCAGCTTCCGAAGCTGCCCGAGACGGTGGCGCTCTATCTCGCCTGCCTCAAGATCGGCGCCGTGTACGTGCCGGTGAACACCGCCTACACGCCGCGCGAGGTGGCCTACTTCATCGAGGATGCCGAGCCCCGCCTTTTTGTCGCCACTGACCCCGAAGCCGGCAACGGTGGCGTGCCGGTCGAAACCCTGACCGAGTCCGGCGGAGGCTGGCGGACCCGTTTGGCAGGGGCTGAGCCCGTGCGAGACACCATCGGGCGCGACGACAAGGACCTCGCGGCCATCCTCTACACCTCCGGCACCACCGGTCGTGCCAAGGGCGCGATGCTGAGCCACAACAACCTCGCCAGCAATGTCCTGGCGCTGGATCGCTACTGGGGCTGGCGGGATGACGACGTGCTCCTGCACGCGCTGCCGATCTTCCACGTCCACGGCCTCTTCGTCGCCCTGCACTGTGCGTTCCTGCGCGCCACCCCGGTGATCTTCCAGACCCGCTTCGACATCGACGCGTTGATCGCCGAATTGCCGAACGCCACGGTGCTGATGGGCGTGCCGACGTTCTACACGCGCCTCCTTGCCGATCCTCGCTTCGATGCCGCGCTCGCTGCCGGGATGCGCCTTTTCATTTCCGGTTCCGCGCCGCTCACGGAGCAGACCTTCGCCGAGTTCGAGGCGCGCACGGGCAAGCGCATCCTGGAGCGCTACGGCATGACCGAGACCTTAATGAACACCTCCAATCCGCTCGACGGGGAGCGCGTGGCCGGCACCGTTGGCTTCGCGCTCCCGCACATCGCGGCGCGAATCGCCGCCGAAGACGGCCAAGTGCTCGGCCCGGGCGAAGTCGGCGGCATCGAAGTGCGTGGCGAGAATGTCTTCTCCGGCTATTGGCAGATGCCCGAACGCACCGCCGAGGAGTTCCGCGGCGACGGCTTTTTCCGCACCGGCGACCTCGGCGTCATGGATGCCGAAGGGCGCTTCTCCATTGTCGGCCGCGCCAAGGACCTCGTCATCTCTGGTGGCTACAACGTCTATCCCAAGGAAGTGGAGCGGCTGCTCGACGAGATGCCGGAGGTGACCGAATCCGCCGTCATCGGCGTGCCGCATCCGGACTTCGGCGAGGCCGTCGTAGCTGTCCTTGTCGCCGCCGAAGGCGTTTCCGAAGATCGCGTGGACGTCCACCTGCGCGGCAACCTGGCCCGCTACAAGCAGCCGAAGCGCGTCCTGTGCGTCAACGAACTGCCTCGCAACACCATGGGCAAGGTGCAAAAGAACGAACTGCGGGAGCGCTATTCGGACATCTTCACTGCTTGACCATTGGCTGCGCCGCCATCATTGTGCGCGCTCGAATTCGAATGGACGAGGGGAGCCTTGGAATGAAGAGACCGGGATGGATGCTGCTCGCACTGGCGTTCAGCGTTTCGGCCACCGCCGCGGACCTGCGCGAAGCGCCGGCGGACGAGGTGGGCATGTCCGCAGAACGACTCGACCGCATCACCGCCATGGCGCAGGGCTATGTGGACGAGGGCAAGCTGGCCGGCGTCATCACGCTAGTGGCCCGCGATGGCGCCATCGTGCACTATGAGGCCGTGGGTAATCGCGGCGTGAACGACGATCGGCCGCTCGAGAAGGACGCCCTGTTCCGCATCTTCTCGATGACCAAGCCCATCACCGCGGCGGCGGCGATGATCCTCTACGAAGAGGGCAAGTTTCAGCTTTCGGATCCGGTGAGCAAGTTCGTGCCGGAGTTCGAGAACCTCACCGTGCTCGGAGACGACGGCGTGATCCGCCCGGCCGAGAACGAGATGACGATGCAGCAGCTTTTGAGCCACACGACGGGGCTATCGTATGGCTTCAACCCGGCGGATGCCGTGGACCAGCGCTATCAGGCGGCGGAGCTCTGGAGTTCCAAGGACCTCGATGAACTGACCGAGAAGATCGCCGCGCTGCCGCTGAAGTTCGAGCCGGGCGCGCAGTGGCACTACAGCGTGGCGGTGGACATCACCGGCGTCGTCGTCGAGCGCATCTCCGGGCAGACCTTCGATGTCTTCCTGAAAGAGCGCATCTTCGATCCCCTCGGCATGGAGGACACTTTCTTCAACGTGCCGGAAGACAAGCGAGACCGCTTCCTGCCGAACCACACGTGGGATGCCGAGAACGAGACGTTGGTGCAAACGGGTAGCGACGAGGACGTGTTCGTCGGCTACACCGACACCACGCTCTTCTCCGGCGGCGGTGGCCTCGTCTCCACGACGATGGACTACCTGCGCTTCTCGGAAATGATGCGGCGCGGCGGAGAACTCGACGGCGTGCGCATACTGGGGCCGAAAACGGTCGCCTACATGGCGAGCGATCACCTGCCGGGCGCCATCAGTGCGGGTGGGGCAGGCGAGCGTCCTGCCGACGCCTTGCTCGGCAACGGATTCGGGTTCGGTCTCGGCTTCGGCATCGTCACGGACCCCGTGGCAGCGCGCGTAATCGGCTCCGCCGGCGAATTCAACTGGGGCGGCGCCGCCGGCACGGTCTTCTGGATCGATCCGGTAGAACACCTAGTGGTCATCGGCATGATCCAACTCATGGGCTCGCCTTGGCCTTTGCGCGCCGAGTTGAAGACGCTCACGTATCAGGCGTTGACGGAGATCGAATAGTCCGCGGGGCCCGTCCAAAGCCGCCGGCGAATGCACTTCTGGAGGGAGGGTGTCCTGCCTTCAGGCGTGCGAAGGCGTGCACGGCAGCGGCGCCGGAAAGCCCCCCGGCAACCGGCGTCCTAGACACCGCCAACAACGCGCCACACCCTCCCTTGCACCGGCGCGAGGGAGGGCGAGACGCCCTCGCTCCAGAGCGTCTTGACGATGACACAAGGGGTGCATGATTGGCGCATTCAACTAACAAGCCCCGCGAGCATTCCGTGCGCCTGCGCGACATTGACCTCGCGTTCTTCGAGTGGGGCAAGCCGGGCGATCCACAAGTGCTGTTGGTGCACGCCACAGGCTTCCACGCCCGATGTTGGGACCAGACCGTCGCGGAGTTGGGGCCGGGCTTCCACGCCTACGCCCTCGACATGCGCGGGCACGGCCGCTCCAGCAAGCAGGGTCCCTACAAGTGGAGCGCGTTTGGCGCAGACGTTGCGGCGTTCGCGGAGGCGATGGGCATGGAGCGCGCCATCGGCGCCGGCCATTCCATGGGCGGCCACTCGGTGGTGCAGGCTGCCGCAGCGCACCCGAAGCGGTTCAGGAGCCTCCTGTTGGTGGACCCCGTAATCATGTCTCCGGAGGCCGTTCGCGATCATCCCGTCGGCGCTTTCCTCTCGGCCGAAGACCACCCCGTGTCCCGCCGTCGCTACGAATGGGATTCGCGAGCCGCCATGTTCGAGCGCTTCAAGGACCGACATCCCTTCAACCTCTGGCGACCCGAAGTGCTGCGCGACTATTGCGACCACGGCGTCATCCCCGACGGCGACCGTTTTGTACTCGCCTGCCCACCGGTGGTGGAGGCGTCCATCTATCTCGAAAGCGGTCGCCCCGACCTCATGCCCATCATCGAGTCGCTTCCCCATCCGGTGGCGGTGCTGCGCGCCCACAAGCGCGAAACCCGTGACGGCCCGATGGACTTCTCGCAGTCCCCGACCTGGGAGGGCCTCGCCGCCGCCTTCCCCAACGGCCAGGACGTGTACCTCCCGGACCTCACCCATTTCATCCCCATGCAACGCCCCGACCTGGTAGCTAGCCACATCAAGGCGTTGGCCGCAGCGACGTAGCGGCTGTTGGCGGAAGCCGTTGGGAGCGCTAGGCGCGCTTCACGAAAAGAGTCGACTACCCTTCGAAGAACTGCGCCACCACGGGCCGGAAGCGGTCCATGTCAACGAGAAAGGAGTCGTGGCCTTGGATCGAGGGGAGGGCGTGGAAATCCACATCGCCGACGGTGGGTTGCAGCCCTTCGGCAAGTTCCCGCTGTTGCTGCAAGGGGAACAGGAAATCGGTTTCGACGCCGACGATGAGGGCCCGCTCGGCCTTGATCCGCGCAAGGCCGGCCTCGACGGAGCCGCCGTGGTCCGCCACGTCGAACAGGTCCATTGCCCGCGAGAGATAGAGATAGCAGTTGGCATCGAAGGTGCCGATGAATTTATTGGCGTGGGCTTCGAGATACGACTCGATCTCGAAGTCGATGTCGAACCTTGCTCCCACGGCCAGATCGTCGGTGGCACGTTCACGGCCGAAACGTCCGCTCCATTCCTTGGCCGAGCGATAGGTGATCATGCCGAGCTTGCGCGCCAGACGCATGCCTAGCACGGGTGGTGCGTCGTAGGCGTACTTGCCATTGGCCCAAACCGGGTCCGAACGGATCAGTTCGCGTTGCAGGGAACGCAAGGCGATGGAGAAGGGCAGGCTGCGGGCTGCGGCGGATATCGAGACGAGCCCCTCCGCGCGGCCTGGGTGGAGGATGGCGTAGGCGAGGGCGGTCATCCCACCCATGGAAGACCCCACCACGGCCTTGAGCCGCGTCAGACCTAGGTGCTCCACCACTGCATGTCCAGCGCGCGCGATGTCCTCGAGCGTCAAGACGGGAAAGTCGAGGCGATACGTGCCGCCTTCCTGGCGCTCGGAGGCGGGCCCGGTGGAGCCGAAGCAACTGCCGAGCGAGTTGACGCAAACGACGTAGAGCCGGGAGGTGTCGATGGGCTTGTCCGGGCCGATCATGTCCTCCCACCAGCCGCTGGTGGGATCGTCCGGGGACGACGCCGCGTGGGCGGATGGCGATAGCCCCGTAAAGAGCAGCACCGCGTTGTCGCCGGACGGGGCGGGCTGGCCCCAGGTTTCGTAGGCAACAGTGGGGCTTTCGATCGCGCCGTGCAGCATCTCGAATCGACCGTCGACCGCGACGTAACGGCGGGCGTCGCTCGCGCTCATGCGGCTACCTGCGTCATGAAGTAGCAAAGGCAGTCTTGGCGGGCGATGGCGACGTCGCTGGTGTACATGGAAAGGGTGACCGAGCGCGTCAGGCGCGTGGCGCTGCCGTCGGCTTCGAGGTATTGATCGGTGACGACCCGGCCTTGGCTGTCCTCGGCCACCAGTTCGCCGCGATGGGCGATGCATTGGCCGGGTGCGGCAACGCCGAAGTTGAGCCGTTCCAGCCCCGGATGCGGTTCGACATCGCCCCGAACCGTCACGCGAATGGTGTTCTCAAAGAGCGCGAGCCGGGAATGCTTGGCTGCGGGAGGCTCGGCGCTCCGCAGGCAATCGAGCAGGTACGCCTCGGCGCGCTCGGCGCTTTGTGGGTCTTCCGGCTGTCCGGTCTCGATGGTGACGGCAGGACAGAAACGGGCGAAGCGCCGGGTTTGCACGCCCGCCGGGTGGCGCGCATGAATGGCTCGGGGCGAGAACGCCGCCGCTGCCGCAAGGGTAGTCGGGTCGAGCGACGTGATCACCGAATAGGGCGGGTTGTGACCGGAGTTGTTGTGGACGTCCACGGCGAAAAACGGCCTCGCCGCCTGCGCGGCTTGTGTCACGGCATCGGCAAGTTGCGCCTCGGCGGGGTGTGCCTGGCTGTCTTCCTGCCAGATGCCACCATCGGCAGTCGGGCGCGCCCTGTCGTCCACCGCGGATGCGTGCCAGATGCGGTTGAAGTCGGGTTGCTCCGGCAAGGAGCGGGCCCCTTGCGCCGCGGCCTGGACGTTGCCGAGGAACAGCATCCAGGAAAACTCCCGAGCCTCGTCGCTGAGGGCAATGCGGCGCACCGCGTCCCAGCCCGATGTTTCGTTGCCGTGCAGGAGCGTTGACACGAACAGCGGAGGTTTGCCGGGATGCCGAAGGTCGAACAGCGTGGGGCCGCCGAGCGCGGCCAACAGCCCCGCCGCCGGCAGTACCGCGACCTGCGCTGGTAGCGTTGTCGTGGTGCGCACGGGCGCCCCGCTCAGATAGCCCATGTATGCACGGGTTCGCCGGTTTCCTGCTTGTCGAGATAGGCGCAGGTGAGGCCACTCCAGTCCGGGCCGTGGCGGCGCACCCATTCGGTTTGCCATGCAGCCCCGTTGCGGCCGCCCTCCACCCGGGCGGCGACGATGTCGAGGTAGCGCTCCGTCTCCTCGGCGGGAATGTCGAGTTCTTGCAGGGCCTTGCCGGCAAGCGGAAGCAGTGTGTCCTGTAGGAGCCTGCGCACGGACACGGTGCCGAGGCCAGGCCAGGAGATGTCGGCTTCGAGCCCCATCTGAGCGGCGCGGTAGAAGTTCTCCCGTGCGGTCTCGAAATCCAGCTCTTGCTCAATGATGCGGGGATAGAGATCGACGAGGCCCCGCACCATGCCGAGATAGGCCGCTGCATTGGCGACGCTATCGCGAATGGTGGGTCCGGACGGGGTCACCCGATGCTCGATGCGAACATGCGGCTGGCCGTCGAAGTCGAAGCCGAGAAGCGGTCGGTTCCAGCGCCACACCGTGCCGTTCTGGAAACGCACGTGGCTGTACTTGCTTGGCGGTTCGTCGGGCTGCACGAACGGAATCAGCACGCGATGCACGCTTTGGTTCTCGCGGAAGAGCTCGAACAAGGAGTCCTTTGCATAGCCTGTGCCGAACGTGACCCGTTCCGGGTTTCGCTCGCCCATCGACACCGCCTGCTCGAACAGCCGAATGCGGGTCTCCGCCCAAAGCGAACGGCCAAACAGGAAAGGCGAGTTCGCTGCCAGCGCCACCATGGGTGCGGAAGCAGCGACGGAGGCGTTGAAGTCGCGCACGGCACGATCGGGCAGGCATTGCAGATGGATCTGAAACGAGGTGGTGGCCGCTTCCAGCATCACGTCGTCGTGTTCCATCGCGAGGTGGTCGTTGCCCTCGATGTCGATCTGCAGCGGAGCGCCGTCGCGCACCGCCATGATGCGATCGTTGAGGGCCTGATACCGCACCATGGGTGACATGTTGCTCGAATGCAGCAACTCGGGCTGCACGGTTGGAAGCGTACCGATGCTGACGAGGCGGCAGCCGATCTGGCGGGCGCCTTCGGTGCAGCGGGTCCAGGTGGCGTTCAGTTCGTCGAAGATGCGCGAAAAGACGCGTCCCGTGAGGCGCGTGGGGCTGCCGTTCAGTTCGACGCTGAACGTCGCAAGCTCCGGCACCAGCAACGGATCGTCCACGGTGCGAAGCAGCTCTTGGTTGACCGGCGAGGGATTGCCGTCGCCATCGACGATCCACGCCTCGAGCTCGAACCCGGTGATGTCCCCGCGCGTGCTGAAACCGCCTTCGCGGAACAGCGCTTCGACGAGGTCGGTCTCCTCCGCCAGCCGCCGTCGAAAGCGGCTGAAGTCTTCCGCGTGGAAGTCGCGCTGACCGATTTCGTCGCCCATGTGTCGGCTCCGGACGGCCCTAAGGGACGAGCGGCCCTGCTGGAGACTCGATCTTGGCGTCTAGAAAAAGACGAACGACCGCACCACCACGTTCTTGCGGCAGCGGGCGTCCTCCGGCGCGGTCGGATCGACGCAGGCCGAGTGGAAGGACCAGCGCGAGACCGAGCCGTCGGTGATGGAGTCGTAGCACTTCAGCATCGAGACTTCGGTGGATTTCTGCTGCGGGAACCAATACCACTCGTGGTCGGCGCGATGGGTGAAGCGGGTGGTCTCGCCGACGCGGTCGTCGTAGATGCGGTAGTTGGTGATGTAGGGCTGATCCGCAAACGACGGCCAGGCGCACAGCACAAACGGGAACTGCTCCACCGTCTCCATCGGCTTGGCGAGGTTGATGGACATGAACCGGCGCGACATCTTCTCGTCGGCCTCGGCCTCGGTGTAGTGCTGCTCGCGGCCGAAGTTGCGCAGGTTCTTGGTCAGGAGCTCGCGGCAGCGGACGCGGCCGCTGTTGTCGTTCAGGTCGTTGTGGACGAGGTTGGCGTAGCCGCCGTTGACGCCGGGGTTCTTGGCGTCCTGATCTTCCCTGCGATCGCCGTCGTAGTCCTTGTTGAACACGTCGTGGTTGTACACGAGGGCGTCGGTGGCGCCGGGGAAGAAGTCGAGCAGGAGCTTCTCGATCTCGAGGTAAAAGACGCTGCGCACCTCTTCGGAGTCGTAGAAGTTCTTGCACTTGGACTCGATGTGCGCGAGCGACACGCCGAGCTTGTCCATGCACTCCGGGCTCGAGGGCGAGAGGCCCGGGTAATACTCCTCCATCCGGCGCGCATCGCGCAGCACCTGCGGGAAGTAGAGGTTGCGGCGACCGTGGTCGCGCTCGTACTGGCGCACGCGCTCGGCTTCGTCCTTGCGCGAGGGGTCGCGCCAGAGGGCATTGGACGAGACGATGGAGTAGGTCGGTTCTTCGTGCACCGTGTAGCGCAAGGGCAGCGCAACGCCGCCGGGCGGGGCGGTGATGTTGTTGGCACGGATGTACTCCATGCACTCGTCGTACTCGCGAAAGCCAATCCCCCACTCGGTCTCGATGGGGCCCGGCGGCGCGTTCTCGATCATCTCGATCACGTCCTGGCCCTCGCCGTCCGCGACCTGAGCCAAGGCAACCTCGGTGGCGGCAGCCGTGCCGGCATCGCCATCCTTGTCGAGCGCCATGTAGGAGATGCCGCCGTTGTGCGCGATGGGCGGCGGCTGCCCTTCCGTCAGCTGAAACGATGGCACATAGGCCGTCGAACCGGCCTCGGCACCCTGACCCTCAATGATCTCCCGTGCGCCCATGCGATGCCCTCTCGCGGAAAGCGCCGGAGTATCGCATATCGGCAATGGCGCGGAAAGCCGAGAAGCGGGCCGCGACGCCCGTTAGGGCCGCCGGTCGCGGTCTGGAGACGGCGGTCGCTGTCCCACAGCGCATGCGTCGCCGCTATGGCGTTGCCGCTTGCCGGTACCGCTCCGGGATCGGGAACTTGAAGATGCGGGCGGCGTTCAGGCCCAGCACTTTCGCGCGTTCTTCGTCCGTGAGCTGGGACATGGTGCGTTCGATGGCTTCGGCGGAGTGGGGCCAGGTGCCTTCGTGGTGCGGGTAGTCGTTGGCCCACATGAAGTTGTCGATCAGGTTGTGCTCGCGGGCGAGGTCTAGGCCCGGCTTGTCTTCCTGGAAGGTGGCGAAGCCGCACTCGCGGAAGTACTCGCTCGGCAGGCGGTCGAGTTTAGGGCGGACATACATGTGGTGTTTGCGGTAGGCCTCGTCGAGCGCCCAGATGGCCCAGGGCACCCAGCCGATGCCCGCTTCCACGCTGCCGAAGCGCAGCCCCGGAAAGCGTGCCAGCACGCCGGAGGCGCAGAGGTTGGCGATGGGTTCCATCGTCGGCGCGAGGGAGTGAACCGCGTAGTTGATCACGGCGCCGCCGTTGCCGCGGGACGTGCGCGGGTCGCGGCCGGTGGAGACGTGGAAGGTGATGGGGAGGTCTACTTCCTGAATGCAGGCCCAGAGCGGATCGAAGTCCGGCAGGTTGTAGTTGAGGTGCTCGTGGCTGCCCGGCCCCCACACCGGCTTGCAGGGCAGCGAGAGGCCGCGGAAGCCGAGGGACGCCAGGCGCTGGATTTCGGCGATGGCGCCGGGGATGTCGGCGCTGGCGATGCATCCCATGGGGGAGAGGCGGTCGTTGTAGTCGCCGAAGACTTCCCACGCCCAGTCGTTCCAGACGCGGCACATGGCCTGGCTGAATTCTGGATCCGGGGTGGCCCAGATGGTGAGGCCCTTGTTCGGGAACAGCACTTCGGCGTCGACGCCGTCCGCGGCGAGGTCGGCAATGCGTTCCTCGGGGGTTGTGCCGGCGCGGTTGCGCAGGCCGTCTTCGCCCTCGAACTGGATGTTGCGGATGCGCAGTGGGCGGAAGCCTTCGGTCCTCTGGTATTTCTTGCCGTCCTTGTCAACGGCGACGCCGGGCAGGCGATCGCGGAACTTGGCGTCCATGCGCTTCTGCCAGAGGTCGGCTGGTTCCTGCACGTGGCCGTCCATGGAGACCATGAAGTACTTGTTGGGATCGTCCGGGCGGGCGGTGCGGGGCCAGCCTTCGCTGCCGGGCGTGTCGAGGCGCCAGACATTGTTCTCGTCGGGGAAGGGGATGGCGGATGCCACGATGGAGTCTCCTCGAATGCAACCGAGCAACTTTACCGCGCATTGCCGACGCTGCGCCATTGGTTGCGCCTAGCGAGAGGGACCAGACCAATACCCCGGCTTGCGTCCGGGCTCCCACACGTGGGCGCCTGCCACTTCTTCGTTGAGGTCCGCGCCCCAGCCGGGTCGGTCGGGAATCAGCACGCGTCCTTCCTCGAACGCCATCGGCTCGGTGACGAGGTTGTCCTTCCAGGGCACGTCGTCGATGTCGATCTCGCAGATGCGGATGTTCGGCGAGATGGCGGTGAGGTGCAGGGAGTGGAGGGTGGAGAGGTGGCTGTAGTAGTTGTGCGGGGCACAGTTGACCTCGAAGGTCTCTGCCATTTCCACGACGCGCCGGGAATTGGCGAAGCCGTTCCAGGGCACGTCCACCATGCACACGTCCATCGAGCGCGCCTCGAAGTAGCGGCGGTAGTCGCGGGAAGTGAACAGGTTTTCGCCGGAGCAGACGGGCACCCGCACGGCGTCGCGGATCTCGCGCAACCCCTCCGGCTCGTACATGTCGATTTCCACCCACATCATGCGCAGGTCCTCGAGGGCATGGCAGATGCGCGTGGCCGCTTCGACGCGAAAGTTGAAATTGAGGTCGAGGGCGATGTCCACATGCGGCCCCACGGCATCGCGGAAAGTGCCGATGTGGGTGCGGATATGGTCGAGCATGGCGTTGTCCACGGTGCCGTCGGTGGTTCCCTCGCCGCCGCCGAAGCCGCCGCGGTAGGTGTGGGCGGGCTCGCCCGGGTATACGATGTTCGTCTTGAGCGCCGTGAAGCCGCGCTGCACCACCTCGTGACCAAGATCGGTGATGTCCTGCCAGGAGCGGATCGGCGGGACGCCGATGATCTCGTGGTTGCCGGCGCGGGAACTGCCACAGTGCGACCAGTACACGCGCTGCCGGGTGCGCAAGGGGCCGCCGAAGAGTTCGTACACCGGCACGCCGAGCGCCTTGGCCTTGATGTCCCAAAGCGCGAGCTCGATGCCGGCGATGGCCTTGGCTGCGATTCCGCCGGGGCTCTGCCGCGCCATGCGGTACATGTCCCAGTAGCGCGCCTCGACCGGGCGCGGATCTTGGCCGAGCAGAATCGCCTCGAACTCCTTGGCGGTGTGTACCACGCTGTAGGGCATGCGGCCGTCGGAGCATTCGCCGTAGCCGGTGATGCCTTCGTCGGTGCGCACGGCGACGAACTGCCAGGGACGCCAGCCGGCGTCCACCACAAAGGTGTCGATGGCGGTGATCTGCATGGGTTCCTCCGTTGAAGATTCGGTCAATCCTTGCGCGAAGCGGCGTGACGCGCAATGGTGGCGAACATCCAAGAGCCGAGCATTGGTGTGCATGCGATGTCCTTTCGCGCCTGTCGGCCCGTGCGAGGCGGCATGCCCCTCGCGCCAAGGGCTTCGACGGTCAGGGCACATGCGGTTGCGGGACCACGCAGGAGGGGACATGAGCGGGTTGTCCAAGACGACACCGAATGACGTGATCGACTATTGGTTCGGGCCTGCTCCGAGTCACCCCGACGACCTCAAGCCCTACAGCGACCGCTGGTATCGCGTCGATGCGGATGTGGATGCAGAGATCCGCGACCGCTTCGGCCAGGCCGTGGAGCAGGCGCGGTCCGGCGAGCTTTTGCATTGGGGCGAGGAGCCGAAAGGCGCCCTCGCGCTGGTGCTCCTTCTCGACCAGTTCGGTCGCAACATCTACCGCGGTTCGCCCCTTGCCTTCCTCGGCGACTCGCTTGCCCGCGCCATCGCCGTTCGGGCGCTGGATCGGGGCCTCGACGTGCAGCTTTCCGTGCCGGAACGGGCGTTCCTCTATCATCCATTCGAGCACAGCGAAGACCTCGCAGATCAAGCGCGGTCGGTGGCTCTGTTCGAGCGCTTGGTGGAGGAGGCCGCGCCTTCGTTCCGCGAATTCGCGGCGAGCTTCGTCGGCTATGCGACGGCGCATCGGCGTGTGATCGAACGCTTCGGACGCTTTCCGCATCGCAATGCGGCGCTGGGCCGCGAAAGCAGCGCGGAGGAGCGGGAATACCTGGAGGCAGGGGGTGGGTTTTGAGTCTTCCCACAGGCAAGGGCATGTTTGAACGGGCGCTGATCGCCAATCGGGGCGAAATCGCCATTCGCATTGCGCGCGCGGCGGCGGAGCTCCAGATCGAGTCGGTAGCCGTGTTCGCGTCGGACGATGTCGCGTCGTTGCACGTCGCCAAGGCCGATCGAAGCGTGGGGCTTGGCGGCACCGGTGCAGGCGCGTATCTCGACGTCGATGCCATTGTGGCTGCGGCAAGGGCCACGGGCTGCGACTGCCTGCATCCCGGCTACGGCTTCCTCAGTGAGAGTTCTGCTCTTGCCGCGGCTTGCGCGGCAGCCGGCGTCGTCTTCATCGGCCCCGAACCGGCAACGCTCGACATGCTTGGCGACAAGACGGCCGCACGCGCATTCGCGGAGGCTTTGGGAGTGCCAGTTCTCGCTGGCACGGGCGCGGCGACCGCAGAGGAGGCGGAGGCATTCGTTGCGACGCACGGTACGGCGATCATCAAGGCTGTCGCGGGTGGTGGCGGACGCGGCATGCGAGTGGTGCAGGAGCCGCATGAGGTAGCCGAGGCGTTCGCCCGCGCGTCTTCGGAGGCGAAGGCGGCGTTCGGCAGCGGCGCGCTCTATGTCGAGCGTTTCATGGAGGGCGCGCGTCATGTCGAGGTGCAGGTGCTCGGTGACGGCACCGAGGCGATGCACTTGGGCGAGCGGGATTGCAGCATCCAGCGTCGGCATCAGAAGTTGATCGAGGTCGCCCCGGCGCCTGGATTGCCGGAGTCCCTGCGCGCGGACCTGCACGAAGCGGCGTTGAGGCTGGCGCGTGCCTGCGGCTATCGGGGCGCCGGTACGATCGAGTTCCTTGTCGATGTCACGAGCACGACGCCGACGTTCGCGTTCATCGAGGCCAATCCCAGGCTGCAGGTGGAGCACACCGTCACGGAGGAGGTGACGGGCGTTGATCTCGTGCGGGCGCAGTTCGAGATTGCCGCCGGCCGACGCCTGGCAGAGCTCGACCTCGACCGTCGCTCAACCGGGTTTGCCATCCAGGCGCGGGTCAACATGGAGCGGATGACCGAAGGCGGCGACGCATTGCCGGCCGGAGGCGTGCTTGCCGCCTTCGACCCGCCATCCGGGCCGGGCCTGCGCACCGACACCTTCGGCTATGCCGGCTACGAGACCAACCCACGCTACGACTCGCTGCTTGCCAAGGTGGTGGCCTCTTCCCGTGCGCCGTTTCGAGCGGTCGCGGCAAAGCTCAGTCGAGCGCTCAGGGAGTTCCGCATCGAGGGCGTGGACACGAACGTCGCGTACCTGCGGGCGATTCTCGATCATCCAGCGTTCCAGGATGGCCTTCTCTCCACTGGGTTCGCAGCCGAGCGGCCCTTGCACTTCGACGAGCGTCCCCTGCTGCACGTCGCCTCGACAGACTCGGGCGCCGTTGCGCCTGCGACCGCAGGGGCCAAAGTCGACGCCGGCGATCCGCTGGCGGTTCTTGCCTTTGGCCGCGAGTCCCGAACCGCGCCGCCGACCGCTGGCACGCCGGCCGCCGACGAAGGGGAGGCGTTGGTGGCTGCGCCCCTGCAGGGCACAGTGGTGTCCATCGACGTTGCGGAAGGCGATGCGGTGACCCCTGGACGCTGCGTGGCGGTGATGGAGTCCATGAAGATGGAGCACGAAGTGCGTGCCGAGATGGCCGGCATCGTGCGGCGCGTCCATGCGAGTGCAGGCGATACCGTATATGCGGGTCACCCGCTGCTCGTGCTTGAGGAAGCCGACGTCGACGATGCGCACGGAGGTGCCGAAGAGGCGGTCGATCCCGACCACATACGTCCTGATCTCGAGGAGGTGCTCGTGCGCCACGCCGCAACACTCGACGACGCCCGGCCAGGGGCTGTGGCCCGCCGTCGCGCCAAGCACCTGCGCACCGCCCGCGAGAATGTCGAGGACCTGGTGGACGCCGGAACTTGGGTGGAGTATGGCCCGCTCGTTATCGCCGCCCAGCGTCGCCGCCGCTCACTCGACGACCTCATCGCCAACACGCCTGCCGACGGCATGATCACCGGCGTCGGCAGCGTCAACGGCGAACTGTTTGACGATCCGGCCAATCGCTGTGCCGTGATGGCATACGACTACACCGTGCTGGCCGGCACGCAGGGCGCGCAGAACCACCGCAAGACCGATCGCATGATCGGCGTTGCCCGCGAGGGCCGGATGCCGATGGTGCTCTTCGCCGAAGGCGGCGGCGGCCGTCCCGGCGACACCGACATGGTGGGCGGCGGTGGTGGACAGGGCACGTTTTCGCAGTTCGCGACGCTGTCGGGGCTGGTGCCGATGGTGGGCATCACCGCCGGTCGTTGCTTTGCCGGCAACGCCTCGCTGCTCGGTTGTTGCGACGTGATCATCGCCACTGCCGACGCCAACATCGGCATGGGTGGCCCGGCGATGATCGAAGGCGGCGGTCTTGGCGTGTTTGCGCCGGAAGACATCGGGCCCATGTCGGTGCAGGTGCCGAGCGGCGTGGTGGACCTTGCCGTTGCCGACGAGGCCGAAGCGGTGGCGGCGGCGAAGCGCTACCTCGCCTTCTTTCAAGGGAACACCAAGGACTGGTCTGCACCGGACCAGCGAGCCATGCGCCACATCGTGCCGGAAAACCGCTTGCGCGCCTATGACATTCGTGACGTGATCGCGACGCTTGCGGACGAGGGTTCGGTGCTGGACCTGCGCTCAGGCTTTGGCTTCGGCATGGTCACCAGCCTCATCCGCGTCGAGGGGCGGCCGGTGGGAGTGATCGCCAACAACCCGCTGCATTTGGGCGGCGCGATCGACTCCGACGCCGCCGACAAGGGCGCCCGCTTCATGCAGCTATGTGACGCTTTCGACATCCCCATCCTGCACCTGTGCGACACGCCCGGCATCATGGTGGGGCCCGAGATCGAGAAGACCGCACTGGTGCGGCATTCGAGCCGCATGTTCCTGACCGGTGCCAACCTCGGCGTACCGTTCTTCACCGTGGTGATCCGCAAGGCCTATGGCCTCGGTGCTATCGCCATGGCTGGCGGCTCCTACAAGGTGCCGTTCTTCACGGTCGCCTGGCCCACCGGAGAGTTCGGCGGCATGGGTCTCGAAGGCTCGGTGAAACTGGGCTTTCGCAAGGAACTCGAGGCCATCGAAGACCCCGCAGCCCGCTTGAAGCGCTATGAGGAGATGGTTGCGAACGCCTACGAGAACGGCAAGGCGCTCAACACCGCAACCCACTTCACCGTGGACGACACCATCGACCCCGCCCACACAAGGCGCTGGCTGTCGAGCCTGCTGCGCTCGGTGCGGCTTGAGCCCCGCCACGGCAAGAAACGGCCCGCCATCGACGCCTGGTAAGCAAGGACTGAGGATCGGGCTGCTGGCGGCCAGTCGCGGTCCTCCTATGGGGCGGGCTATCGCTCCGGACTCTCCAACGGAGCATCGCGACCGGCGGTGTAGGGGAGGGCGTGCCGTCTTTCGGTGCGCAAAGACGCGCAAACGACGGTTCGTGGCCTAAGAAGCAGCCTTCGCTGCCGCCTCCCGGGCCGCCCGCACCTTCTCGTTCGTCTGGTTGAAAAGCAGTTCTCGCCGCGCCTTCTCTTCTTCTTCCGTGAGCTCTCGGCGCCCCAAGTCTCGGCCCACGCGGCGCCCTGTCTCCACAGCCGGACGTTCCCCCACTTGGTCCACCCAGCGCTTGAGGTTCGGGAACGTCTCCCACACGCCCTCGTCGATCAGGCGGCCGATGAGAAAGGCCCACGGCCAACTGATGATGTCGGCGATGCTGTATTCGCTGCCAGCAAGGTACTCGTTGACCGAAAGCTGCGCATCCATCACCCCCGAGAGCCGATCCACCTCGCCGACGAAACGCTTGGTGCCGTACTCAAGCTGCGCCGGATCGTCGGCGATGTTCTTGCCGTAGTTCTTGAAGTGGTTGGCGTTGCCCATCATCGGCCCAAGGTTCGCCATCTGCCAATGCACCCACTGCAACGCCTTGTACTTGCCGACGGGGTCGGCAGGCAGGAACTTGCCGGTCTTCTCCGCGAGATACTCGAGAATCGCCCCAGACTCGAAGATCGCCAGCGGCTCGCCACCACCCATGGGATCGTGATCCACAATCGCCGGCATCCGGTTGTTCGGACTGATGCGAAGGAAATCCGCCTTGAACTGGTCGCCGCCCCCGATATCGACGGGCACGACCCGATAGTCGAGCCCACACTCCTCGAGCATGATGGAGACCTTCCAGCCATTGGGTGTGGGCCAGTAGTGAACGTCAATCATCGGCGTTTGTCCTCTCGGTCAGGGTTCGGGTGGAAAGTTCGTGCAGCGGCGCATTATGCATGTCCGACTCCGAGCCGTGCTGGACCCTCGCATCTTTCCGGACTGCATAATCGCCGCCATGGACACCGACGCGCTGACGTTACGGGCATATGCAGCTGCCGTTGAGGGCGGATGGACAGAGGCCGAACTTCTGCGGGCGATCGTGCACGACTTGCCGAGGCGGTTCCACGCGCTGAGCCACGCGGCACAAGCGAACGTGCTTGCTGACGTCCCACCGCTTACGGGGAGTCGGTGGGATGCTTTGCTCGCCGCCACCGTTGAGCATGTTTGTGCGCTACACGGCCACACCTCACCGGCCTGGGTGGACGAGCCAAGTCGGTTCTTGGCCGAGACTTGGGTGGTCACGGACGTTCCCTCCATACGGATGGACGCCATCGCGTTTGCACCAGCGGCGTTCATTCGCCACGGTGCGCTGCCGGATCCACGCGACCTTGACCACCGATGTGGAGAGCACCGTGCCTGGGTCCCTTGACCGGGAAGCGCTAGTCGAGTTGCTTGACGAGCTCGCAAGGCGACTTGAACGGCGCAAGGTGAGGGCGCAGATTTACGTCATCGGCGGCGCGGCGATGAGCTTGGCGTTTGACCGCTCGCGCACCACCCACGACGTTGACGTTAGAGTCGACAGCGGCCACGGCGCACTCGTCGAGGCGGTACGCGAAATCGCGCGCGAGCGAGGGTTGCCTGAGTCATGGCTCAATGAGCAGGCGACGGCAAACATCCCGAGGCTGCCGGACACACGGGCGAAGACGGTGTACGAGTCGGAGTACCTGACGATCACCGGCGCCTCTGCCGAACACATACTGGCCATGAAGCTCGAAGCGGGCAGAGCGACCGATGTCGAAGACGTTGCGACGCTGGTCGAACGGCTGGACATCACGGCCCCGAAGGAGGCGCTGGCGATCCACGGACGGCTCTTTCCCGACTCTAGGCGACGCGACAGGGTCGAGGAGATCCTGGGCACAGTCCTGGCGTCACGACGTACCTGATTGTCGACGCGGCATGACTTGGGAGGAGTGTCGGCGGCTAACGCCTCCCAACGCCTTAGACCTGTTCGAACCGCTAGATCCAGCCTTGCGCCTTCGCCGCCTCCTCGCGGACCAACTCCGGGGCGCCCAGGAGTTGGCGGTTGAAGCCGATGCGCTTGAACCAGTAGTGCAGGCCCAAGAGGTCGGTGATGCCCATGCCGCCGTGGACTTCCGTGGATTTGCGGGCTACGAATTGTCCGACTTCCGCGAGGTGAGCCTTGGCGTGGCAGGCCATGGCGCGGCCTTCTTCGGGGATTGCGCCGTAGGCGTGGGCGGCGTACCAGATCATGGAGCGGCAGGGCTCTAGCTCTGCGGCCATCTCCGCGCACATGTGTTTGACGGCTTGGAAGGAGCCGATGACGCGGTTGAACTGGCGGCGCTCTTTCGCGTAGTCGATGGCCTTGTCGAGCATGGTTTGGGCGGCGCCCAAGGTGTCGGCGGCGAGGATCAAGCGGCCCACGTCGATGGTGGCGAGCAGGGCCTCGCGGCTGGTTGTGGAGCCTGGGAGGGTGTCGGCCTTGGCGCCGTTCAGCGTGACTTCCGCCACCGTTCGGGTGCGGTCGATGGTCTTCAGGCGCTGGCGCTCGACCTCGCCGGAATCGACCATGTGCATGGCGCCATCGTCCGAGGCGATCAGGTAGGCGTCCGCCTCCGCGCCGTCGAGGACGAACATGGCCTTGCCGGTGAGGTTGCCGCCCGCACTTGTGATGCCATCGCTTTCGCGGCGGCCGATCTGCTCGGTGACGCCCACGCCGACGACGATTTCGCCGGCAGCGATGCGCGGTAGCCAGCTTTCCTTTTGTTCGCTGGAGCCGGCGGCGGCGATGGCGGTAGGTGCCATGATGGACGAGGCAACGTAGGGAACCGGCGTCGTCGTGGCGCCGAGAGCTTCGGCAATGAGTGCGGCCTCGAGGTGTCCAAGGCCAACGCCCCCGTAGTCCTCGTCGATGAGCACGCCGTGGACGCCGAGGCCGGCCAGTTCCTGCCACACGTCATCGGCCCGTGCGCCGCCAGATTCGGCAACAGCTCGCACCCGTTCGAGCGCTGAGCCACCTTCCAGATAACCCGAGATGCTGTCTTGCAGCATCCGCTGCTCTTCACTGAGTGCGAAATCCATCGATGTCCTCTGGTTTTGCGGTCTGCGTTGCGGTGTGCAGAACCGATCTTCAGGCGGCCGCCTGATCGTATTTCGGCTCCTTCGGCAGCCCAAGGGCGCGTTCGCCGATCATGTTTTTCTGGATCTGCGCCGTGCCGCCGCCGATGATGAGCCCCAAGTCCAGCATGTAGCGCGCCTGCCAGAAGCCGTGGTCGCGCAGGTACGGGCTGCCGTCGTAGAGGAGGCCCAACTCGCCCATCACGTCCACGGCCATGCCGGCCATCTGGTGATTGAGCTCGCAGCCGTTCAGCTTGACGATCCAGCGCGGCAGGCCCGCCTCTTCGCCCTTGATGTTGTGCGAGAGCACCCTCATGCCGTTGAACTTCATCGCAAGAATGCGCGCTTGCAGCTTGAGGAGCCGGTCGCGGTAGATGGGGTTCTCCATCAGGCTGATCCCGCCAACGGTTTCGCGCTGCATCATGTCGACGATGCGCAGGAAGCGGTTCTCTGCCTCGTTGGGGTCGCCCAGGCCCCCGCGCTCGTAGCGCAGCGTCGTATTGGCAACGAACCAGCCTTCGCCGCGCTTGCCGACGATCTGATCCTTCGGCACGCGCACGTCGGTGAAGAAGACCTCGTTGAAGAACGCCTCGCCCGTCATCGTGACGAGCGGGCGCACGTCGATGCCAGGGGTGTCCATGGAAAAGACGAGATAGCTGATGCCATTGTGTTTGGGCGCGTCGGGTTCGGTGCGGACCAGGCAGAACATCATGTCGGCGGTCTTGGCGCCGGAGGTCCATATCTTCTGGCCGTTGATGACCCATTCGTCGCCGTCGAGTTCGGCCTTGGTGGAGAGGGAAGCGAGGTCGGAACCGGAGCCGGGTTCAGAGTAGCCCTGGCACCAACTGACCTCACCGCGCACGGAAGGCCCGACGTATTTGCGCTTCTGCTCCTCGGTGCCGAGTTCGAGCACGGTGGGCACGAGGCGGTTGTCGCCGGAATGCCCCGGCGGCACCCGAGCACGGGCGAACTCTTCGGCGATGATGCGCGTCTTGAGGATGTCCGGTTCTGCGCCGTAGCCACCGTACTCGCGCGGGATGGTGCGGGCCGCATAGCCGTGTTCGATGAGGAGCTGCTGCCAGTCGCGCGGTTGCATCCGGTCGTCGCCGCCTTGCGGGCGCGGTGCCTTGCTGCCGTGCTCGCCCAAGAACTGCCGGACCTCGTCACGGAAGGCCTGATACTCCGGGCTGTACTCCAAGTCCATCGAAGTCTCCATTGCGGCTCGTGGACGCCATCCTAGCAGCCCGTCGGACTCTCGGGCGGCGTAAGCTGCCCGAAAGTCCGACAGGGTGACAGGACGGCTTGGGCTGGGGCAAGAAGCGTTGCCCGAAGGCAACGGTTCTTGTGGCGCTAGCCGAAGTGGTGAGCGATGCGAACATGGGCCATACTCGCGGCGGCGCAGGGAGCGTTGCGAGCGGAGAGGAATTGCGATGCCGTTTTCGGGTGTTGTGCAGAGGTTAAGGCTCGGTTTGGTCGGTGGCGTTGCGGCTTTGGCTTTCGCGGGCCTGGCTCATGGTGGCGTCACGCCCGAGCAGCCCGGCACCACCACCTTGGGGCCGCCGTCACCTTCCTGGTTCATCGTCAAGAACGTGATGGGCAGCGCTTCCGTATTCGACGCCGCCGATGGCGAGATGCTCGGCACGCTGTCGCTGACGCCGTGGACGCCGACCGTTAGCAGGCATCGGGAGCGGGGCGAAATCTACGCCGCGGAAGTCTTCTATGCCCGCCAACACGACGGCGAGCGCACCGACGTACTTCGCATTTATGCCCACGAAACCCTCGCGCCGGTGGCGGAGGTGCCCATTCCGGCCAAGGTGGCGTCGCTGCACCGGCACTACATGGCGCTCTTGTCTGGCGGCCGGTATGTAGTCGTCTTCAACATGACCCCGGCGCAGTCCGTGAGTGTGGTTGACGTGGTGGAGCGCCGCTTCGTTGGCGAAATCTCCACCCCCGGCTGCGCCAACACGATGGCGGCGGGTGAACGCGGTTTCCTGATGGTGTGCGGCAACGGCACGCTGCAATGGATCGGCCTCGATGAGGACGGCGAGGAGGCGTCGCGGGTGCGCAGCGAGGTTTTCTTCGATCTGGACAAGGACCCGCTCCTCGGCAAGCCCGTTGCCAGCGGCGGTGGCTGGCAGTTCATGACCTTCGAGGGCCAGGTGATGCGGGCCTCGGTTGCAGACGGAAGCATCGTCGTGAGCGAGGCCTGGTCACTCATCGGCGAAGACGACAAAGGCTGGCGGCCCGGGGGCACGCAGCCCTTCACGGTTCACGACGAGCTCGGTCTCTTGGTAGTGCTGACCCACGAAGGTGAGAAGGACACGCCGGACGAAGCCGGAACGCAGGCATGGGTGTTCCACCAGGACGGGCAGCGTCGGGTGGGCAAGATCGAGTTCGAGGAGCCGGTGGGTGCCGTGCACGTGGTGGAGGGCGAAGTGCCACTGCTGCTTGCCAACTCGGGCAGCAATGTTCTCGTCTATGAACTCGCCACCGGACGGCTCGAACGCACGATCGAAGCGGGCCGGGGCGGCTTCCTGCTGTCGTATTGAGATGACGCACGCCGGTTCGCCCATGCTGGCCATCGCCTTGGGGTTCGCCTTGCTGCTCCTTTGGGCGGCAGCCGCCAAGGCACGGGACCTTGTGGGGTTTCGGGCTGTGCTGGCGGACTACCGGATTGTGCCGGCGCCGCTCTTGGCGTTGGCGACCGTGGTGGTTCCGGCCGCGGAAGCCGCGATTGCCGCCTTGTGGTTGGTGGCACCGTGGTTTTCTTCGGCCATGACGTGGGCTTCAAGCACGACCGTTCTTCTCATGCTGGTTTACGGTGGCGCGGTCGCCGCCAATCTCGTGCGCGGCCGTTCTTGGATCGATTGCGGCTGCGGCGCCGGGGAGTCGGTCTCTTGGCCGATGGTGGCGCGCAATGCAGTGCTTGCGGTTTCGGCTGCTCTGCCGCTCGCGATTGTGGAGGCGCCGCCGCCCGGCCCGCTTGATTTCGCCATGTCGCTGCCGCTGCTCGCCTTGGCCGCACTCGTCTATCACGCCGGCAATGCGCTCATCCGCAATGCGGCCCTCTTGAGAACTTGAGGGGGGCGTCGATGGAAGCAAGCCTGCTCTTCGATGTGCTGCTGTGGGCACTCGTGCTGGCGCTCGGTGTCGCGGTGCTGGCGCTGGCGCGGCAGGTGGGCGTGTTGAGCCAGCGCATTGCGCCCGTGGGCGCGCTGACGCCCGTGCATGGCCCGAAAGTGGGTGAACTCACCGAAGCCCTCGAAGCGGTGGACCTCGACGGTCGCAAGCAGCAAATCGGTGGTACGTCCGCCGGCGAAGCGACGCTCCTGCTCTTTGTCTCGCCCACTTGCCCCGTCTGCAAGGCGCTGCTGCCGGCAGCAAAGTCGCTCGCTGCGGCGGAAGGGCTGCGGCTGGTGTTCGGTAGCGATGGCGGGGAACCTGAGCGGCATCGGGCGTTCGCGAACGAGGCCGGCATCGGCAAGTTCCCTTATCTGCACTCGCAGGCGCTGGGTTTGCGCTACGGCGTCAGCCGACTTCCGTTCGCCGTGCTGATCGGCGCGGACGGCACGCTGCGGGGGCGCGGCCTCGTCAATACCCGGGAGCATTTGGAGAGCCTGCTCGAGTCGTGGCGCACAGGCATTGCCACATTGCAGGACTATGTGCGGGAGTTTGATCCCGTCCAGTCGGAGGAAGTTCGATGAAGGGGCCATCTGGTCAGCAGGGCGGCAACGGCGCTGGCATCGCCGGCTGGTTCGACGGCGCGGCGCACCGCGCCACGGCGGGACTTGCCCGGCACACGTCGCGACGCGGTTTCCTCGGAAGGCTGGGAGCGATTTTGGTGGGGGCGGCTGCCGTTCCCCTGTTGCCGGTGTCGCGTGCCTTTGGCGCGGAAGAGGAGGGTGCAGAGGCGCCTCCGCCGGAACCGGCCGCGGACGGCATCGTCGAGTATGGCGATCCGCAAAGCTGCGAATACTGGCGCTACTGCGCGCTGGGCGGCTCCCTTTGCAGTTGCTGTGGCGGCACCATGAATTCCTGCCCGCCCGGCGCCGAGCCTTCGCCGATCACCTGGGTGGGCACCTGCCGCAACCCGGTGGACGACAAGGAATATCTCATTTCCTACAACGACTGCTGCGGCAAGGCGTATTGCCCACGCTGTTCCTGCCACCGCACGGAAGGAGCGAAGCCGTCCTACTTTCCGAGCAAGAGCCCCAACGTGCTGTGGTGTTTCGGGGTAGAGAGCAACGCCTACCACTGCACCATGGCGGCAGTGATCGGCGCGGCCCCGGAGGAGGCGGAAGCGACGGCCCAGGAGTCGTAGGGTTTCGGCGCCGCGCGCAATGGGCAGCCGCCTTTGGCCTTGCACCGCGCTTGCTCTGCTCGCCACGGGCGCGCTGGGGGAAGCGGCATCCGAGTCGCCTGACGCGGCAGTGGCGCGTTACGACTACCTCCTGCACTGCGCCGGCTGCCATCTAGCCGACGGCAGCGGCGCACCCCCAGAAGTCCCGCCGCTGCGCTCGATGGCCCGTCTCGCGGCAATGCCAGACGGGCGCGATTACCTCATCCGCGTCCCAGAGGTGGCCCAAGCTCCCCTCCGGAACGCCCGCCTAGCAAACCTTCTCAACTGGGCCCTCCAGGAGTTTAGCCGCGACGCATCGCCAGCAGGATTCCGTCCCTTGAGCGCCAAGGAAGTTGGCGACGCCCGCCGCCGCATCCTCAAGGACCCACTCCGCGCTCGAGCCGAAATCCTCAAGGCGGCGCGTTAAGGGTGCCCGGGCGGTCTGGCAGAGGGTTGCATCAAGGCGTTCGCTCGCGCCCGAGTTCCCTTAGGGCGAGCTCGTGTAGCTCGGGGTCCCCCGTTGCCAACACCTGGCCGCCCATTGCGGGGTTGCCGCCCTTCCAGTCGGTGATGACGCCGCCGGCGCCCTCCACCACCGGGATCAGCGCCTGCACGTCGTAGGGCTTTAGGCCGGCTTCTATGACGAGGTCTGCTTGGCCCATCGCCAGCATGGCGTACAGGTAGCAGTCGGTGCCGTAGCGCACGGTGCGTGCTTTGGCACGGATTCGCTGGAAGGCGGCGGTTTCTTCCGAAGTCTTGAAGAGGTCAGGGGCGGTGGTGCCGGCGAGGGCGTCTTGAAGCTGCGAGCAACGGCGCGTGCGCAGTGTGCGTGAGCCGTCGTTGCGTCGGTATTGCGCCGTGTGGCCATCGCCTGAGAAGGTCTCGCCGAGGAACGGCTGATGAATCACGCCAACCACCGGACTCTCGCCATCGAACAGCGCCACCAGCGTGCCCCAGTGCAAGAGGCCCATGACGAAGCCTCGGGTGCCGTCGATGGGGTCCAGCACCCAAGTCAAACCGTCGCCCGGTTCGTGGCCGAACTCCTCGCCGAGGATGCCGTGGCTCGGGTAGCGCTCGCGGATTGCGTCGCGCATCACCCTTTCGGCCGCGCGGTCGGCTTCCGTTACGGGGTCGTATCCGCTGCCGGCCTTCTTGTTGTCGATGGCTGGTGCCTGGCGGAACTGCGGCAGGATGGACGCTCCCGCCCGTTCCGCGAGTTCACGTGCGAATTCGAGAAACTCGGCGCGCTGCCTGACATTCACGGGCGCTTGCCCTCCCGAACTGGCGGTGACGTTGGCCCAGAAGAAAGGCCAAGAACGATGCGAGTGCGGATTTTACTGTGCGTCTTGCGCTGGCGCTCCCTTGCGGGCGCGTCGGCAATTCGCTTGCCCGAACTGCTGTGCTTCCCCCCCTCGTTGACAACGCCGCCGAGGCGCGAAATGCTCCAAGTCGAACCTGCCGAGCGGAGATGGCATGAACGCGACCCGCGACCCGGTTTCCGGCCGCCCCACCAAGGAGGAGGAGCTTGAGGGATTCCGCGTGTTCGGCGACACGCTCGTCGGCTGGGATGCCGCGGTGCCGCCGAACGAGGTGGTGGACGAGGACGGCGTGCCGATGCAAAGCATGGTTGGCCGAGCGCCTGACCCTCGCTGTCCTTCACGTCGGGTAATCGACGACCCGGAAGTGCAGGCCCTTCGCCGCCATCTGAAGGCCAACAACGGCATCCCGGGCCTCGAAATCTGTGCGCCCGACGAAGTGGATCGGGCAACCCGGATCTTCCGCCGCGACGGCTTCGTGGTGGTGCGCGATGCCTTGGACGCCACGCACCTCGCGCTCTTTCGCGAAGGCTGCGCGCGGGTCTTGAAGGAAATCCTCGCGATGCCGGGGCGCGACGACCGCCGCTATCTGGCAGAGAGCGGTCGGCTGCCGCATCGCTACTGCTACGGCACCACGTCGGCATCGCGCCAGATGATGCACGACCCGGCGTGGACATCGATGATCGACCTGCCCACCACGACGCCCATCCTCAAGGCCATCTTCGCCTCAGCCGACTACGGAGTCTGGGGCGGTGGCGGCGACCTGAGCTTGCCCGGCGCCATCGAGTACCAGCACCTGCACACCGACGGCATCGACGAACAGCAGGACGGCGATGCCCGGATGGCGGCATACGCCCGCCAAGAGCCTTCAGCGCGGGGGAGCGCGAGGGGCTTCTCCTCGCTAGAGGAACCTTCGCTCGCGGCGGAACATTTTGCCGACCTGTCATTCCGCACCCAGCGCCTCGTCATGGATCGCACCTCCCCGGGTGTGACCATCAACTTCGCCATGACGGACCTGACGTGGGAAAACGGCCCCATCCGCGAAATCCCCGGCACCCACACCGCAACCTCCCCTCCACCGAAGCCCGATGAAGAGCCGGAGTGGATGCGCCTCTCAACCTTGGTGGGTGCCCCCGCCGGCTCGGCCATCTTCCGCGATGTCCGCGCCTGGCACGGCGCCACACCGAATCTCTCCCGCGAGGTGCGAGCCCTGCCGAGCATCGAATACTCCGCCCCCTCGCGCCACGGACGCCACTTCCAGAAGACGATGCCCCACGAAATCTGGCAGTCGCTCTCTCCACACGCCCAACACATCACCCGCTTCATCAAGCAGGAACCCGGCGTATGGCCCCACGGCGCCGGCATCACCACCCCCTTGGCAAGCGGCCGCCAAGCCGCCTTCGAGCGTAGCGCCGGCAAATCCGGTAACGCGAACCTCGTCCGCACTGACCCAAGCTCTGCCGGCACTGTGGTGCGAGTCTTCAACCACGAAACGGGCGACTGACGATTCTCTGCACGAGGACTCCTTCCAGCACGTTCGGTGGCAGGAAGGAGTCGCGTCGCACGCCACGTTGACAAGCCTGCGGGGCCCCTTGGGTCGCGGAGCTCTCAGTCCTGGCCCGCGTTACGCGCTACGATCTCCGGTCGCCAACGAAACCATGCGGGGGGGAAAACACAATGTCCGACGACGCCACCTGGGGAGACCGGCTCGAACACGCGTCCGCGACGTTCTCGCGCTTCGTGCCGGATGCGGAACCGGCGCAGGTGCTTGCCGCCATGGAGCGGCGCATGGGTGCGCTCGGGACGTTTGCGTTCGCGGCGGTGGGGGAGATGTGGGACCGGCCCGGGCTCAACCGGCGCGATCGCAGCCTGATGATCATCGCCGTGTTGGCCGCGCAGGCGCGTGCCGAGGAGCTAGAACTCCACACCAGGGTCGGGCTGCGTCACGGGCTCACGCGCATCGAGATCGAGGAGATCAACCTTCACATCGCAGCGTACGCTGGCTTCCCAGCCGCAATGGCGGCAAGCCGCCGCATGGACGCGGCATTCCGGGAGGCGGAAGGCGTGGAGCGGATCGAGGACCGGGCGCCGGCGGACCATCTCTCGGATGCCGAGCGGCTGACGCGCGCCGCGGACGTGCGGGCATCGATGACGGGCGGTCGTGCGGACCCCGATCCGCTAGCCGATCTCGAGGCGTTGCGCGACCACCTCGGCGAACTCGGCGACTGGGCGATGAAGTGGGCGTTTGGGGAGATCTGGTCGCGGCCGCAACTCTCGCGTCGCGACCGGTCCTTGGTAGTGATCGCGATCCTCGTCGCGCTCGGACAGGAAGCCGAGCTCTCCTTCCACGTGCGTGGAGGGCTCAACCACGGACTTGGCCGCGACGAGATAAGGGAAGTAATGACGCACTTGTGCCTGTACGTGGGGTTTCCGCGTGCGGTTCAAGGCATGCGCACCGCGATGGAGGTGTTCGCGCGGATCGACGGATAGCGGGCGCGGCAGGTGAGGCGACCGGCGCATTTCGTACTGGGGCTCGGTCGCGCTATGGGACACTTCGGGCTAGTGTCACGACCAATGTCAGGAACCCCCGACGCTCGGATCGCCCGCTGGTCTTTGGTGGAGAGGAACCTGCGGTGGCCTGATGTCCTGCGGCACGAGGAACGGCAAGGGCCCACCGGGCGTATTGACGAACTGCCAAGCGTTGCCCGGAAGCCAGCCATCTACGGACGCGCTGTGGAGTTCAGATACAAGGAACCAAGTCTGTCCTAGCCGGCTGCGCAGCACCGCAGCTAGGTCGCGCGCATCGAGACTGGATTGGATGATTGCCGCATTGGGAAACGGCTGAATCCAGTTTGTGACCGCCTGTGTGGCATCAAGAATGGCCTGCGCCTGCCAATCGGGGCACAGTTGGCTGTACGCGAACATGTAGGATTTCACGTTCGGTCCTCCGTTTCGGTCTGGCGAGTAGAGTCGTCGGTCTCCTCCGACTCGCGTAGCTCCTCGGCCGGGTTTGACTTCGGGTCATCGAGCAAGTCCGCAGAGACGGGTTCAGGCAACCCTTTCGCGCCCATCAATTGCATATGCTGCATTTGAACGCGGAAGTGTTCAGATTGAAGGCGATCCGGATCGGCCCTTGCGAATCTCATGTATTGAAAAAGGAAGACGGCAACGATGGCGATCGAGGTGACCACCAGCACGGATGAGATTAGCGGAACTCCGCAAAAGACGGCCACATCGACGAAGAACAGCGCCACGAGCACGAAGGCCACAGCAACCCCCAGAAGCGGAACAAGCGGCCCCAACGCGGTGCCCCGCTTGATTAGCGCGGTCCCGGTATGTCGCAAGGCCCCGAACGCTTCGTTCATCGATGAGGATGAGCCGAGCATCATGCGAATCCCCTTTCGATTCTCGGCGGATTGTACGACCCTCGGAGACTCCCTGCGGGAGTTGGCAGGTAGCCGTCCTGCAAGGCATCCACGATGCGCATTGACAGATGAGCGATTGCGTGGGGTGGTGGCGGGCGGTAAGTTCTACGCCTCATTTGCTTCGTAGTGCGGAGGTTGGCGTGGCAGACGAAAGACCGGTCTTTGCGGTGGGCCATATGCGGATGGTCGTGACGGACGTGCCGTCGGCGTATCAGTTTTTCGTGCGGCACGGGATGCGGGAAATCCTGGAGCGCCCGGAGTTCGCCATCCTGGAACTTCGCGGCGGCACGCACCTGATCCTGTCGAAGTCCGAGGAGGCCATCGAACCGGGCCGCCGTGCCCCGTTTGACCTCATGGTGGACGACGTGGATGCGGTGCACCAGCGCTTCGTCGAGGACGGCGTGGACGCCACGCCCATCGAACGCGGCTCAATCCACGACTCGTTCTCGATCACTGGGCCTTCGGGCTACCAGATCCCAGTCAACTCCTCGCACGTGGAGGGCGTTGTCTAAGGGTTGCGGTCTAGTCCCTTTGTGGGAGCGCGCCTCGCCCGCCATCTAATAGACGGGTTGCCGAAATGCCCTCGGCTCTCGAAAGAAGCCCCTACTGCGTGCCTCCTATCCTTGACCGTGCCTCAGCAGTTGCCCCGGCGTGTTGCCCGTGCACTCCCCCTCTTCGAACGTCGGGATGCCGTTGACGAGGATGGCTCGGTAGCCCTTGGCGTGCTGCACGCGACGCCATTCGCCTGCCGGGAAGTCGTGGGCAACCTCTCCGACCCAGCTTGGAGTGACTTCTAGGCGGTCCAGGTCATAGACCACGATGTCGGCCGGGGCGCCTTCGCGCAGGAAGCCGCGGTCGCGGAAGCCGGCGGCGAAGGCTGGCAGGAAGCTCAGGCGGTAGTGCGCCTCTTCCAGGCTGATCTTCTTCTCGTCGCGCACCATCCAGGCGAGGAAATCGGTGGTGTAGGCGCCGCCGGTGAAGAACTTGGTGTGGGCACCGCCGTCGGACACGCCGGGGATGGAGTAGGGCGCGGAGATCATCTCCGCCATGTAGTCGGCGTTCTGGCCGCGGTCGCGCCCTAGGAACTCGACCTTGAGTTCGCCTTCCACGGCGAGGTCCAGCATCGCGTCGATGGGGTGCTTGCCGGCGGCGTCGGCGATTTGCTGCACGGACTTGCCGACGTAGCCCTCAAGGGCATCCGCGTTCGGGCAATCGTCCACCGACTGCACCAGCAGCTCTTCGATCGGCCCGCCGAGCGCCTGGGTGCGGCCGAGCTTTTCGATGGCGGCGTCGGTCTCGGCGCGGATGGCAGCGCGCACCTCCTCGTTCTGGAACTTGGCCATCTTCTCCTCGAACGTGCCCGTGGTGGCGTGGTTCCACGCCGGGCTCGAGTCGTAGAGGTTCCAGTGTTCCAGGGTGAAGGCGAAGCCGGTTCGCACGGTGACGCCCTGCCCGAAGATGCGCAGGCCCTTGGCGTTGGCGCCGGCCAGCCAGTCGAGCCGGTTGCGGTGCACTTCAGGCTTCTCGCGGTTGACGGCGAGGATGTTGTGCAGGATGGGACGTCCGCTCACTTCGGCGAGCTTCTCCTGGAAGGCGAGGTCTTTGTCCAAGTCGCCGGTGAACTGGGTGATCTGGATGAAGCCCTCGTCGCGCTCCGCGAGCACTTCACCGAGTGCCAGTACGTCCTCGTCGCACATGGTGTCGGTGACCATGGGCGTGCCGTCGAAGTCGGCCTGCACGGAGTGTTCACCCAGACGCTGAACCGAGAAGCCGCAGGCGCCGGCATCCATCGCCTCGTGCAGCAGCGCCTTCATCTCGGCCTGCTCCTGGCGCGTGGCGGGCCGGGTCTTGGCGGCTTCGAGCCCCATCACCCATGTCATCAGCGGCGCCACCGGCATGTAGGTGAGGCAGTTGACGCCCTTGGGGATGCGCTCGAGGCTGGCGAGCCATTCAGGGAACGTCACCCAATCCCAGATCATGCCTTCCTTCATGGAGTCGAACGGAATGGCTTCAGTGCGCGACATGGTGAGCATGGCACGGTCGCGCCCGTCGGGCACCACCGGCGCAAAGCCGAAGCCGCAGTTGCCGAGCACGACGGACGTGACGCCGTGCCAGCCGGAGATGGTGCAGTACGGGTCCCACTGAATCTGCGCGTCGTAGTGGGTGTGGAGATCGACGAAACCAGGGGCGACGATCAGCCCATCGGCGTCAATCACCCGCTCGGCGTCGCCCTTGACGCGCCCGCCGATGTGGGCAATGCGCCCGTCCTTGACCCACAAATCGCCCCGATAGCGCGGCACCCGAGTGCCGTCCACAATCGTCCCACCCTTGATGCACACATCGAACTCGGCCATGCCGCTTCCCCCTCCGTGAGTCGCTTGAGGCTGCGCTTCGAGCCGACCGTTGTCAACACAAATCGTCGGGCCTGTCAAGGTGGTTGGCGAGCCTTGCGGTGAACTGAAGTGCGAGAGGCCCCGGTCAAAGAGGCCACTCCCAAGAGCCGCCCTCGTCCCCAAGAGGCTGTGCTAGGAGGCGCCATAGAACGCAGTTCGTAGGGGGCGGGCTTGTCCGGTCCCGGCGCGCCCTGCGGGCGCGTTGGCAGTTGCTGCGCACTCTAACGGTTTGTGTGCGTCAAGTTGTGCTAAGGGGCTGGCTTGGTGTGCGGTTGTTCATGCGGCCCCCGTCCGCGCCCATCGCCGTAGGGCCATGCTTGGCTCGGCGTACCTAGAACCGCGCCTCGATGCGTAGCCCAACCACGTGGTCGGGCTCCACGCCCGCGCCATGCCTTGCCCCGAAGCCGCTTGCGGCCTCGCGCCGCGTCGCCTCCAGCGACAGGTCGAGCGAGCCGGCGCTCGTGCCGTGCGAGAGCCGCCAGCCAAGCCGATAGTCGCGCCCCGCCGCGGAGCGCCCGAAGCCAAGCTCGGGCGTCGCGGTGAAGCGGTCGCCGAACGCCGCAAGGCCGTAGCCGAACCGCAACTCCAGGCGCCGACGTGCCAGCGGCTCGCTGCCCTCCTCGCGGCGGTCGTGTGCCGCGAGGCCGGCGAGCGTGCCCCGTTGCAGCAGCGCGTTCGCGCCGCCCGAGGCCTGGGCGCCCACGGTCTGCGTCAGCGTCAGGCTCGGACCCCGGCCGTGGTCGGCCCGCGGCTCCCAGAGGAGCGAGCCCGACAGCCCGACCTCGCGGAAGCCCTTCGAGTCGTGGCTCACCAGTCCCCGGCCCCGGAGATCGACGGCGAGACCCCGCCGCGGG
>JAPPDJ010000162.1 GCA_028824555.1 Gammaproteobacteria bacterium | reverse complement strand
CGTCGAAGCGCAGCAGTTCGCGCAAGCGAACTGCCAACGCGCCCGTCAGGGCGCGCCGGGACGGGACAAGCCCGTCCCCTACGAACTGCGTTCTACCGCGAGCTCCCGCTCAAGGAAGCGCAGGATCGTCTCGAAGCGATGGGTGGCCACGGCGCGTTCCTGCATGGAGTGCTTCGCCCCCGGATAGGTCATCAGGTCGAACGGCACGTTGGCGTCCTGCAAGGCCTTCATCAGGCGCGTGGAGTGAGTAAACAGGACGTTGTCGTCGGCCATGCCGTGCATCAGCAACAGCGGGGAGCGAATGTTGGCCACCTTCGGCAGGGGGGAGCTGGCGTCGTAGCCGGCCTCGTTCTCCTGCGGCTTGCCGAGATAGCGCTCGGTGTAGTGGGTGTCGTAGAGGCGCCAGTCCGTAACCGGGGCGACCGCAACTCCGGCGGCGAACGCGTCCGGCTCCGTGGCGAGGCACATGAGGGCCATGTAGCCGCCGTAGCTGTGGCCGAACACGGCGATGCGTTCTGCGTGCACCCAAGGGAGGGAGTGCAGGTATTCGAGGCCGCGAAGTTGATCGGCCACTTCGACCGCGCCCAATTGCCCGTGGATGGGCTTCTCGAAGGCGGCCGAGCGGTTTGTGCTGCCGCGATTGTCGAGCTCGAACACGCCGAAGCCGGCTTGGGCGAACAGTTGCAGCATCAAGGGCGGCATCTCCCGGCGCACACGTTGCACGCCGGGGCCGCCGTAGACGTGAACCACGACGGGGTAGCGGGTGTTCGGGTCGAACGGCGCGGGAGGCGTGACACGGTAGTGCAGCGGTTCACCATCCGCACCGGTGATGCGGCCAAGCTGCGCGCGGGAATGGTGCGGCAAGAGCAACGCGGGGGCTGGTGGCTCGTCGTTGGTCGGCGCCACCGTGCGGCTCCGCGTGCCCCCTGCGTCGCGCAGTTCGACGAGCTCCAACGACGCCGGGGCGTCTAGCGTTGCTCGCGTGATTGCGGCGAGGCCAGTGGGTTCATGTAGCGTGGCGTCGTGCCATGCTCCACCCCGGGTGATGGGCTCGGCTTCACCGTTGCCAAGGTGCACTCGGTAGAGGTGCTGTTCCGTCGGGTCTTGCCGCCAGCCGGTGACCCAAGCCAACTCGTCCCTTGCGCCGACGATGTTGTTCGTGCGCTTGAGGTCGATGGGGAGCGGCGTGCCATCCACGTGCAGCGTCACGCGCCCATCCGCCTCGGCGGTGTGCAGTGCGCGGCCATCCGGGAGGCAGTGGAGATTGTCGTCGAGGTCGATCCAGGTCTCCGATCGGACTTCTGCCACTTCCTGCCAATCGCCGTCTGTCCTGCGCCGGATGGAAAGCCGCCGTTGGTTCCGCGATTGCGCCTGCACCCACAGTGCCCCGTCGGCACCGAATTGCACGCGCGCCAGGTAGTCGTCCTCTTGCATCGCCCAGTCGAGCCACTGCAGCACCGGCACGTTGCCCCTGGGGGCGGGCTGGACGGTTGGGTGCGCTCCCGCCCCGCGGATCGACGCTGCCACGTCGCACACGGCCAGCCGCACTTGCGCATTCTCGGCACCGGCAAACGGGTAGCGCTGCGGCACGACAGCGATGCCTTCTGCGCCGATCTCGTGCCGATGCGAAACCGGCACTTGCGCGTCGTCCACGCGAGTGAAGGCGATGGTTCGCGAGTCCGGCGACCACCAGTAGCCCTCGAAGCGGTGCATCTCTTCCTGCGCCACGAATTCCGGCAGGCCGTTCGTGACGGTATCGCTGCCGTCGCTCGTCAGGCGACGTTCTTCGTCGCCGTCGACGTTGGCGACGAACAGGTCGCCGCCCCGAACGTAGGCGACCTGCTTGCCATCTGGCGAGAGCTTGGCGGCGCTGCTCCCCTCCGGGGACACGCGACGAGTGCTGCTGTCGGCGAACCGGTGCAGGTAGGTGGCGCCGGCGTGCGCAACGAGCACCGCATCGCTCGCCGGATGCCAACTCCAGGACGTGACGCCGGTCGCAAACTGTCGTCGTCGCTCGCGCTCCGCGCGTTCGACAGCGGAAAGACGCGCGACTTCCACGTCACGAAGCGCGGTCGGAACGAGCCGGGTTGCCCCGCCGACTTCGTGCAGCCACAGTTCGAGCCGTTCCCGGTCGCGCTGGGCGGGGCGGAGGAAGCCGAGCCGTTTGCCGTCGGGGGAGAACTTGACCTGGCTGGGGGGCCTGCCGGCGAGTGGCTCTGGACCGAAAAGCCGAGTGGTGTCGAGCTTCAAGAAGCGGCCTCTTCCAGCGCAGCGAAGGCCGGCCGCGTCAGGTTCTCCACTCCGTCTGCCTTGACCGCCACGTTGTCCTCGATGCGGATGCCGCCGCAGCGCATGAACGACTCCACCTTGGCCCAGTTGACCGCATCGCGCTCCTCGATGGCGTCGAGCAGCATGGGAATGAAGTAGAGCCCGGGCTCCACGGTGAACACCTGCCCAGGCTCGATGTTGCGGGTGAGCCGCAATGTGGGGAAGCGTTCCGGCGGCTCGGTCGCCGTGCCATCCGGGGCACCGAACTGACCGCCAACGTCGTGGGTTTGCAGACCCAGCAGGTGGCCCAGGCCGTGCGGGAAGAAGGCGTCGGTGATCTTGACGTCGAAGGCCGCTTCGGCGCTGCAACGGACGAAGTCAAAGCGCACGAGCAGATCCGCGACCTCCTGGTGCATCCGCACGTGCAGATCGACGTAGGTCATGCCGGGGCGAACTTGCGCCACCATTGCCTGCTGCTTCTCGTCGAGCGCCTGCACCAGCGCATCGAAGTCGTCTCCGGGGGTGGCGCTGTAGGTTCGGGTAATGTCGGAGTGGTAGCCATCGGCACGGGCGCCGGCGTCGATGAGGAAGCTGCGGGTGCCGTCGGGCCGGCTGCGGTCGTAGTGCTGATAGTGCAGGATGCCGGCGTGCTCGTTCAGGGCGACGATGCTGGGGTAGGGGAGCTCGTTCGTCACCTGCGAACTGCCGGCCAGAAACGCTAGCTGGATTTCGAACTCGCTGCCACCGCCCAAGAACGCGTCTCGCGCGGCGATGTGCCCGGCAGCGCCGGCGGCGGATGCGGCGCGCATGCGGTCGAGTTCGAACTCGGTCTTGTAGGCGCGAGCGTAATGCAGCCGCGCGGTGAACTCCTTGGGGTTCACGTCAGAGGGGTGCAGATTGAGGTCCAGTGCATCGGCCGGTCCGGCCAGCACGGGACGCTTGCAGCCGGCGAGTTCCTTCGAGACTGCCACGGCGAGACCATCGGCATCGGTGTGGCGTGCGATGTCGAGGTCATCCTCGGCCCACTCCGGCACTGTCGGCGGCATGTGCCAATAGTCGTCACCGCCGAGAAAGTGCAGCTTGGCGGGTGCGCCAGGTCGCACCACCAATACGCTTCCTTCGCAGTCCCGCCCCGGCAACCAGCGCGCGAACTGCGGATTGGGATGGAACGGCGGCGCCTGATCGTCTTGGAAGTACATGGCAGCGTTCCCCGATGGCAGCACGGCGACATCGGCCCCAAACGCCTCAAGCGCCGCCTCCCACTCCCCTTGCAGGTGCCCAAGGTGCTGCCGATACAGGTCGACATCGAACGGGCTGGCATTCATCGAACCGGTGCCTCCGCACAAACGCTGCTGCCGATTCTATGCGCCGCGTGCGTGGTTCCTGCAACCCAAGGCCCTTGGCCGCGCGCGACTCCGTCGCGTGTGACAACATGCGCCGCTCGTTGCTAGGGTGTGCCGCGCCGTTGGAACCGACCGCGAACCGATCGACCTCGCATGACACCCGCACCGCAAGGGAACCGAGGCTGCAGATGAAACCTCTGGCAACCGCCGCCTTGCTCGTCTTTGCCGTTGCCGCCAGCGCACAGGAAACGGAAGTCAAGGCGCGCATCCTGTCTGCCTACCACGGACTCGATCAGCTACCGGAAACTCTCTTGGGCCTCGCGCTCATTTGTGGACGGCCTGTCGGCGGCCAGGACGGAATGCCCGTGGTTTTTTCGATCCAGGTAGATGCCCGCACGGTCTCTGCAGACGCGTTCGCTGTGGAAACCAGCTCCGGCACTAGGGTCACGCCTCTGTGTGCAACGCTTCGACCTGCCATGGAGTCGCTCGAACGCCGTACGGTCCTTCTCATTGGGGCTTTTGGTTCCGCCGATTCACCGCCGCTCGGTGTCGAGGTCGTGGGTCAACTCCGGGATGTCCACGGAAACCCGCTGGCGGGCCTGCGAACCGAAGCGATCACGCCCCTCGCGGCCGGGCCCAGCCTCGTGTTTGCCGAGCGGTTTGCGCCCAGCGCGCTAGGGCTCGAAAAGGAGTGCCCTGAAGAAGCGGCGCAGGCCATCCTGTTGACTTGGGAAGGCGGCGTTACAGGACCTCAAGGCGCCGATCTTGCCGAGGTGCAGCGAACAGCCGTGTCGGTCGTGCTTGAAAACGGCGACCGCGTGCATCCGCTCTCGCTCGGTGACGACGACCCGGACAACCACGTCGTGGCGTGCGTGACCGAGACCAGCCCGGCGGGTTCCGTGCTGGTAGCGGCAGGTTTCTTCCATGATCCAGGTGACGACGCCAATCCCGAGACTCGCGTAAACGTGATCTCGAAGTGATAGCAGTCTGTCGGACTTGGCGGCGATGCACCCGGCTGCCGGACAGGGCGATGCATGCGTCGTTCCGGTCTGTTTTGGAGGGAGGGCGTCCCGCCCTCCATCGCGCCGCAAGGCGCGCAGCACACTCGCTGCACCAGCAAGGACGCGCGCCCTCGGGGGCGCCGCGGCGGGCGGGCCGC
>JAPPDJ010000138.1 GCA_028824555.1 Gammaproteobacteria bacterium | reverse complement strand
CCCTTGCGGGGGAGTCGAGAAAAGGCGTCCTCGCCTTTTCTCGGAGGGGGGGCTGGTCGAATCTTCCGCGTTCCTCGGCGCATTCAAGACGTGCGGGGACAAGCCCGGGACAAGCCCAGCCCCTACGGGCCACTTGCTTTGCGGTTGTCCCATGTAGGACTTTTCCCCACAGCAAGTAGGCGAAGTCGCACAGCGTGTGCGACTTGGCTTACGATTCCCTCGGCAAATGCCGAGGCACGGGGACCCCGGCGTCCCGCCCCAGGGCGGCGGTAGAGGGAGGCATCGGGCCCGATGCCACGAATGGTGAACGCGCCACAGTGGGTCGAAAGCTGGGGTCGTCCGGCAGCGGTCGCCTTGGCTTTGTTGCTTGGCGGGTGGGTGCACGCCCAGCAGGAGCCCGAGCGCTGGCACGATCTCGTGGTCGCGCCAGAAGAGGCCAATTGCCCCGCATACCACAGCAGCCACTATTCGTACTATGCGAGTGGCCGCGGCAGCACAGAGAACTGGCTCGAACGCCGTCTTGCGGCCCGCCTTGGCGCGCCGCAGCGGCAGTCGTTTCGCACGCCCTACACCGGCGCACTCATGGTGGCCGAGATGGAGAAGCCCTGCATAGGCGGCGCTCGCCACCCCGACTGCACGCCCAGGCGGCCTTCCGGGCGGCTGTCGGAAGTTCCCTACTGGTACGGCCCTGAGCGTTACGCTGCCGAAATCGAGCATCTGGTCGCCCGCAAGGAGGCGCACGACTCGGGCCTCTGCCATGCCCCGCGCTATCTAAAGCGCGCCTTCGCCAACGACACGCTCAACCTCACCCTGGCAACAAGCCCGACAAATCGAGCCAAGAGTTCACACGATGGCGCGGAGTGGTCGCCGCCGCGGAATCGCTGCTGGTGGGCCGTCGTCAATGTGCTGGTGCGGCGCAAGTATTCCCTCACCATCGATGCCGCTGAACGCGACGCCTTGGACGAGGTGATCGACGGGGAAAACTGTGCCGAGAGCCCTTGGCTTGCCTATCTCGCGCTGCCGGACCTCGACAGCCTGCGCCCCATGCCGGGTCCGGAGCCGACGGCCCTGGCCACGCGCGTAGCACCGCTCGCGCTCTCCGTGACCTTGGCCGCCGCAGGCAACCCTGCGCGTGCAAGCGCTGCCTCGGACGGCACATCGCCGCTCGCGCTTTACGACGACAACGCCAACGGTCGCATCACCTGTGCCGAGGCGAGGGCACACGACATCGCCCCGGTGGATGCCGACCACCCGGCCTATGCCTACATGAACGACCGCGACGGCGACGGAGTGGTCTGCGAGTAGCGGCGGCGGGCGGTCGGCAGTTGCTATGGCGAACTCGCGACCGCCCTTGGCAATGGGTACACCTGCGATTGATACGGGCTGCCGAAGCCGGCCAGCATGTGGAAGGTTTCTGGGTCCGCGCAATCGTCGGCCAGTTCCTTGGGGAAATGGTTCGGGATGTCGTCCTGCGGCGAAATCGCGGCGTGGCGGAAGAAATTGGCGATGGTCACGCGCAAGCCCGGGGTCTTCTTCGGATAGGCGCCGTGCCACAGGGCGCCGTGGAAGGCGATCAGGGAACCGCGCGGACACTCGATGGGGATCGCCTCGGCGGCGGCATCTGGCAGCTTGGGGTGGCGTTTGCGCAGGTGCGAACCGGGTACGCAGGCGAAGGCGCCGTCGTCCAGCGTGTAATCGGTCAGGCACCAGTTGCAGTTGGCGTTGAGCGCCTTCTCGCCCCACGGCAGCGGGATGCCGCCCTGGTCCACGTGCAGGCCCAACGACTCGCCGTAGCCTTCACCGGCCCACTTGACGAAGCAGTTGTGTGAACTGAACCGCGCCGGCCAATGGTTGCCGAACGACCCTTCCGTACCGAAGAGGTGATGGATGAGGGTGACTGCCACCGGGTTGATCGCAAGATCACGAAATGCCCGGTGATAGGTGCATAGCTGCATGAGCTGGAACTGGCTCGGCTTGGCGCCCGAGAAGCGCTCCAGGAAGCCGGGAAAGTCGCCATAGTCGAGCTCACATTCGGGGCCGCCTTCGACGGTGAACCGGCATCCGATCAACTCCTCGGACTTCTCCAAGAGCCGCCTGACGAGTTCGTCCACGTCGTCTTCGGTGACGCCCGTCACGCCCGGCGGAACCACGGTGTAGCCCTGCTCGTCGAGTTCCTCAACGTACGGTGCGAGACCGTGTTCCTCGATCCTCGCCGCCAGCTTCTCGGTGTTCGACACTTGCTCCTCCGTACCCTTTAGGGACGGCGTCTCGCCCTCCCGGCGCGCCGCCAGGCGCGATTGTGTTGGTCAATCATCGTTCGCCGAGGCGGTGGATCACGCCTTGCCTGGTCTCGGTGTCGAAGGTTGCGTAGGTACCGGTGCGCTCCGGCGGTCTGGGCTGCGAGCACGAGCCTGGGTTGATGACCGTGACGTTGCCGGCTTGATGCACGAACGGCACATGGGTGTGGCCGAAGCAGACCATGTCGTAGGGCAGGGTGGCGAACGCCCTGAGGCGTGGACTGCCGGGGCGAATGTACTCGTCCTCGCCAAGGCCCGTGTGCGTCAGCAGCACCTTGACGCCAGCGAAGTCGAACTCCCGCGTCGCTGGAGCGTCGGCCAGGAAGGCGAGTGACTCGGCGGAGTGCTCGCGACGGCACTTGTCGAGGAAGTTCGGATTCCCGCCGCCGAACAGCACCGCCTCGTGGTTGCCCTGAATGCAATGCACGCCGCGCTCGGCCAAGAGCGCCACGGTGTCGGCACAGAACTCGTACTCGCTCACGGCATCGCCGGCGCACAGAATCTCGTCCACGTCGGGCATCTCCTCGAACACCTGCGCGAGTGCTTCAGCATCGGCGTGGATGTCCGAGACGATTCCGATTCTCACCGCTGAGGACCTCCTTGGAGGGAGGGCGTCTCGCCCTCCATCGCGCCGCCAGGCGCGCACGGCGAAGGTGTCGGGCAAAGAGGCAATCTCCACGCCCGGGCCACCATCGCCTGACTTCGCCCCGCGTCAGTCAACAGCCTCAAACTCCGCCACTTTCGCCCGCATGATGTCGCGCTGCTCGTTGATCAGCAGCAGTGACCGCTCATCTTCCCAAGCGATGGCTTCGAGCTGCTTGGTCACGCGGGGGTCGATGTCCAGCTTGCGGGCCGGCCCCGCGAACCAGTTGTCGCCCTCGGCGGGGCGATCGAACAGCCAAAGCGCGGTATACGAGGAGACCGCCAAGGTGTTCCCGTCCGGAGAAAGGTCCGCGCCCGTGGCGGAGGTGATTCCGCCGTACGACCCGATCAGCTCCGCATCAGCGGCAAACCGAACCGCGCGCATGCGATACAGCTTCGCGCCAGCCTCCTGAACGTCGATGCGGCCTGCTTCGCGATGCTTGCTGATCAAATAGACGAACCCGTCGTCCACGAAGATTGCCTCGCAATCGAAGTGCCACTGCTCCGCCGGGAACTTCGCCTGATCCGGATACACGACCTCCAACAGCCCTTGCGCCCGAGCCTTGGTGACGGCGCGCGGATTCGGTTCCGCAAGGCGGTAGATGCCGAGGTCTCGGCGGGCGTTACCGTTGTTGCCGACATCGGCGATGTACAGGTCGCCTTCGTACGCGGCGATGGACTCCCAGTCGAAGTGCCAGGCGTTGTCGATGGTGTGCCCGGGCCAGTCGTCGTCGCCGAGGTTCATCCACGACGGCCCAATCACGTTGCCTTCGGCGTCGATGGCAAAGAGGCGCGCACTGTCGCCGCTGTCGTTGTGAACCCAATAGAAGGTGCCGTCGGACGACTTGGCGAGGCCGCTGATCTCGCCGAGATCGGGGTGTGTGACCTTGCCCACCACCTCCACCGCGGCCGCGCCGACAGCAACGACGCCGGCGAGGACCGCAAGCGAAGCCTTGAGCGTCACGGCGACGGAGGCCCTCACCTCGCCGTGTAGCCGCCGTCCACGGGCAGCACCACGCCGTTGATGAAGCTCGCATCGTCGCTGGCGAGGAAGGCGACCACCGAGGCGATCTCCTCCGGCTGGCCAAAGCGGCCGGCGGGGTGCAGCGAGCGGATGTAGTCCTCGAACTCCTCGCTCTCCCGAATCGGCGCTGTCATGGGCGTCTCGATGTAGCCGGGTGCCACCGCGTTTACGCGCACGCCCTGACGGCCGAAGGTGACAGCATATTGCCGGGTGAGGCCGGAAACCCCGTGCTTGGCAGCGACGTAGGCACCGGCGCCGGGCGCCAGCGGCTCGTTGTTGCCGCGCTCAGGTCCCGAAAGCCCCACCAGCCCGGCGATGGAGGCGGTGGAAATGACGACGCCGCCACCGCGCTCGGCCAGGAAGGTCGCGCCGTGGAACAGGCCGTAGTACACGCCGGAGAGATTGACGGCGATGGTGGTGTCCCAGCCTTGGGAGCCGCCGATGCCGGCGTTGTTGAAGATGATGTCGAGGCCGCCCAAGGCATCGGCGGTGCCGGTGAGCGCCGCCTTCACTGCCGCCTCGTCGGTCACGTCAAGGGTCATCGATGCGGCGCGTCCGCCGTCGGCCTTGATCGCGTCCGCAGTCGCTGCCGCGCCATCGGCGTCGATGTCGGCGCACATCACGGCAGCGCCGTCTTGGGCGAACCGCAATGCCGTCGCCTTGCCGATGCCACTCGCCGCACCCGTGATGAGCGCACTCTTGCCTTCCAAGCCCATGTAAGTCCTCTCCCTGTGGTCTGGAGGGAGGGCGTCTCGCCCTCCGATGCGCCGCAAGGCGCGCAACCCGCTGCCTAATCCCTGACCAACGGCGGTTTGGAGGGCGAGACGCCCTTGTCTGTTAGAAATGTCCCGGTGAACTCACGTTCAGGGGGTTCACCA
>JAPPDJ010000008.1 GCA_028824555.1 Gammaproteobacteria bacterium | reverse complement strand
CCGTCTTGAATGCGTCGACAAACTCGACACGGGACGGGACAAGCCCGTCCCCTACAGACCACCTTCCTCCATCGCCGTCGGGCGCGCAGCCACGCTCCGCAGCCGTTCAGAAACCGTAAGTTAGCATCGCACCCAAATCCCTAGACCAACCCGCCACTATCCCAGCCTTTCGCGCAACCTCCATCGTCGCGGTTCTGTTCTGCTCCACCGCCGTGGCGGTGGGGGCGTCGCAGTACGCCTTTGGCCTGTTCATCCTGCCCATCGAGGAGACCTTCGGCTGGACGCGCACCGAGATCAGCGCCTCGCTCTCGTTCGCGGCCGTAGGGGGCCTCACGGCGCCCCTGCTCGGCCGGGCCATGGATCGGTTCGGTGCCCGGCCGATCCTCCTGCTCTCGCTGGCCGTGTTCGGTACGAGCTTCTGCCTGCGACCGCTCATGACCGAGCTGTGGCATTGGTATGCCCTGAGCTTCCTCCAGTTCGCCACCTTCTCCGGCATGACCGTGCTGCCGGCCGGGCGCCTGATCGCCACCTGGTTCCCGCGCACCCGTGGACGCATGACCGGCATCGCCGCCGCTGGCAACAATGTCGGTGGGCTTGTCATTCCACTTGCGGTCGCCGCCCTGCTGGCGGCCATGTCCTGGAGCGGGGCATCGCTCGCCATCGGCATCGCGACATTCGCCATCGGCGCCGCTGCCATGCTCGTCATCCGCGAGTCGCCGGCGCCGAACGCGCCCGGACACGCCCTCGTTTCCTCACCCGAGCACGAGGCCCCAGCTTCGGCGAGCACCAGGGAACTGCGCGACACTCTGCGAAGCCGCACGTTCGGCGCCGTGCTCGCCGCCATCACCCTCGGCACCTTCACCTACAGCGCAATACTCCCCCACGCACTCGCCCACATGGTCAACAGGGGCATGGGAGATGCCGCCGCCCTATCCGCCCTCGGCACCATCGCCGCCGCCGGCATCGGCGGCAAGCTCCTGTTCGGCTGGGTCTCGGACCGCTTCACTGCCCGCCAGGCAATGATCGCCAACCTCATCGGCCAGGCGCTGTTCGCCGCCCTCCTCGCCGTCGCCAACAACCCTGCCCTGCTCGCCATCGCAGCGCCTTTGTACGGCCTCTTCATGGGAGGCTTCGGCGCCCTCTACATCCTGGTCGTGCAAGAGTCGTTCGACATGCGCCACTTCGGCAGCGTCATGGGCCTCATGAATCTAGGAACCGTGCTCTCGTTCGGCATCGGCCCCCTGATTGCCGGCGCCTCCTACGACATGTCCGGCACCTACACCCCTGCCTTCCTCATCGTCTGCGCCTTGTTCGTCGCAGGGGCGGCTGCTCTGTTGGTCCGCGCTCGCACGTAACGGCTCCGCGAGCCAACCGCCTTGGCTTGAGGTTCCTCACGCGAACAGCGCCGCCATCATGGTCCAGCCGATGGCGGCCAATCCTGCGGCCACCGAAGCCTGGGGGATTTGCGTGCGGACGTGGTCCATCAGGTCGCAGCCGGTACACATGGAGCTTAGGACGGTGGTGTCGGAGATGGGGGAGCATTGGTCGCCGTACACGCTGCCGTCCATGACCGCGGCGAAGCAGAGGGTCATGAAGAACTGGGGGTGGGCGAGGTCGTTGGCGCCGGCTACGGCCCACGCCAGCGGCATCGCCAAGGGGAACGCGACTGCGTAGGTGCCCCAGCTTGTGCCGGTGGAGAAGGCGACCACCATTGTCAGGAGCTGCAGCAGCACCGGGAGCAGGTAGTAGGGGATGCTGGCGCCCAGTAGTTCCACCAGATAGACGGCGCCGCCGGTCTGGGTGCTGATGCCGCCGATGGTGATGGCGAGGAGGAGGATCACGGAGCCCAAGACCACGCCCTTGATGCCGTCGTGGAAGCCGCCGATTAGGTCCCTGAGGGACATGCCGCGTCCGAGTGCCATGCCGGCGGCCAGCAGCAGGGAGATGCCGAAGGCCCAGAGCACGTTGGGGGTGCCGGTGGCGACGAAGGTGCCGATGGAGACGCCGATCAGCGTGCCGAGGGGCAGGAAGAACTCCAGCACGTGCGGGCCATAGCCCTCCGGGACGTGGCTCGCGTGCAACTCCTTGGCGCTCAAGGGTTCCGCGCCTTCTGCGTCGAGGGCGCCGGTGGTTCGGGAACGCTCCATCGCCGCCGCCATCTGCGGCCCCAGGAACGGCGTTTTCTCGACGCTCAGGAGGAAGGTGCCGAGCACGGCGAAGATGGCGTAGAGGCAAAACGGAACGCTCATGAAGAAGAACTGGACGCGGTCCGCCTCGGTCGCGAGGAAACTGACGCCAGCGACGAAGATGAACGCCTGCACATAGCCGGGCCAGGCGTTGAAGGCGAGCTGCGAGGCGATGGGCGAGGAGGTGGAATCGACGATGTAGGAGAGTTCCTCGTGGCTCACCTTCTCCCGGTCGGCGATGGGCTTGACGGTGGTTCCCACCAGCACAGTGCTCATGGTGCCGCCCTGAAAGAAGATCACCCCGAGCATCCATGCGGTGAGCTTGGCGGTGCGGGGGCCGCGTACCACGTGGCGGGTCATGAACTCCGCGAACGCCTGCGCCGCACCGGTGCGGGACCAAACCCCCATCAGGCCGCCGAGCAGCCACAGATAGAGCACAAAGATGCTGGCGGCGTTGGTGGTTGCAAGCGACGGGATCAGTACGGCGCCGGTTAGGTCGTACTGGCCAAGGACTAGGGCGCCGGAGACGATGCCGCCGAGCAGCGACGTGACGGGCTCGCGGGTCAGCCAGCAAAGCATCACCGCCACCACGGCTGGCAACAGCGACCAGAAGCCCCAGTGCAACTGCGCGTCGAGCTTCTGGTAGGTCGGCGCGGCGCCGCTGTCGTCAACGACGTACTCCTCGGTAATGCCCGGCGGCTCGCCGCCCGCCGCTGCCGCCGCCAGGCGGCTGTCGGCAATCGGCACGGCATCGAAGTAGGTGCGCTGGCCTTGGGCGATGTAGTAGGGCTGTCCCGACTCGGCCATCTGGGCATCGAGAGTCGTCTCGGTGACGCTGAACGTGGGCGAGACGAACGCGCCGACATACCAAGACGCCGCCATCGCGACGGCGAAGAGGAGAAAGGTCCGCAGTCGCGCCTTCATGCGATGTCCCTTGGGTGGCTTGAATGGCGGATTGTAGTGGCAGCCGGGCCAGGTCCGGCGTCGAAGCGGAACGCCCCGCAGTCCGGCCACAGGCAGCGCCCGTGGAAGTGAAGGCCCTCGGAGGGAAGGCATTCTGCCTTCCCTGCGCGCCGCTGGCGCGCCACATGCCGCGCTTGAAGAGAAAAGCGCCTTGCGGCGCTTAGGGAAGGCAGAATGCCTTCCCTCCGGAGGCCCCGCCCTGGCCTTCGCGAACAACGAGGCTGCACATGGAAGGCCGCATGCCCTCTCGTCAATGGCGTCGAACAAAGCACGCCCGGCACGCAATCAAGCCATGTATCGTTCGCAACTCGGCCATGCGGGGAGCCCTATGAAAGTCCGAAGCATCGAGACGCGTCACTGTGATTCTGGTTGGCGCAACTACCATTTCGTCAAGCTCACCACCGAGGATGGAGTGGTGGGTTGGTCGGAATACGACGAGCATCAGGGGGCCATCGGCGTCACCACGGTGGTGGAGAAGCTGACGCCGATGGTGCTCGGCGAGCGCGTGCATGATGTCGAGCGGGTGTTTGCGCGGCTGCATGGGCGAGCGCGACAGTCGATGAGCGGCGTCATGGCGATGGGCATAGGCGCCATCGAGAACGCCCTGCTCGACGCCAAGGCGAAGACCCTAGGCGTGCCGTGCTACGACCTCCTGGGCGGCAAGGTGCGCGATGCGGTGCGGGTGTATTGGTCGCATTGCGGCACCTGGCGGATCGGCCGGGGCGACTTCTATCCGCCGCCGGTGAAAACGCTCGACGACGTGCGGGCGCTGGGGCAGGAGGTGCGCGAGAAGGGCTTCACAGGACTCAAGACCAACATCTTCGACTTCAGCGAGGTCGAGAGCGGCGGCCGGGTGAAGGGCTGGGCACCGGGCTTCGGTTCCCCCTACGCGCCGGACCGCAACGCCGAGAAGCACATGATCCGCGAGCTCAGACGGCACCTCGAAGCGTTCCGCGAGGGTGCCGGGGAGGGCATGGACATCCTCCTGGACCTCAACTACAACGCCAACTCCGAGGGCTATCGCCGCATCCTGCGGGAGCTTCGAGACTTCGATTTCTTCTGGGTGGAGATCGACACCGAATACCCGGAAGCGCTGGCCGACGTGCGCGCCGTGAGCCCGCACACCATCGCCTCGTGCGAGTCCCTGCTGACGCTGCCGGCGTTCTTGCCTTACTTCCGCCTGCGGGCGATGGACGTGGCCATCATCGACGTGGTGTGGAACGGCGCGTGGCAGTCGATGAAGATCGCCGCCACCGCCGCCGCGCATCAAGTGAACGTGGCGCCGCACAACTACTACGGCCACCTTTCCACCATGATCAGCGCCCATTTCAGCGCCGCAACGCCGAACCTGCGCATCATGGAAACAGACATCGACCGCGTGCCGAGAGATGCGGAGCTGTTTACCGTTGCGCCCGACATCCGGGACAGCCATTTGCACATGCCGGAAACGCCGGGGTGGGGGACGGAGCCCAATGAGGAGGCGGTGGCGAAGTATCCGGCGCGTTGATGCTGACGGGCCTTCGGAGGGAAGGCATCTTGCCTTCCCTAGCGTGCCGCCAGGCACGCTGATCATGCATTTTCTAGAACGAAAAGCGCCTTTCGGCGCTAGGGGCGCGCCCTCCGGGCGCGTTGGCAGAATGCCTTCCCTCCGAAGGCCCGTGGATACTGAGCAGGGGACAAAGTTGCGGCACACCCCCACCCTTGTGCTGGTCGGAATCTTGCTCGTTGGGTGCCAGGTGCCGGCGCCGCCGCCGGTGGTGGAGGCGATTCCTGAAGTCACGACGCGGCCCGTACCCGAGCCGGAGCCACGCGAGCCGAGCCAGCGACCACTTGAACCGGACGTTGAGGAAGAACCCAAATCCACCGTCTCCGTGGCCCTGCTTGACACCGCAGGCCAGCTTGCCGCAACCGGCCGCACCGACGAGGCCGTGGAAACGCTGGAGCGCGCCATACGCATAGAGCCGCGTCGCGGCGACCTCTGGCTACGCCTGGCAAGGATGCAGTTCAACGCCGGACAGTTCGCCCAAGCCGAACAGAACGCCCGCAAAGGACTGCTGTTCCTCCTCCCCGGCGGCGAAGAAGCTCGCGACGCTTGGCTGCTGATTGCCGCCGCCCGGGAAGCCCTCGGCCACACCGACGAAGCCCGCGGCATCCGCGAACGCTGGGGCGTGTTCCGCGGCTAGCGCGGACTAGCGCCCCTGCACAGCCCGCAGGCGCCCCCCCTCAAGAGAAACTGCGAGGAACGCCGTTTCTCGACTCCCCCGCGAGGAGGGGAGACAGGCAGGCCCTCGCATCCCCTACAACGGTGGTGGCGCGCACTTTCCTGTCACTCCCCCCTCGCGGGGGAGTCGAGAAAAGCGTCCCCGCTTTTCTCGGAGGGGGGGCCGCCGACCCAACGCCCGTACGCCCACAATCCCCGAACGAAGCCCTCCCCGTCACTCCCTTGGCCATGCCGCCTTGCGCTGGGCGCATTCCGGGCTGCAATCGGCGGCCAATGGGGCTATGGTGCGACGGCGCGAGAGGGGAACGTGCGGAGACATGGGCGAGGCTCGATTCGGGACGAAGAGGTAAGGCCGCGTGGGCCTCAGGGCGTTTATCCGTCGTTCTGTCGAGGGCATTCGGGTCGAGTCGGAGCGGCTGAGGGAGATCGATCCGTCGCGCATCCACTTCCTCGACGTGGTCGGGGTGCTCGTTCGCATCTGGCCGTATCTCAAGCCCATGTTCGGGCACAGCCTCACCTACATTGGGCTCGCCATCTTCGCCACCGGCATCGGTGTCTTCTTCGCGGCCGTCAACTTCGGGCTGATGTACAACAACATCATCCTGAACGAGCCGATGGCGCCGCTGGCCGCGTCGCTCTTGTTCCTCGATCCGGCCGAGTGGGTGGAGGTGGAGTCGCTCACCAAGGCGCAGCAGTATCAGGTGATCTTTGGCGTCCTGATCCTCGCCACCGTGTCCACCTCCCTCGGCGAGTTGATCGGCCACGCCATCCACTACTACCGCGTGTGGATCCTCCAGGGCATCAACCAGAACCTGCGCCTGCACCTGATGGGGCAGTTCCAGTCGCTGTCGCTGAAGTTCCATGCCGACTCGCGCACCGGCGATTCCATTTATCGCGTGTTCCAGGACAGCGCCATGGTGACGCAGATCCTGCAAGTGATCATGGACACGTTCATGGCTGGCGTGCGCTTCTTCATGGGCCTCGCCGTCGTGACCGCGTTCAGCCCCATGCTGGGCCTCGTGCTCCTCTGTTCATGGTTTCCGCTCTTGTGGCTCGGCAAGCGCATGTCGGCGCCGCTCAGGGCTGGCTTCAAGATGGCGCGCGAGCGCAACGCCGCGCTCACCTCCACCATTCAGGAATCCATCGAGGGCATCCGAACCATCAAGGTGAACGGCCTGGAGGGCGAGCGGCAGCGCATGTTCGATGTCGATTCGGTGGGTGCCTTCGCCGCCGCCCACGATGCCCGGGTGCGGCTGATGCTGTTCGGCTTCTTCGTCTTCCTGTTCGGGGTCGCCCCGCTCGCCTTCATTGAGCTGCGGGCGGCGCTCTTTGCCTACGACGGCGCGGAGACTTTCCTGCGCGACTTCCTGCTGGCGTTCGGCTTTGGGCTCTGGAATCTCGGCGGCCAGGACCAGGCGCGCTCCAACGCCAAGCAGTCGATGGCCGCCACGGACGGTCTCGTGAAGCTCTGGGGTCGCCTCCAGGATGTGGCCATTGGCCTTGGCCGGGTGTACCAAATTCTCGACCTGACGCCGGATGTCCACAACCGGCCAGACGCCCGCGCCCTGCCGCCCGTGCAAGACAGCATTCGCTTCGACGAGGTGCGGTTCAGCTATCCGGGGCGCGAGGTATTCACCGACGTGACGTTCGAAGCCAAGGTCGGTGAAGTCACCGCCATTCTCGGCCCCACCGGCACCGGCAAGACGACCCTCATGCTGCTCCTGCTGCGCATGCTCGAATTCCACGGCGGCCGCATCACGCTCGACGGCGAGGACATCCGCGACTTCACCTTCGAGTCCGTGCGCAACAACATTGCGCTGGCGACCCAGGAGAACATCCTGTTCTCGAAGTCGCTGCTCGAGAACATCCGCTACGCCCGTCCGGACGCCAGCGACGAGGAAGTGCGCGCCGCGGCGCGGGTCGCTTGCGTGGACGAATACGTCGATCGCCTCGCCGACGGCTACGACACCTTCCTCGGCGAACGCGCATCCAAGCTCTCCACCGGCCAGCGGCAACGGCTGGTGATCGCCCGCGCCGTGCTCAAGGACACGCCCATCCTGATTCTCGACGAACCCACGGCGTCCCTCGACGCCGTGCATGAACTGCGCATCATGAATCGCATCAAGGAATGGGCAGAGCAGCGCACCGTGTTCCTCATCACCCACCGCCTGTCCACCGTGCGACAGGCGGATCGGATTGTCTTTTTGGGGGATGGGGTGGTCGCGGACACGGGCAGCCACGACGAGCTGATGGCGCGTCCCACCGCCTATCGCGATTTCGTGAACGCCGAGATCGAGTCGGTCGGCACGGCCGCGGGAGGCTGACGGTGGCAGAAGCCGCAATCCCGCAACAGGCCCCGGCGCGAGCGGCCGAAGCCCCCGAGACCATCACGAGCGGCGAAGCGCTCCGCATCATCGGCCGCGCGATGCGCTACACGTTCGTGTTCCGCTTCGACCTCGCGGTGAAGGCGGCGGCGCAGATGACGAGCATTTTCTGGATTCTCGTGCTGCCGTGGCCAGCCAAGGTGGTGATCGACTACATCGTCCTCAGGGATTCAGACCCTAGCGCAACCGTCGAGAGCATCCCGCCGTTCTTCTTCAAGCCGCTCCTGGCGATGGTGGAACCGCTCTCGGCCTATGAGACCGTCTTCTTCATGGGCGCCCTGTTCCTGCTCATGGTGGTGCTAGCCGGCGCCTACGGCACGGATGGCGCCCAGCGCAGCAGCACCGAAACGGAACTGGCGCAGGGACAGGACACCGCCACCAAGTCGGAGAACGACGCCAACAACATGCACTCCCTGGTCGGGGGTCTTTTTGGCCTGTTCGAGGCGCTCTGGCACATCCGCATCACCCATCGCCTCAACCATCGGCTGCGCAGCGAACTGTTCGGTCGCTTCAACGCCCACCGGGTCACCGACTTCAACGACCGCTCCATTGGCGATGTGGTCTATCGCGGCATGTACGACACGCCGTCGATTTCCAACATCATCTTCAATCTGTGGGTGGGGCCAGCCACTTCGGCAGTCAATCTCGCCACCACCATCCTCATGATGTTCCTCGTGTTTCGGAACATTCCCGTTGTGGTGTGGTGCGCCCTGGCGGTGGCGCCGCTGTCCTTCGCCGGAGTGCTCTACTTCGCCCGCCTGATGCGCCGCCAGGGCACGCTGGCGCGGGAGGCAGGCTCGGTCACCACCGCCACCATCGAGGAGGAGATGGCCAACGTGATGGCGGTGCAGGGCGTGGGCAGCGGCAAGGAAGACCACGCCCGCTTTGCCGCCGCCAGCGCCGATTCCTTCAAGCGCTTTCGCGGCGTGGTGCTGGTGAACGTGCTGAGCGGCTTCACCACCACCGTCATCGGCGTTTGCATGATCTTCCTCGTCTTCTACTTCCTCGCGCCAGAGTTCATCGAAGGTCGGCTCGCGCCAGGCGACTGGTGGGTGATCTGGGGCTATTTCGGCGCCATCGCCGCATCTTCGGTGTATCTCGGCCGGCTCTGGTTCAGCCTGCAAGAGAACGTCACCGGGATGCGACGGGTGTTTGCCATTCTCGACGCGCCGGTGGAGGCACTCGAAGGCGACCGCGAACGGCAGGAGTTCGACGACGCCTTCGCCCTCACCGAGGGCGTGCGGCTCGAAGGGGTGGACTACGATTATCCCGACGGCACCCGCGCCCTGACCGGCATCGATTTCGAGGGCCGCATCGGCCAGATGGTGGCACTGGCGGGGCCAACGGGAGCTGGCAAGTCCACCCTCGCCTACCTGATCCCGGCGCTGCTGACGCCGACATCAGGGCGCTACTACCTCGATGGCCGGCAACTGACGCCGTTCGACCTCGCCGCCGTGCGCCGGCAGGTGGCGTTCGTGTTCCAGGAAACCAGCATCTTCAACGACACCATCGAAGGCAACATCCGCATGGGCCGGCGAGGGGCAACGGACGAGGAAGTGCGCGAGGCGGCCCGCATCGCCGGCGTAGCGGACTTCATCGACGGTCTCGACGAGGGCTACGACACCCATCTCGGCCGTGCCGGCGCCAAGCTTTCTGTGGGCCAGAAGCAGCGCATCGCCATCGCTCGGGCACTGGTCTCGAACAAGCCCATCCTGATCCTCGACGAGCCCACGGCGGCGCTGGACCCACAAACCGAGAACCGCCTCATGGCCAACTTGCGCGAGGCACGCGAAGGCCGGCTCGTGATCGTCATCGCCCACCGCCTCTCCACCATCCGCTCGGCTGACCGCATCTACTTCCTCGACGATGGCGAAGTCGTGGAATCCGGCACCCACGCCGAACTCGTCTCCGCCGGCGGCACCTACGCAACCTTCGTCGAACTCCAGTCCGGGAGAACCGCATGAGCGAGCCGCTTCCCACACCAGCGACGCCCGAACCACCCCGTGAACCGGCCGGCATGAAGATCGTCGGCGCCGGCGTCATCGCCTCCTGCATCACCTTAAGCATCTTGTTCGGCTGGGGCGTGTACCTCCAGTTCACCGAGCCCTGCGAATGCGCTTGCCCGGTAGCGACCGAAGCGGGAGAATGAAGCTCGGCTCCTGTCAAAGAGAAGCGCACAGCACGCCGACAAGGGCGAAGCAGCACATGTCCGACCCAGCCGAACTCTACGAAACGGACTTCTTTCGCTGGACCCAAGAGCAGGCCACACTACTGCGGCAGGCTCCCGGCGAACGCATCAATCTGCCCATCGACTGGCGCAACACCGCCGACGAGATCGAAGACATGGGACGCAGAGACCTTCGGTCGGTCAACACCTTGATCGGCGTGATCTACGAGCATCTCCTCAGGCTTGAACACTCGCCAGCCGCGGACCCACGCCGCGTCTGGCGGCACACGGTGCGCCGAAGCCGCGACGAGATCCAACGCATTTTGGACGACAGCCCAAGCCTCCGATCGAAACTCTCTCAGCGTTGGCAGAAGGAGTTTCAGATCGCCCGCCGCAACGCGCTCGATGGTCTGGAGGAAGATGGCATCCACGCGAGCGACGTTCCAAACACCCCACCGTACTCCCAAGGACAGGTGCTCGATCGCACCTGGTGGCCCGCGAATCGCCACGGCCACACTTCCTGAAGGCTTTGCAAGCGAGAGCACAAGCATGAAGTTTCGGGAGATTCCGGATCTCAAAAGCGCGGACCTGCCCGTCCGCGAGAAGAGTTTCTGGAGGATGACAGGGCCGGGCGCCGTGATGATCGGCATGGCCATCGGCTCTGGCGAACTCATCCTCTGGCCCTGGATCACCGCCCGGTTCGGCCCCGACATGATGTGGGCCGCGGCGCTCGGCGTCTTCCTGCAAATGTGGATCAACATCGAGATCGGCCGCTGGGCAGTGGCGACAGGGGAAAGCGCCTTCACCGGATTTGCCAGGCTCTCTCGCTTCTGGCCCGTCTTCTTCCTCACCCTCATGTTCATTGGCGTCTTCCTGCCGGGATGGGGGCGCGCCGCCGGAGTCGCCATCAAGAACCTCTTTTTCGGCGAGAACGGACCCGGCCCCGATTGGTTCTGGACCGCAGTGGTGGCCCTCATTGCGCTGGCCATCGTGTTCGGCCCGAGGCGCATCTATGCCTCGGTGGAGCGCTCCATCGTCTTCATGGTTCTGGTGATCGTGATTGGCCTGTTGGTGGTGGCCTTCAGCGTCGGCACGCTGGCGGACGTCGGCGACATGGTCGGCGGCATCCTCAATTTCGGCCACATCGAGCTCGACCGTGAGTTCACCTTCAACCGCTTCTTCGGCGCCTTCGTCTTCGCCGGTGCCGGGGGCTTAGGCAACCTCTTCTATGCCTATTACCTGCGCGACAAGAACATCGGCATGGGCGGTCGCATACCCGTGCTCATCAACCCCTTGCGGGAGGCGCAGCGAGGCGACAGCGAGATCGGCTATCGCTTTCCCGCCACCGCCGAGAACCTGCGCCGCTTCCGCGACTGGCATCGCTTCGTGGTGCTCGACAGCGCCATCTTCTTCTGGATCGCCAACACCTTCACCATGTTCCTGTTCATGTTCGGCGCACTCGTGGTGCTGTATCCGCAAGGCATCGTGCCGGCGGAAGGGCAACTGGTGTGGGACCTCGCGCTGATCCTCGAAGGCACCATGGGCACGGGCGGACGCTACCTGTTCCTGGTCATCGGCATCGCCGCGCTCTTCTCAAGCGTGCTCGCCGGCCTCGACGGCGGCACCCGGCAGTGGGTGGACCTCCTGCACACCAACTTCAACGCCATGCACCGCTTCGCCGCCAATCGCCTCTACTTTGGCCTCGCGGTGGGGCTCAGCGCCCTCGGCGTGCTCGCCACCTGGTTCTTCGAGACCTTCGAGGTGACGGCACTCGACTTCTTCTTCATCAGCGCCATGCTCGGAGGCTTCGCGATGGCCGCCTACGTGCCGATGGTGCTCTACATCAACCTGCGGCACCTGCCGGAAGGCGCCAGGCCCGGCCCGGTGAACATCGTCATGGTATCCATCGGCGCCGCCACCTATATCAGCTTCGCGGTCTATACGGTGGGTTCCAAGCTGCTCGAGATTCTGGCGTAGCGCATTCCTTCGACACCGGCGCGTCTATTGGCGCATCATCTTCCGGGCGCGGGGGCTATTGGCCCCCTTCCGCCATCGCTGTGCGGATGCTGTTGAGTGTATCGATGGCTTCTTTGCGGAACCCCTCCCCCGCCTTCACCTCGTCGCCAAGCTCCAGATGCAGGTCCGTCTCCGCTTCGTACGCCGGCCATTCCGGCAGCCCATCGGCGTTCGGATTGCCGGTGGTGGCGAACTGCACCCAATAGCGGGTCATGGCGTCGGCCAGCGCCTGGTCCACCTCCTGCTCTGCCGCCGGCGGCCTTAGATTATCGAATGCGTACACGATTTCCGCAGCATGGGCCGCCCCCATGATCGGCATCGCGCTGGAGCGACGGCTGAAGTGATAGCGAAAGGCCGGCGATGACACCTGCGCCCAGGCAGCCAGCATGTTGCGCGCTGCCTGGGCAAACCAAGTGTCGGCGATGATCTGGTTCTTCACCTGAAAGAGCGCAGCATCGTCGGCAGCGGGGTAGAGTGCGAGGATCGTCTCGGCATGATCCGGGAACATGCCGGAGATGGTTGCCTTGTAGGCATCGACGGTTTCGAACGGCAGCATGCCAACGAACATCGTGCCCTCGTCGGTGTTGGTGCCGGCGACGAGCGGTACGTTCATTTGCCCGCCCGCCTCGAAGATCGCCTGCGGGTGCTCGGGCAGGAAGCCGCCACCCGTGGCCACGGCGACGTTGAAGCCCTGTTCCTGCGCCGCCACCAGCCGAGCCGCATCGATCGCTCGCAGCTTGTCGGCGGAATCGGCCTCGGCAAAGTGCTGCTTCGCCCACGCGCCTCCGCTCGCTGCGGCTCGCTCCGAGGGAAGGAAGTTGCCATCGATCACCCAAGCGCTTTGCGCGATGGCCTGATGGAACAGCCCCTTCGAGTGTGGCGACGCCAAGAGTGCATAGACGCTCGTGCCGCCAGCCGACTCGCCAAAGATGGTCACGTTCGCCGGATCGCCGCCGAACGCGGCGATGTTGCGCTGCACCCACTCAAGCGCGGCGACCTGATCCATGAGGCCGTAGTTGCCGGACACACCGCCTTCCCCATCGAGCAGCGGATGCGAGAGGAACCCCAACGCACCAAGCCGGTAGTTGATCGACACGAGCACGACGCCTTGCTGCGCCAGCCTCACGCCGTCGTACATCGTCTGATGCCCCCAGCCGAGCGAAAGGCCACCGCCGTGGATCCACACCATCACCGGCAGCTTGGCATCCTGTCCGACCGCACCGGACCAGACATTCAGGTACAGGCAATCCTCGCTCGGATCCGGTAGCGGCACTCCCATCATCTGTGCAAGTCCCGGCCCTTGCGGACATGCGCCGCTGAACTCCCGGGCCGAGCGCACACCTTCCCAGGCCGGCGCCGGCAGCGGCGGCGTCCACCGCAACTCTCCGACCGGCGGTGCCGCATAGGGAATCCCTCGGAACACCTGCACGGCAGGATCAGACTCGACGGCCACACCTTCGACGGCACCGCTGTCAAGCTGCACCGGCGCGGCAAACACCGATGCAGCAACAAGAACAAACGCGCCTGCCAGAATGGTAGTGCGGTCAAACATGAAGGCCCCTCATCGCCTCTTGTATGACGACTAGCCTAACAGCCTGTCGGACTTCGGACGGCGCAAGCCGGCCGAATGCCGACAGGGCGATAGGGCGGCTTGGGCTGGGGCAAGAAGCGTTGTCCGAAGGCAACGGTTCTTGTGGCGCTAACCGCGTTCCCCCCAACACGCACCGCCACCAATAGAACAGCCCCTGCATGCGAGGGCCTGTCTGGGGGGAGGGCGTCCCGCCCTCTAAGCGTGCCGACGGCGCGCATGCAGCGGAGCCGGTCAGAGCCACCGCACCCCGCGTCCCAGACAACGCCAACAAAGCGCCAGCCCCGAACAACGCCACCAACAAACCAAGGCCCACGCCAAAATCGGACAGCCTCCTATCCCGTCCGATGGGCCCCAGACAGTTCCCCGGTCGGCGACTGGTCGTTCACGGTGATGCCCATCATCTGTTTCAAGCGCGGCGAGAGGCGCTCCCACGTCTCCGTGGGCACGTGCAGGTTTGCCTTGGACTGTTCGTGCAGGGCGCGGATGAAATGGCGGTTGTAGTGGCAGCGCATGGCGTAGCGGGTGCCGGGGGCGGTGCGGCGGCCGCCGCAGTGGAGCACGCGGGTATCGGTGAGGATGCAGGTACCGGCGGGCGCGCAGATGGCCACGAGGCCTGGTTCGCCGTCCACGAGTTGCACCAGATCCGCACCGTCGCGAAACAGCGTCGCACCACCGGCACTGCGGTGAGACCCCGGCACAACGTAGGTTGCGCCGTTCGCGAGGTTGAACTCGGTATAGACCCAGATGATGAGGGAGCCGAACGGGAACGGCGGGTAGGGCATCGGCATGCCGCCCTGGTCGATGTGCAGCTCCTGCAAGCCGCCGCCCTCGTGGACGATGGAGCCGTGGGCGCAGCCGAGGCCGAATCCCTCGCCCATCACCTTGGTGAGGAGCCTGTCCACCAGCGGCCCACGCTGGGCGGCGGACTCCTTGAATTCCACGGCGTCTCGGAACACCTGCCCCTTGAGCACGAGGTTGTTGACGAGCTGGGCCTCTTCGTTTCGGCTCGTCATGATTGCGGAATCTCGCTGCCTCTCGGCTTCGGCTTGCGCAACCAAGCGCTCCACCTGCGCCCGCACCTGGCTCGGCGACATGGCGTCTGCCACCAGGCAATAGCCCCAGCGCACGAAGTCGGCTTCGAGTTGCGCCTCGTCGGCACTCGGGCGAGGCAGATAGTCGAAATCGCTGCTGTTGGCGATGCGCCCGGCCTTCATGCGCTCCTTGGAGAGCCCGGAGAGCTGCGACAGCAAATGGCCGGCAGACGCGGCACTGGTGGACGAGCGATTGTCCGCATAGGCAATGCCAAGCCGCATCGCCTCTTGCCACGATCCGTCCCCGGTGGCCGCGCCATCGACGCCGAGCCCCGCTCCATCCCCCTTCGCCCGCGCCAGTTCTGCCCGCAACTGCGCGTTCTCGGCCCGCAGCCGCGCCACCACCGTGTCCGCCTCCGCGACCTTGGGCAAGTCGCCGGAGGTTGAGGAAGTCACGTCCTCTTGCATGTCCATCGCCTCTGCCACCGTCCTATCGACCCCACACCTGCTTCCACTTGCCGAGTCGGCAAGCGAAGGCTATAGCGTACTAGGTTGCCTAGGTTGCCCTCGTGCAGGCTCAACAGCTCTCGCTCGCCGGCTTCCTGAACTTACCCCACGTGCATCGGATCGTGCCAACCCCCGCCAATCGCCGTATGCTTGTCGCGTCGCCGTGTGGTCGGAGGCTACAGCCATTTCCGCTCTCGAACGCTTGGCTGAACTGGGCCTTGAGCTGCCGCCGGCGATGCGCATTCCGGGGCAGAAGTTCGACACCGTGCATGTGTCCGGAAGGCGCATCACCATCGCCGGCCACCTGCCCTTCGATGCCGACGGCAAGTTGGCGAAGCCGCTCGGGAAAGTCGGCGCCGAGGTGGATGCCGACGAGGCCTACCAAGCGGCGCGGCAGGTGGCGCTCGGCATGTTGGCGAGCCTGCAAGCCGCCGGCGTGGACCTAGACCGGGTGGAGTGGCGCAAGGCATTCGGGATGGTCAATGCGGCACCGGGCTTCAACGCCTTGCCTGGCGTGATCAACGGCTTCTCCGAGCTCTTGCTCGAGGTGTTCGGCGAAAGGGGTCGACACTCGCGTTCCGCCATTGGCGTCGCGGAACTGCCTTTCGGGGCACCGGTGGAAGTGGAAGCCGAGGCGGCCCTGCTTCCGGTCAACGAAATGTCGACGGCGCCGTCGCCTAGCGAACCGGTGCCGGCCCGCACCGCACCACGAGCCACAGCCCTTCGAGATGGAGACACGCCCGATCCAGGACTGCGCCTGACCGACTACGCCGGAATCAGTCCCTTGTCGATTCCTGCCGAAGCATTGGTTCGCTCCATCGAGTCCCTCTCGAACCTCTTCTGGATTTCGCTCGCGGGCACGGTCGTGACCATCTTCCTCGCCGCGCTCGTGAATCTGATCGGTGCTGGCGAAGGCACGTTGCCCGTTGGCGAGTTCGACATCCCGCTTTCGGTATTGCCCATAGCCTGCCTTGCGTTCGCCATGTTCCTGTTCTGGCTGACGGCCAGCCGGCTAAAGATGCTCCTTGCGGCGCTCGCCGACGACGACCTGACCGCCGCCATGGCGCGCGACATCTTTCGCCTCGATCCGCCGGTGCTCGATGTCTTCGCCGCCGACAACTTGCGCTACTTCGCCCCGCTGTCGGGCTTTTCGGTGCTGCTTTGGAACTGGAGCCTGTTCTTCGGCAGCAGCATTGGCCTCATATTCACGGCCACGCTCCTGCAAGGCATGGCCGCCTCGGTTGATACGAAGCCGGAGCTCACGGCGTACGCCATCGCAACGCTCGCCATCATGGCCTACGGCGTATTGCGGGTGCTGCCGCCGCTCAAGCAGATTCACGAGCGACTGCACGGCAAACGGCTGCGCGTGGGTCTGGCGCGGACGGCTTTGGCGGCTGTCGTGGCGGCTGTCGGCGTGCTCGTTACCAATAGCGAGTTGTTCGAGGCGATGGGCCGCGACGAGTGGGTGCCGTTGGGGCCCGCTCGCGCCAACGCCATCGACGGTGAAACGCTGATCCTCGAAGGCGACGAGGTAGTCGTGCTGGCCGGCATCGAGGCACTGCGTCCCGATCAAACCTGCATGGATGCCGACGGTGTCGTCTATCCGTGCGGACAAGAAGCGACCATCCATTTGCAATCGCTGGTGCGCGACAAGCCCGTCTTTTGCCTTGTCGCCTACCCCAACTTGGGCCTTTGCACCGTGATTGAAGAGGGTATGGCCCTGCCCGAGACCGACGAGGATCTCTTCACCGAAGCGAACCTCGCCTATCTCATGGTGGTCGCCGGCTACGCCATGGGCGAAGGTGACGCCGCCTGGCTCCTGAGCGATGCGGAGAAGGAAGCGCAACGCCAGCGCCGGGGCGCGTGGCGCGGCGCGTTCGAGCCGCCGGGACACACTCGCACTCCGCTTCGGGCGGGGCCATAGCCAAGTCCCAGCCCAACAACAGGAAGACAGTGACACAAGCTCTATTTCCCGATGTAACGCAGGAACAACGCACCATTTCGCCGGCAGCCGAGCTCTTCCTCCAAGTGCTCGCCATCGCCTACCCGGAAACGATGGGTTCGGAGCAAGCGTGGAATGTTGCGCGCACCGCCTTTGCGAACCACGAACCGAGCCCCCGATTCAACCTCGCCAACTTCCGGCAGGCGAAGGGCGAACTGATCGCTCAAGGGCTGGCGCAGCGCAAGGGCAAGACCCGGGCGTTGATCGACCTGTCTGCATGCATCCCCGCAACCCTGGGCGCTAAGGAATCCGGCAATCTCGCCCGATTCCTCGCGCATCCCTTCACGAAAAACCACACCGGTCCGCTGGGCTACGACATCGGGATCGAGCGACGTCTGCGCAATCTGCTGGTGGCGGGCGAGTTCGATCAAGCGGACGAGCTTGCCACGAGAGCGCACCAGTTTCGCTTTCTCGCCTATCCGGGCGGAATCGAATTGCTGCCCACCTTCCCGGAGCGTTACCGCGCGGCTGGCGTCGAGGCACTCCTGGCCACCAGCATCGAGATCGGCATCGACCCAGACTTGGCGCTGCAAGCCTGGCGCGACCACGCCGCCGAGCCGACGGACCACATCGACGAGGCGGCATTCCTCCACGTTCTGCGCGGGCAGTTCGATCAAGCGCTGGCTCTCTTCGACAAGCCGCCGAGCGATGCTTTGGGTCAGAAGTTCTGGACCACGGCGCACGCTAGCACCCAAGCCTTGGTCGCCATGTTGCGCGGCGACGACGAGGCAGCCACCAAGTACATCGAGACGGCTCTTGCCGCCGAGCGCGCCGGCACCCGCAAGAGAAACGTCTATCCGCCCCACCGCGCCATTTCACTTGCGCTCGTCGCATGGGTACGCAGCCACGACCTCGCGCCCCAAGGCGAGCTGGAGCGCGTGCTCCGGACCGGCCAAAAGCTCGCCCGCGACCCCGACTTGCACCGGCTGCTGGGGTTGGCGGCGGAACAACGCCTGCAAGCCGTTCACCGCAGCGTCGACTGGTTCGGCCACACCGCCATGGGCCTCATGGGCAAGTGCCTGAGCTCGCTGTGGCAGGCTCAGGCTCTTGCTGGCGATGCGTACGTCCTCCCCCTGGATTGGCAGGCGGAGACAGAGCTCCTGCTCGAAGTCGGGCGGCGACACGGCCATCGCTGGATCGAGGCAGAAGCGCGCGAAATGCTGGCGCGCTCCGGAGTATCCGAAGATAACCACGAGGCCTCCGCGCAGCACCTCCACCACGCGCTCGGAACGATAACGCTCGCGGACGCGGCAAGGCCCCTGCCAGCATGGCATCACTCCCTCGCGGCGCTCGAGGAAATGGCCGCAAAGTCGAGGTCTTCCAAGACCGGGCCTCGCGCCAATGCCGGGCAGCGACGGCTGGTGTGGGAAGTCCAAACGAGCCACATGCCTTCCGCCCCCCATTCAAGGCCCAGCGTCTGGTACGAGCATGAGGACGTACCGATACTGAGTTGCCGCGAGCAGAAGGCAACCAGGGGCGGCAAGTGGACCAAGGGTCGGCTGGTGGATCGCTACCGGCTGGCGGTCCAGGCCCGCGGGATGGACTTCCTGTCCGAACAGGACCGCACCGCGATCGCAGCCCTCGGGAACTTGCAGGGCGGTATTGAAGACGCCGCTTGGGCAGCCGTGCACGCCCTCGTGGGTCATCCCCATGTCGAATCCGACGGCAAGGCCGTGCAGGTCGTCGAGCGCGAACCGGAACTGATCGTCGAAGAGGCTGGCGAGGGGGGCGCGATCCTGCGCATGAACCCGCACCCGGGGCCCACCAACCGGTTCACTGGATCGGTGCCGAGTGACACCCGCATCGAGGTGACGAGGTTCACCGACAGCCAGCGCAAGCTCTGCGACATCGTCCCCGAAGGGGGCTTGGAGCTACCTGCTGCCGTCCGCTCACGCTTCCTCACGGCCATTGCGGCCTTGGCGGCCGAGGTGCGCGTCCAAAGCGCCGGCGACGAGGCCGTGGCGGCGCGGGAAGTGCCCGCCGACCCCGAGCCGTGGCTTCGACTGGTGCCGAATGGCTCGGGCCTCATCGCCGACATGCTGGTCGCGCCGGTGCCGGGCTCAGACGTGTACTTGGCACCGGGCACTGGCGGCAGCACGGTGTTCGCGGTGGAGGACGGCGAGACGGTGCAGGCGCGGCGCAACCTGGCTGCGGAACGCGAGGCCGCACGGCGAGTCATCGATGCCTGCCCATCCCTGCACGGCATCGATGCTGGCGAGTCCGGCAACTGGACGATGGAACTGGACGCACCCGCAGCTTGCCTCGAACTCGTGGAGCAACTCGGCGCCGCCGGCGCGCGCTGCCTGTGGCCGGACGGCGAGGCGTTCCGCATCGTCGCCGGAGCCACGGCGGGGTCGCTCAACCTCACCGTCAAGTCCGCCGAGCAATGGTTCACCGCCTCCGGCGAACTTCGCATCAACGACGAGGAGGCGGTGGGTCTTAGGGAACTCTTCCGGCTGCTCGACGAAAGCCCGGGCTCCCGCTTCCTAAAGCTCGGCGAACAGGGCTTCCTTGCCCTCACCAACTCGTTCCGGCGCCAACTCGACGACCTGCGCAGCCTTTCGACCTCGTCCGGCAAGAACGTGCGCTTCCACCCGCTAACCGCCCTCGCTTTCGACGACCTGCTCGACGGCGCGAGCGTGGAGGCAGACGCCGCATGGGACCAGCAGCGCCAGCGCATGAGCGAGGCGCAAGCCTTCGAGCCGGAACTGCCGAGCACCTTGCAGGCGGAGCTACGACCGTATCAGCGCGATGGCTACCACTGGCTGGCACGGCTCGGCCACTGGGGCGCTGGCGCTTGCCTCGCCGACGACATGGGCCTCGGCAAGACCGTGCAGGCACTGGCGCTGCTTCTGCAGCTTGCGCCGGAAGGCCCGGCACTGGTGGTCTGCCCCACTTCGGTGGTCGCCAACTGGCAAGGCGAGGCGCGCCGATTCGCCCCCACCTTGAACGTCATCCCATACGTGGGTGATGCGGCGGGCCGCGGCGAGCGGCTCAAGGATGTGGGGCCCTTCGACCTCGTGCTGACCACCTACGGCCTGTTGCAGAACGACATCGAACGGATCGCCGAGGTGGATTGGCGTGCAGCGGTGCTCGACGAGGCGCAAGCGATCAAGAACGCCGCCACCAAGCGCGCCCGAGCGGCTCGGGCGATCCCAGCGAGCTTCCGCCTCATCACCACGGGCACGCCGATCCAGAACAACCTAATGGACCTCTACTCGCTGTTCGGCTTCATCAACCCGGGCCTGCTCGGCTCCCTCGCCCACTACCGCGAGAGCTTCGCCCTGCCCATCGAGCGCGACAACGACGCCGAGGCGCGCGCTCGCCTGCGCCGCCTGATCGCGCCCTTCATGCTGCGCCGCCTGAAGACGGACGTGCTCGACGACCTGCCCGAACGAACCGAAATCACCCTGCATGTCGAGATGTCGGCGGAGGAGGCGAGCTTCTACGAGGCGCTCAGGCAGCGGGCGATGGAGGACCTCGGCGGCGAATCCCTCGACCAACCGGGGGCGGCAAGGCTCAAGGTGCTCGCCCACCTCACCCGCCTGCGCCTCGCTTGCTGCGACCCCCGCTTGGTGCGCGAGCAAGGCGCCCCCGCGAGTTCCAAGCTTGCGGCGTTCCGAGAAGTGCTGCTGGAACTGCGCGAAAACCGCCACAAGGTGCTCGTTTTCTCGCAGTTCGTGCGCCACCTGAAGCGCATCGAGGAGGTGGTGCAGGAACTCGGTATCCCCTATCAGTATCTCGACGGCAGCACACCGGCCAAGGCGCGGGCGCAGCGCACGGCGGCGTTCCAAGCCGGGGAAGGCGATGTCTTCCTGATCTCCCTCAAGGCCGGTGGCACGGGTCTAAACCTCACCGCCGCCGACTACGTCATCCACATGGACCCCTGGTGGAACCCAGCGGTTGAGGACCAAGCCTCCGACCGCGCCCACCGCATCGGCCAAACCCGCCCCGTAACCATCTACCGCCTGGTCGCCAAGGGCACCATCGAAGACCAAATCGTCGAACTGCACCACCACAAGAAAGACCTCGCCGACCGCCTCTTGCAGGACGCCGACGCCCCCGGCCGCCTGCGCGCAGAAGAGCTCCTCCAACTCCTCCGCGAACCCCTCGCCTGAGCTGCCTCGTAGGGGCGGGGCTTGTCCCCCCGCCCGTGTTGAATTTGTCGACGAATTCGAGACGGGCCTCGTAGGGGCGACCCTTGTGGTCGCCCGTCTCGAATGAACCGAGGAACTCGTCGAAGTACAGCAGTTCGCGCAAGCGAACTGCCAACGCGCCCGTCAGGGCGCGCCAGGACCGGACAGGCCCGTCCCCTACGAAGCAAGCCCGTAGAATGCGTCGCAATCCCATTCTTGAGAGGCGCATTCCATGGTCTGGCAACCGGAAGTCGAGGAACTCGCACGGCGGCGCGCATTTGCGGAGCAGATGGGCGGCGAGGCCGGCATCGCCGAGCAGCGCCGGCGCGGCAAGCGCACCGTGCGCGAGCGCGTCGAGATGATCGCGGACCCCGGCACCTTCGCCGAGATCGGTGGCCTTGCCGGTGCCGCGACGTACGACGGCAACAACCTCGTCGACGTCCGCCCCTCCAACATGGTCATCGGAACCGCCCGCCTAGACGGCCGGCCCACAGTGGTCACCGCCGGCGACTTCACCGTGCGCGGCGGTTCTGCCGACGGCTCCATTGGCAACAAGGGCGGCCACGCGCAGAAGATGGCGCTCGATTGGCGGCTGCCGTTCATCCGGCTGCTCGATGCCACCGGCGGCAGCGTCAAGACCTTCGAGCAGATCGGCCGCACCTACATCCCCACCAATCCCGTCACTCCCGGCGTGCAAGACCTCCTCTGCCAGGTGCCCGTCGCCGCCGCCGTGCTCGGCTCGGTGGCCGGCCTGCCAGCCGTGGACGCCTGCCTCGCCCACTTCAACGTCATGGTCAAGGGCATCAGCCAGATCTTCCCCGGCGGCCCGCCCGTGGTGAAGGCCGCACTCGGCATCGACATCAGCAAGGAAGACCTCGGCGACGAACGCAGCCAAGTGTTCGAGAGCGGCGTGGTGGACAACCTCGCGGGCAGCGAAGAAGAAGCCTTCGACATGATCCGCGCCTTCCTCTCCTACCTGCCCGCCAATGTCTGGCAGATGCCGCCAAGGGGCGACACCGGCGACGACCCGGAACGCCGCGACGAATCGCTCCTGTCCGCCATCCCCCGCGAAAAGCGCCGCCTTTATGACCCGCGCAAGATCCTAAACGCCGTGCTCGACCAAGACTCCTTCTTCGAGATCACCCCTCACTACGGCCGCTCCCGTATCGTGGGCCTCGGTCGCCTGAACGGCTATCCGGTGGGCGTGATGATCAACAACCCCAAGCGCCTCGGCGGCTCCATGGACGTCTCCGCCGGCGTCAAGGTGATCCGCTTCCTACAACTGTGCGACACCTTCCACCTGCCGATGGTCTATCTCGCCGACGAGCCCGGCTTCATGGTGGGCCCGGAGCAGCAGCGCCAAGGCATCGTTCGCGCCGGCGCAAAGATGCTCTGCGCCACCCTGCGCACCCGGATGCCGTGGATTTCGGTCATCATCCGCCAGCTCTACGGCGTTGCCGGCCAATGCCACGACCGCCCCAGCGGCATGTTCAAGCGCGTTGCCTGGCCCTCGGGACACTGGGGCTCCATGCACATCGCCGGCGGCGTCTCCGCCGCCTACCGCCGCATCATCGCCGAATCCGACGACCCCGAAGCCAAGCGCCTCGAAATCGAAGACAAACTCGAGGCCCTGGCCTCCCCCTTCAAGACGGCAGAGGCGTTCAACATCGAGGAAATCATCGACCCGAGGGAAACCCGGCCCATGTTGTGCGAGTTCGTCGAGATGGCCCAAGACGTGCTAAAGACGCAACTGGGGCCAAGCCCAACGCCGTACATGCCGTGATCCACAACGCCGCCGCCATGCCAGTCCCGCGCCGAGTCCATCGATGCGTTCGACACGGGCGGGGACAAGCCCTGGGACAAGCCCCGCCCCTACGCGTCCCGTGCCGAGTCCGTCGATGCGTTCGACACGGGCGGGGACAAGCCCCGCCCCTACGAGGCCCGTGCCGAATCCGCCGATACGTTTGAATATTCCCCGCCTCGCACACGCCGCAATCCCGGAGCGGAGCCCCTTCCTGTCACTCCCCCCTCGCGGGGGAGTCGAGAAAGGCCGTCCTCGGCCTTTCTCGGAGGGGGGGCCGTATGGCCAAATCAACGGCGGCCAGCCGCAAACCCTTCGGCGGAGGCGACCTGGCCTCGAACGCAACCCTCCCGCCGCACGCCTCCACCGGCGAATCCAACACGGCCCTCGCAGGGCACGGCCTTGCCCCGTCCCGTTCCAAGTTCGTCGATGCATCCAACACGGGCGGGGACAAGCCCCGCCCCTACGACGCCCGTCTCGAATCCATCGATGCGGTTGACCGCGGGCGGCGGCGGATTCACGGGCCTTCGGAGGGAGGGCGTCCCGCCCTCCCAACGCGCCGACAGGCGCGTAATCCGGAAACGGTCGGCGCATTCAACACGGCCCTCGCAGGGCACGGCTTTGCCCCGTCCCGTTCCGAGTTCGTCGGTGCGTTCAACGCGGGCGGGGACAAGCCCCGCCCCTACGGGTACTTGGCCGGCGGGCTAGAGCACGGCCTCGATTAGGTGGGGGCCGTCTTCGGTGATGGCTTGGGTGAGTTGTGCGTCGAAGTCCTCGCACGTTGTGGCTCGGGTGGCTGGGACGCCTTGGGCTTCGGCGAGTTTTGTCCAGTCCAGGTCGGGGTTTGAGAGGTCGAACATGCTGGCGGCTCTGGGGCCGATTTCGTTGACACCCAAACGGCGGTATTCGACTTCGAGGATGTTGTATTGGCGGTTTGAGTAGATGACCGTCGTTACGTTGGCGTTTTCGCGGGCGGCGGTCCAGAGGAATTGGTTGGTGTACATGGCGCCGCCGTCGCCCAGCAGGGCAAACACCGGGCGGTCTGGGCAGGCGATGGCTGCGCCCAGGGCGACGGGGCCGCCGCCGCCGATGGAGCCTCCGGTGAGGTTGAGCCACGAGTGGGGCACCGTGCGTTGCATGACCGGGAATGCGGCGCCGCCGCCGCCGGAATCGGCTGCGACGATGGAGTTCTGTGGGGCCCTTGCGGCCACGATGGCAGCAATTGCTCGGGCGCTCAGCCCCCCTTCCGGCACTGGCGGGCGCTCGCCCTGGGGCCGTGCCGGTTCGGCATTGGCATCGAGGGCACTTGCCAAGTCTTCAAGCGCTTTCGCCACGTCCTCGTGCCTGTGGGCGAGTGTCGTCACCTCGCAGCCGTCGGGCACCAGATAGCCCGGCAGGTTTTGGTAGGCGAAGAAGCTCACCGGCGCTTGGGCACCAAGGAGCACGAGGCGTTTCACGGACGCCATGAGGCTCAGGATCTGTTCCGGGAAGTACGGCAGGCGCTCGACGATCGGCAGTTCGGGCCCTGCCTCCACCCGCGCCGGAAAGGTCGGTGTGTAGAGCGAGCAACCGGTCTTGGCGGCTATGCGGCCCGCGGCCACAATGGCAGCCCCTTGCCTGAGTCCTGAGCCGTCAATGAGCAGCATGGTGTCGGGGCCGATGAGGCGCGCCGCAGCCTCGATGTCGGAGCCCGGCACCGGCGCAGGTGTGATCGTGTCGTCAAAGCCGGGGCCCTTCGGCTGCGTTCGGCCTTCTCCCCACGAGCAATCCGCCGGCAGGATCAGGGTGGAAATGCCGCCGCGTGGGTCCGGCCTCGGAGCGAGGGCCGCCTGCACCGCATCCACCGTATCAAGCCCAACGCCCATGCTGGTGCGGGAAGTGCGGATCCACGCGGAGACAGGCTTCGCCACCGCTTCGATGTCGGACGTCAGCGGCGCGTCATGCGCCACATGATGAATCGCATGGTCGCCGACGACGTTGATGAGCGGCGTGCCAGCCCGACGGCAGTTGTGGAGGTTGGCGATGCCGTTGCCGAGGCCGGCACCCAAGTGCAGGAGCGTGGTGGCGGGAAGACCCTTCATGCGGCCATAGCCGTCGGCGGCGCCAGTGCATACGCCTTCGAACAGGCAGAGGACGGCGCGCATTTCGTCCACGGCATCCACCGCTTGCACGAGATGCATCTCGCTGGTTCCGGGGTTGGCGAAACACACACCCACGCCGTGCGCGGTTAGGGTTCGGATTAGGCTTTCGGCACCGTTCATCGGTTGCAAGGCTCCTTTCAAGCCCGGCGATTGGCGCGGGCAAGGGCGTGGATTATCCATGAATGCCGTTGCGCCACTCAGGTTCCGCCGCTGCCTACAAGAGGGCCTTCGGCGGTTTCGAGGGCGCGAATCCGGCATACTTGCAGCCTGCCGGACTTCGCCGACTCGGCGAAGTCCGACGGGGTGACAGGACGGCCTGGGTTGGGGCAAGAAGCGTTGTCCGAAGGCAGCGGTTCTTGTGGCGCTATCGGGGCGAGAGGAGGCCGACGGATGATCTTTGCGTTCTCACGGGTGCGGGCGGCCGGGCGAGGCTTCTTTGAGGCCCATCGTGCGCTCACCGCGGACGACTGCGCGGCGCTCGGGGGCGCTAGGCTCTGGGGAGCGTTCCTGGGCCTCTTCGGCGTCAGCTCGAACGAGTTCGTGCTGGTCACGTCGGGCGATGTGGAGTCGGTGAACGATCGCATCCTCTCGGCGTCGGACGTGGTCGAAAGCAATACCTTGGTCCTCGAACCCACCGTGCGCCCCACGGACGACTCGCCCCGCACCCGCGCCGGCCTTTACGTCTTCCGCTTCTTCGATGTGAACCACGCCGATGTGGACGAGATTGCCTCGCTCTCGAAAACGGCCTGGGAGACGTTTGAGGGTGTCGATGCCTACCAAGCGGAACCGCAGGCGCTGTTCTGCCAGCACGACCGCAGTGAGGAACGCGGCAAGATGCTGCTGTGCACCTGGTACGACGGCCTGAACTCGTGGCAAACCTCGCGCAATCCAGACCCCCAAGCGCGGGCCAACTTCCAGCGTCGGGGCGAACTGACGCAGGGAACCATCGCCTACGCAACACGGCTGATCCAATGATCCCGCTCAGACGCACCGGCCAGCGCGAGGAAGCGGAAAGGACCAGCGCCGCCAAGGCCGAGGGCGAGATTTCGCTCGCCGACGAAGCCCTTTTCGCCAACGACACGTTCTACCTCGCCTTCGCCGAAAAGGACGTGGAGGCCATGTCCCGCCTGTGGGCAAAGCGTCATCCAACCATCTGCATTCACCCCGGCTGGCCCGCCATCCACTCGCGCGACAAGATCGTCGAGAGTTGGCGGAGAATCCTCACCAATCCCGACCAGCCCGGCATCGATTTCTACAATCCCGTGGCGCACGAGGCTGGCAACGTGGTGCTGGTGACCTGCTACGAGGAACTCCCCGGCGGTGTCTGCATCGCCACCAACGGATTCGTGGTAGAAGATGGGCTGCGTCTGTTCCACCATCAGGCGACGCCCTGCGCCAATCCGCCGGCCCCCAAGGGAGCGAACGACGGACAGGGCACGAGGTGACGTAGGCAACACACGGCAAGTCCGAGGGGCGGCCCGCTGCAATAGAGGAACGCGACCCAAGGCGCATCGCCAAGGAGGCGTTGAGATCGTGAGACCCATGCGCTCGCCGGCGCACACGGCAAAACCGGCGAGACGCCTAGCCCAGTTCGCGGGAGTTCTGCTCGCGGCGATGCTCCTTGCCGGCTGTGGCGAGGACTCCCAGATTCGCCCAGGCGCCACCACCGAGGTGGCGGCCGCGGAAATCCGCCAGCCAGAAGCAACCGCAACCCAAACAGCCACCGAGGGCAAGGCGGCACAGGCCGCCAGTGGCGAAAAGGCGACCGAAGCCAAGAAGGACACCAAGGAGGAAACTGCCGCCAAGCGCGTCGCCGACTTCCGCGCCATGGCGGGTCGCCGGGGCGAGCAAGAGCGTCCACCTGTCCCGGTAGCGGTAACCACCATTGCCGTCGGTGCGGTCGAGGACTTCTACCGCGGCGCCACCAATCTCACCGCCGCCGAGGAAGCCGTGGTGGTGGCGCGCACCCGGGGCGTCGTGCAGGCCCTCTTCGCCGAGGAGGGCGACGTGGTTCAGGCCGGGCAGCGCCTCGCGCAACTGGAGACGGAACGGCTCGAGCTCGAAGTGGCTCGCTCGCGCACCCAGCTTGCCAACCTTGGCGCCGCCTTCGAGCGCGCCCAGCGCCTGCACGAATCGCGCATGATCTCTCCCACCGAGTACGACAACGCCCGCTTCGCCTTCCACACCGAGCGCACGAATCTGCAGTTGCGCGAGTATGAACTCCGCGAGGCGGCGATCCGCGCCACCATCGACGGGGTCATCACCCGGCGGCTGGTCAAGGTTGGCTTCTCCTTAAGCGAGAGTGAGCCGGCGTTCGAGATGAAGCGCCTCGACACCATCGAGGCGGAGCTCAACGTGCCGGAACGGGAAACTGGACGGATCCAAGCCGGGCAACTGGCGCATGTGGCAGTGGATGCTCTGCCGGATTCCGAGTTCGACGGCAAGGTGCTGCGGGTGGCGCCGGAAGTCGATCCCACCTCCGGCACCTTCCGCGTCACCGTCACCGTGGATAACGCCGATGGTCGCCTCCGCCCTGGGATGTTCGGCCGGGTCGCCATCCGTGTGGACCGCCACGAAGACGCCCTCCTGACCCCCTTGGACGCGGTGGTCGTGTTCCGCGACCAGAGCAGCCTGTTCGTGGTGCGCGAAGGCCTCGCCGAACGCCGGGAAGTGACGACAGGCTATGTCTCCGAAGGCAACATCGAGATCCTCGAAGGAGCGAACGCGGGAGAACTCGTGGTAATGAGCGGCCAGGAGGGCCTCCGCGACGGCGCCCGCGTGCGCATCGTCGAAGGCTAGGCTTGCCAACCGCACTCTCCAGCCGGAGGGCGCCTCGCCCCGCAAACGCGTCCGCCGCGCCTCCGAACACTCTCCCTGGATCGAGGGCGTCTCGCCCTCCACCACACCGTAAGGCGTGCGGCTGCCGATGGGCGTGATCTCCACCGCCATCGCCCGCCCCGTTACCGTCGCCATGGCGACCTTTGCGGTGGCCCTGTTCGGGGCATTGTCGCTGGATCGGCTCGGCCTCAACCTGCTGCCGGAACTCGCCTACCCCACCCTCACCATCCGCACCGATTTCGAGGGTGCAGCCCCTGCCGAAGTGGAGGAGCAGATCACGCGGCGGCTTGAGGAGCGGGTGGGCGTCATCAACGGCGTGCGGCGGATGCACTCCATCTCCGCAGCCGAACGCTCCGACGTGGTGCTCGAGTTCGCCTGGGGCACGGACATGAACACCGCCGCGGTGGAGGTGCGCGAGAAGCTCGACCTCGTCCGGCTTCCCCTCGACATCGAGCGCCCTTCCATACTGCGCCTAAATCCCAACCTCGACCCAATCGTCCGCGCCGCCATCGTCCTGCGCGAGCGCGGCAGCGCCGCCGACCTGCAGCCCCGCCTGCAGGAGCTCCGACGTTTCACCGAAGACGTCGTGAAAAAGCGGCTAGACCCGGTGCTAGGGGTCGCCGCCGTGCTGGTGAGCGGCGGCTACCAGGACGAAATTGCCGTCAACGTCGATCAGGAGCGCATCTCGCAGCTCGGCATGAACGTCGAGATGCTCGGCCAGCGTCTGCAAGCTGCCAACGTCAATCTCTCCGGCGGCCGACTGGAAGATCGCGGTCAGGAGTTCCTCGTCCGCACCATGAACGAGTTCGCCACCGTCGAGGACATCAAGGACACCATCGTCTTCCAGCAGAACGGCAGCGTCCTCAGGCTCAAAGACGTGGCCGATGTGTTCGAGAGCCACAAGGAACGCGACAGCGTGATGCGCGTGGACGGCTTCGAGGCCATCGAGATCGCCATGTACAAGGAGGGCGACGCCAACACGGTGGCCGTCTCGGGCGACATCGCCGAACGCATGGCAGAGATTGGGGCAGAGCTGCCACCAGCTTACGAGCTGGTGAAGATCTACGATCAGGCCGACTTCATCGCCGCCGCCATCGACGAGGTTCAGTCCGCCGCCATCATCGGCGCCGCGTTCGCCGTGCTGGTGCTGTTCCTGTTCCTCAAGGACGCCCGCAGCACCCTCATCGTCACCGCCACCATCCCGGCCTCGGTGCTGGCGACGTTCGTGCTCATGGATGCCTTCGACATCACCCTCAACATCATGAGCCTCGGCGGCATCGCCTTGGCCGTGGGGATGCTGATGGACAACGCGATCGTCGTGCTCGAGAACATCGCCCGCCATCGCGACGTCGGCACCGCGCCTCAAGGCCATGCCACGTCCGACTCGGCCTCGCTGTCGCTTGCCGAAGCGGCCGAACGCGGCACCAGCGAGGTTAGCGGCGCGGTGCTCGCTTCCACCATGACCACCATTGCCGTGTTCCTGCCGCTGGCCTTCGTCGAAGGCATCGCCGGGCAGCTATTCCGCGACCAAGCGCTGACCGTGGCGTTCGCCCTCGTGGCGTCGCTGATCCTCGCCTTCACCCTCATTCCCATGCTGGCGGCGGTTCGGGTGACGCCGCCAGACACCTTGGCAACCGCGGAAGGCGGCGCCGGGGGGCGAATGCACAAGGCCATCGCACCGCTACTCTGGCTGGTGCGGGGCCTCGCCCTCCTGTGGCGCGGACTGATGCGAGCGACGAGCCTGGCGTTCCGACCCGTGCAATGGGCATTCGACGCCGGCTACGCCCAAGTTCTCGCCGGCTACACGGCATTGCTGAACGCTGCACTCCGCCACCGTGCGCTAACGCTCGTCCTCGCCATCGCCGCCCTGGGCGGCACGGCAGCGATGGCACCCTCGCTGCCGGTGCAGCTGATCCCGCCACTTTCGCAGGGAGAGTTCCGCATCGACATGGAACTCGAGCCGGGCACGCGCCTCGAACGCACCGACCAAGTGCTCGCGCAAGCGCAGCAGGACCTCTTGGCCTATCCCATCGTCGAACGCACCTACTCCGTCGCCGGCACGGGCGGCAAGCTCGACGCAAGCTCCGTGGGCGGCGGCGAGCAGATCGGCGAACTCAGCGTGGTGCTGCAGGAGGGCATCACCCCGGGCGACGAATCGCTCATCATGTCCCTCGCGCGCTCTCAAGTCGCTGCGATGCCGGGCACGCAGTTCAAGGTGGAACGCCCGCAGCTATTCACCTTCGCAACGCCGCTTGAGGTGGAAATCTCCGGCAACGACCTCGAAGACATCGAGAGCATCGCCGGGCAGCTCGTTGCCGCCATGTCCGCCTCGGAGTCTTTCAGCGACGTGGAGTCCAGCATCCGCCCCGGCTACCCGGAACTGCAGATCGACTTCGATCAGGAACGCACGGCCGCCACGGGGCTCTTCGTGCCGGAGGTCGCCTCCCGCGTGGTGCGCAAGGTGCGCGGCGACGTGCCCACCAAGTTCACTTGGGAAGACAAGCGCATCGACATTCGCCTCAGGCTCGACGAAGGCGACCGGGATTCGCAAGAGGACGTAGAGAATCTGCTGGTGGACGCCGGCGACCGCCAGATTCGCCTTTCCGCCTTGGCCGACGTGACCTTGGCGACGGGCCCGGCAGACATCCAGCGCATCGGCCAGAAGCGCGTGGCGGTGGTCAGTGCCCATGTCGAGCACGGCGACCTAGCGCTCGGCGGCGCGGAAGTGACGCAGTTGCTCGAAGCGATTCCGCATCCGCCGGAGATCACCAGCCGCGTCGGCGGTCAGGCAGAGGAGATGGAGGCGTCGTTCGAATCGCTGCTGCTCGCCCTCTCGCTGGCGCTGATTCTCGTCTACCTAGTGATGGCGTCGCTGTTCGAGTCGCTCCTGCACCCCTTCGTCATCATGTTCACGGCCCCGCTCGCCGCCATCGGCGCGATTCTCGCCCTCTTGGCCACCGGCACATCCGTCTCCGTGGTGGTGTTCATCGGCGCCATCCTCCTCGTCGGCATCGTCGTCAACAACGCCATCGTGCTGGTGGACCGCGTCAACCGACTGCGCCTCGAAGGCATGGAACGCCGCGCCGCCGTCATCGCCGGCGCCCACCAGCGCTTCCGCCCCATCGTCATGACCACCACCACCACCGTCCTTGGGCTCCTCCCCATGGCCATTGGCCTCGGCGAAGCCGCGGAACTGCGCACCCCCATGGCCATCACGGTAATCGGCGGCCTCCTGGTCGCCACCCTCCTGACCTTGGTGGTCATCCCGGTCGTGTACGACCTGGTGGACCGCAAGAAGATCCACGGCGACGTCTTCGAGGGCGGCGAAAGCCCAACCTAAGCCACGGGAAGCGCCCGAGGACCCTCGCATAGGCGGGGCTTGTCCCCACCGAGGGATTCGGGACGGGCCTCGTAGGGGCGGGGCTTGTCCCCGCCCGTCTTGAATGCGCCGATGGATGCGTCGAAGCACAGCAGTTCGCGCAAGGGAACTGCCAACGCGCCCGCCAGGGCCGGGACAAGCCCGCCCTACGGCCCCGTTGCAGCCGGACCGATCACGACACCTGCAAGTCCTCGGACCAGTCGCGCCACATGTTCGCCTGTGGTGGGTCCATGCGGCGATGGTTGAGGTCGGTGCGGGAGAAATCGCAAAGTACAGCCTGCCGCATTACGCTCGACGTGTTGTGCCCGGCCATGTGCGCCAGGCGGTGGTGCCAGAGGACGACGTCGCCGCGTTCCCCCCAGCAATCGACTGGTTCGGTGTCTTCCATCACGCGTTCGAGTTCTGCGAGATAGGCCGGAGTGTGGACGATGCCCTTGTGCCTTGGCAGGTGGTCGTAATAGGGAAGCCGCGGCTGGTCGTATTGCAGCTGGAACGTGGGGTAGAGGCGCCGGTGCGAGCCGGGCCAGACCTTGAACGCACCGCCATTCGGCGGCACGTCGGCGAGCAGGCCCACTAGGCCCAAATGGAATGGGTGGCCGTCTGTGTGGCCTCGGTCACGTTCCACACTCCGATCCTCGTCAGCGTAGGGTCGGGTGCAGTAGATGCCGCGAATGCCGTCCGTGATCGCGGGATCCGTCGGCCCACCCGGCCATGCCGGCCCCTCGCTCCCCATCGGCCTGCCCCCCACCGTGGGCTTCGCCAGCATTCCCTCGCCTAGAAGCTGCTCCGCAACGGCCAGCAACTTGGGACTGTAGGCAAGCTCGATCAAGAGCGGCTCCGTGCCGCATTCCCGCAACTGCCACAGATATCCAGCCCGAATGTGCAATGGATCGCGACTCTCCTCATCGGCAGGGAACGGCCCGACGTGCGTGCTTGCATCGTGCCGCCGCATCCGGCTGTTGGCCGGAAGCGCAGCCCAAAGCCGGTCCAGCGCCTGCTCACAGAGGCCCGGGTCGAGCATCCTCTTGAGTTGGAGAAACCCCGCCTCCTTGAAGGCGGCAACCTGCTCGGAAGAAAGCGGTTTCATCGGCCACCTTCCTTGGACTTGCCCATGGTTGCCCGCCGGCGCCGAATGCGAGTCGCCGCGAATCCCACGCCATCAAGTGCCGCGCTTGGGTGGATGTGGGGTGGCGTCACTGTTCGCTCCTTAAGCCCGCGGGGATTGTCCCACATGCGGGCGGCGGCCCCCGCTCCCCCGATCGCAGGAAACGCTACCCCGACGGCAAAAGCCGGTCGCCGCGAAAAGGACCGCGGCCCAAACAGGTATGCTCTCCGCCCATGATCGTCTCTCGCGCGGCCATTCGGCGCCCCGTCACGGTGGCGATGGCCTTCGTTGCCATGGTGATTGTCGGTGCCTTTGCCGGGGCGCGGATGTCGGTGGAGGAGTATCCGGACGAAGAGAAGCCCTATGTGGGGGTTGGCGTTCCGTATCAGTCCTCGTCGCCGCAGGAGATCGAGCGCAACGTCACCCGGCCCGTGGAGGAAATCCTCTCGACGCTCGGCGGCATCGATCGGATGTTCTCGCACACGCGTTCGGACTATGTGTGGGTATCGATCGCACTCGACGACGATCAGGACATCGCCACCAAGGGCATCGAGGCGAAGGAGCTCGTCGAGAGCATCCGCCACCGATTGCCGGACGACATTCGCCACTTCAACATCCGCAATCGCGACGACGAGTCGGAGCCCATCCTGTCGTTCGTCATCTCCGCCGCCGAACTCGGCTGGCTCGATGCCTGGCGGTTGCTCGACGCTAGGGTTCGCCAAGTGCTCGAGCGCGTGCCAGGCGTCAACTCCGTGCGCATTTTTGGCGGCGAGCAACGCTATGTTCGGGTGGCGTTGAATCCCGGCCGCCTAGAGGCGCATGGCCTCGACGTGCTCGATGTAGAGCGGCGGCTGGAAGCCGAGAACTTCCACCTTTCCGCCGGCCACATCGATCAGGCGCGCATCGAGACCCAGCTTCGTCCGCTCGGCAAGTTCACCGAGATCCAGGATATCCGCGACCTGCCGCTCAGCCCCGACCTCACCATCGGCGATGTGGCGGAGGTCACCTACGCCCCCCTCGACGAGTCCGACCAACGCCGGCTGAACGGGGAGGACGCGTTGGGCCTGTCGGTGTACAAGAAGCCCGAAGCCAACCTGGTAGCGGTGGCCGAGGCGGTGGAGGAGGCAGCGGATGCCGCAGCCGAGCACGCGGAACTTGCCAGCGCCACGTTCCTCACCGTCGGCAACAATGCGGAATCCGTCATCCGCGCGCTCGACAACCTGATCCAGAACGGCATCATCGGCGGCGTGCTGTCGGCGATTGTCCTGTTCGCCTTCATCCGGCGCTTCATCCCTTCGCTGCTCATCGCCGCCACTGTGCCGCTGGCGCTCGTCGCCACCATGGGCGCGATGTATTTCGCCGGCCTCACGCTGAACGTACTCTCGCTGGTGGGGCTGATGCTCGCGGTGGGGCTGTTGGTGGACAACTCCGTTGTGGTGTCCGAGTCGATAGCCCTCAAGCGACGCGAACACGGGCTCAGCCCTTTCGAGGCCGCCGACCGAGGCGTCACGGAAGTGGGCACGGCCATCACCGCCGGCACCCTCACCACCATCGTCGTGTTCGCTCCCACGGTGTTCCTCAACACCGTCGAATCCACCACAGCGCTCGCCAATGTCGCCATTCCGCTCTGCACCTCGATCGCCGCATCGCTCTTGATCGCCACCACGTTGATCCCGGCCCTGCTGGCGCGGCTCCCGGAGGGCAGGCGAGAGCCTCGGCACCGCATCTTCGAGCGCTTGTCTGTCGTGTACGGCAAAGTGGTTCTGTTCACCTTGAAGCATCGCTATTCGGCACTTCTGGTGGCCGCATTGGTAGCGAGTGCTGGCTGGTTTGCCTATCGCCAACTAGACGTGAACATGAACCCGCAAAGCGACTCCGGCTCGCTGGAGCTTCGCTTCTGGGTGCGCGGCACGATGGCCCTGGAACGCATGGAGGGCATCGTCGACGAAGTGGAGGCATCCATTCTCGGCGCCCGCGAGGAACTCGGCATCGGCGATGTCTCCACCACCTTCGACTACGACCGCGGCAACATCTTCATGACCATGCGCGAGGACGGCAAGTACGCCGCGTCGGTGGTGCAAGACCGGATCCTGGAGATGATGCCGGATGTGCCCAACGTCAATTTCTACTTCCGCTCGAAGAGGCGCGGTCGCGACTACCGTGACGGCGACGGCGGCATCGGCGTGCGCCTGATCGGCGACTCCACCGCGCGATTGATGGATATCTCGGAAGAAATGATCGAGATTTTCGAAACCGTCCCCAACTTCACGAATGTACACACCCAATCCGAGTCCAGCCGACAGGACCTCGTCCTGCGCGTCAAGCCGGAACAGGCTGGCCAGCTTGGCGTGACGGCGCAGAACCTCGCCCGCAGCGTGTCAGTGGCCTTGGGAGGCGTGCAGATGCGGCGCGGGCTCGACCACGGCAGTTGGGTGGACGACATCCACCTCGAAATCGAGGATCGCGACGACATCCGCATCCAGGACCTGATGCGCCTGCCCATCTTTCTGCCGGACGGCGACACCGTGGCGCTAGAGGCGCTGGCTGACGTCGAGTTCCAGCCGTCCCTTCGCAGCATCCGCCGGGAGAACCGAGAAACCAATGTCACGGTCGAGTTCTCGCTCAAGGACATTACGCCGGCGGCTGCCCGCGCCGAGGTAGAAGCGCTGCTGGAGGGCTTTGAGATGCCCGCTGGCTACCGCTGGGAGATGGGGCGCGACTTCGACTTCGAGGCCGAACAGTTTCGCGACATGCTGATCATGATCGGCGCCGCCATTCTGCTGGTGTACATGTTGATGGCGGCCCTCTTCGAGTCCGTTCTGTTCCCCTCGGCGGTGCTCTTTTCCATCGCCTACTCGGCCGTCGGCGTGATGCTGTTTCTCTGGGTCACAGGCACGCCGCTGACGATGATGGCCATGATCGGCATGGTGCTTCTCGCCGGCATCGTCGTGAACAACGGCATTGTGCTGTTGAACCGAACCTTCCAGCTCATGCGCGACGGCACGCCCCGCGAAGAAGCCATCGTCCGCGCCGGCCGCGACCGCCTGCGCCCAATCCTGATGACCGCTGCCACCACGGTGGCGGGCCTCATCCCCCTCGCCGTCGGCGATGTCCGCATCGGCGGCACCGGCGAGTCCTACATGCCCATGGCCCGCGCCATCATCGGGGGGCTAACCTTCGCTACTTTGATAACCCTCCTCCTAACCCCGCTCCTGTTTGTCCATTTCGACAACCTGAAACGCGCCGCAGTGGCCTTCTGGCGCGAAGCCACCGCCCCCCGTCAACCGGCGCGGTAAGCAAGGCCGGAAGACCGCATCACTGCCAGTGGCTGCAACCACGTTCACCATTTTCTCGGACGAGGTGATTCCGGGATGGGCAGAGGGATTCGCCCGACTTCTGAGTGAGGAGTCCCAAGCCACCGTCGGAGTCGTCAGCAGCCTAGAGGCCGCACTCGACTCGCGAACAGACGTGCTGGTGCTCGCCCTCGGTCGCCGCTTCGATGCACGACCGTCGGACCACCAGATCGCCCGCTTGGGGAACCGCAGGATCATCGCCATGTCAACGGCCGCCGATTGGCTGCGCCGGCAGGTCGGTGCCTTGGAGACCCGCACTGGCATGAGCAGCGGCAGAGACCACCCCATGATTTCGACCAACAGTGAGCTACTTGGCAATCAAGCCTCTAACCTACCGTTCCACGCCTTCAAGAAGCGATACGAGACCCCACTGGCGGAATTCAACGACCTAACGCCAATGCTTCATTTCGGCCCGACGAGACTCACCGAGTTTCGACCTGACATCGAATACATCGTCACCCTCGCCGAACCCGCGGAATGCGCCGTCGTGATGCGTCAAGCCAGCGTGGTTTATGCCGGCGTTCATGCCCATCCGGACGAGTTCTCGGCCGAGTATCGGCAGCTGATCCGGCGCGTGGCCTTAGCGCTGGCAACTCGTCCAGTCGAACCCCTTGCTCCCATCGTCGTAAACCGACAAATGCACCCGCCCGGAACAGTCCGCTTCGAGCTGTCTCGGTGGGAGGGAAGCAACGACGACAACATGCGGACCTTCCACTTTCGCTTCGAGCAGCCCACTGTGCTCACGGCAACGTTGGAACACACGGACTCCGACGCCATGATGCTCCTGTTCAGCGGCGATGGCGGCACCGGTCGGCTGCATTGGACCAGGGTAGATTCTGAAGCTGGCGAGACCCTGACCATCGCCGCCAACATTAATCAGCAGGCCATCGAGTCGCTGGGGCACCGTTATTGGGAACTTCAGGTCGTGAACTTCGACCGCGACAAGGGTGGCACTGCCAAACTGACCGTTCGCTACGACACGCCCGGTTCAGACGCTCGCCTAGCGCCGCTCGCCGGAGACGACGGCCTCGAGACATTGAACTGGCGTGCTCATGCCTTGCTTCTTGCGGCTCGGGATGGCGATGAGGACGCCTTGGCACGGATCAGGCGCCATGCACCGGCGGCGAGGATAGAGCAGGCGCCTATGAGGCACGTCGTCGCCCGCGAACACGGCTTTGGCGACTGGCCAGCCTTGAGCGCGCACGTCGCCTGGGAGTTGCCGAACACGCTGCCATCGGCGCTGGCCTTCGGCACAAGGCTAACGTTCGAGCGCGGACTGGCCCGCTACCCGGACTCGTTCTCCGCCGCCCAGCTCGGAGAACTCTTCGACGGGTTTCCCGAACCGGTTGCCTCCCTGCTCGGCGCCGCCTTCACCCAAGCGAAGGAGCGGGGCCACCAACACTTCACCACCGAGCATCTGCTCGAAGTACTGATCGACAATCCCATATCGCAACATGTGCTGCACTCGGTGGGATGCGACATCGACGCACTTCGCCCGGAACTGGGTGCATTGCTCGAAGCGCTTCCCGCGACCACCTTCGACGGCGAGACGCAGGTCTCCGAGCCCTTCTGCAGCGCCACCTACCGCGCCGACTTCATCCCAGCGCTCGGCCGCGAGGGCATGAATCCCGGCTCGCTGCTGGCCGGCCTCATGGGCGAGGATTGCCACGCCCAGAAGCTATTGGCGAAGCAAGGCATCCGGCAGCAGGATTTGGTCAACTATGTCTGTCACGGCATCCCGACGAGCTTGGCAGGGCCCGCCGCGCCGGGCGCTTCCGTGCTCGACCCGCAGTTGGAAGCGGTCGTCCAAAGAGCCTTCGCGAGCGCCAAGGCAAGCCACCACGAGTTCCTGACCACCGAGCACCTCACCGCCGCCCTCCTCAGCGAAAGCGATGTTGCCGACGCGGTTCGGTCAATGGGCGCCGATGTTGACGACTTCGCTCGGGATGTTGCCGATCACGTCGACTCCACGCCCCGCTCGGACGAACCGGGCGATACCCAACCCACACGGGCCTTCAACGAAATCATGCAAGTGGCATTGGCATTGGCCAAGCGGGAAGGCCGAGACCAAGCGAGTCCACGCGATGCCTTCGATGCAATCCTGCGCGAACCGGATTTGCCGACGTGCCACTTGCTCGCGGGCGCGATGGAGGGTCCTACGCCCTCCCGCCCTAAGGGTCGCCTTTAGGCAGAGGGACTCCCGTTCATCCCCGGTTCAGACGAGGTCGGCGAGGATGCGCCGCACCGAGCAACCAAGGGGAACACCATGCATCGCTTCGCGCTTCTCGCAGCCGCTCTCATCATCGCCACGGGGGTGCCGGTGGCCAATGCCGACGGCCAGGTGGCTGCCGACTCCGACGCCGGCAGCGTCCGTCTCAATCGCAACCTGACCCCACGGCAGGCGGCATTTGCCGTGCGGCTTGAATGCTTGAAGGGCTTTCGGCAATGCCAGCGCACGATTCCAGGGGCAGCCCTGTGGTCGGACGCCGGCTACGACCTCGAGTACACCGGCTGCTGCACCGAGTTCGGTGCCTGCGTCGATCTCGTGGAGAGCCTCGACCGCTCCGTGGCACGAAACACCGACGAACTCTACGACCTCGCCTGCGGCATCGATGTCGCAGCAAGTTCGGTGGTGACAGCGAACGACCGCCGCAAGGCGCTGCTCGAAGGCATAGGGCAAGCGCCCAATGCCCCGTAGGGGCGCGGCACATCCCCGCCCGTCTTGAATGAACCGAGGAGTTGGTCGAAGCACAGCCGTTCGCGCAAGCGAACTGCCAACGCGCCCGGCAGGGCGCGCCGGGACCGGACAAGCCCGCCCCTTCGAGGAATGCGTCGAATCGCACCGACGGACTCGGCCCGGGCCTCGTAGGGGCGACCCTTGTGGTCGCCCGTCTCGAATGCGCCGACAGACTCGGCAAAGGACGCGTAAGGGCGGGGCTTGTCCCGGCCCGTCTTGAATGAACCGAGGAGTTGGTCGAAGCACAGCAGTTCGCGCAAGCGAACTGTCAACGCGCCCGGTAGGGCGCGCCGGGACGGGACAAGCCCGTCCCCTACGAGGAATGCGTCGAATCGCACCGACGGACTCGGCACGGGCCTCGTAGGGGCGACCCTTGTGGTCGCCCGTCTCGAACGTATCGACAGACTCGAAACGGGCGGGGACAAGCCCCGCCCCTACGGGGCGCAACCCCTTAGTCTAGTCCGTCGGCGATCAAGCCAGCGCCCAGGAGTCCCGCGTAGTCGTCCTCGATCAGGTGCACCGGGACAGCGGGCAGGAAGTCTGCGGCCCATGCGGCAGCCTCGAAGCTGCGACGAAACGCGCGGTCTGCCAGCATGGGCTTGAGGGCTCGGGGCACGGCGCCGGCTAGCCATACGCCGCCCACGGCCATTGTGGCCACCGCCAAGCCGCCGGCGGCGGAGCCAAGCATGCCTGCCCAAGTCTCGATGGTCGTGTGACAGGTGGGGTCGGTCACGTCCAGCCCGCGGGCGGCGATCTCCTCAGGTGACAGGTCCGCCGGCGGCATGTCCCAGACGTGGCATACCGCTTGGTAGAGATTGACGAGGCCCCGACCGGACAGATAGTGCTCCCACGCGACCACGCCCTGGGCCTCCTCCAGCGTCGCCTCCGTATAGGCCATCAGCTCGCGCTCGAACGCACCTGCGGGCGCGACCCGAACATGGCCGCCTTCGGACGGCAGGCAGCGGCCACCGACGACGATGCCCATGCCGAGACCCGTCCCCGCAGCTATCACGCAGCGCGTGGCGTCGGGCGATGTCCGGAGTTCGCCGCCAAACCTCTCGGCGTCGTCTGCGAGACCGTGAGCAACGGCGGTACCCAGCGCAACCAAGTCATTGACCAGCACCACCTCCTTTGCGCCCAACTCACCCCGCAGCGTGCTGCCGGAGAAGCTCATGCTGTGGTTGGTGAGGCGCGCCTCGCCCGCCAGCACCGGACCCGCCACGGCGAGGCAAGCACGCTCGATTTCGTCACATCCAAGCGCTTCCAGCGCGGCTGCCGTCAACTCCTCGCCAGAATGCAGCTTCGCCATGTCGAGAGTCGTCCGCCGCACGCAGTTCGGCCCGTCGAAAAGGCCCATGCGGGCATGGGTGCCGCCCACGTCTCCCGCCAGATTCATCCGCCTCTCCCACTCATGGCTCGCCACCCGACTGCGCCGCGCGCGGTTATGGTACGCGGATGCACACGGCTTACGACAGGCCTCGCACCCATGCACTGCGGGGCAGCCAACCCGCCCGGAACTTGGTGCGTTGGCCATTGGCCGCGACACGCGCACGCGGCTGGCTTGCGGCCCTGTTCGCGCTCGCCGCGTCGCTTGCTGGGGCTGAACTCCACATCGGCAACGGCGGCGAGCCCCTGACACTCGACCCGCATCGCTACAACCTGCGTCTCGAACAGACCATCCTCGGCGATCTGTTCGAAGGATTGACGACGGTGGATGCACACGGCCGCATCGTGCCGGGCGCGGCGGAGCGTTGGGAGACGTCCGACGACGGCCTGATGTGGACCTTTCACCTGCGCAAGGATGGTCGGTGGTCCGACGGCACGCCCGTCACCGCGCACGACTTCGTCTTTTCCCTGCGCCGCCTGCTGAACCCCGCCACCGCCGCCAGCCTCGCCTACTTCCTCTACCCCATCGCGGGCGCCGAGGCGGTCAATGCCGGCAACGAGCCTCCTGAGTCCCTCGGCGTGCAAGCGAGCGACGACCACACCCTGGAGATCCGCTTGGCAAAGCCCTTCCCCTTCTTCGCCGAACGACTCTTCTACCCCACCGGCTCACCGGTGCCGAAGCACGTCGTGGCAGCACACGGCGACGATTGGGTGAAGGCCGGCAATATGGTGACGAACGGCGCCTTCGTGCTCGACGAGTGGGTGCCCCAAGGCCACGTTCGCCTCAGAAGAAACCCGGCATGGCGCGATGCCGAAAGCATGCAGCTCGAAGCCGTCACCTACCACCCCACCTCCGATCGCAGCGCCGCCTACAACCGTTTCCTGAGTGGCGAACTCGACATCATCGGCGACTTCCCGCCGGGCGAAATCAACCGCTTGCAGGCCGAACGCGGCGACGAGACGCACCTTTCGCCGCTGCTCTCCATCATGTACCTGGTGTTCAACACCACGGCAAAGCCATTCGACGACGCCCGTGTCCGACGCGCTCTGGCACTCGCCATCAATCGCGAATTGATCACCGGCCGGGTGCTCAAGAGCGGCGAGCTTCCGAGCCATTCGTTCGTGCCGCCCCTGGTGGCCGACTTCGCCACCGGGGTCGCGCCTCGCACGCCGGATCCTGCCACCGCGCGCGACCTGCTCGCCGCCGCCGGCTACGACGAGGACAACCCCCTGGAGATCACCCTGCGCCACATCGCCGGGGACGACAACAAGACGGTGCAGGTCGCCATCGCCTCCATGTGGAAGGCGATAGGTGTGAGCACCCGCCTGCACCACGCCGACCTTGCCTCTCATTTCGCGGCGCTGCGCCAGGGCGACTTCGAGGTGGCGGAGGCGGGGTGGTTCGGCGAGAACAACCCAGAGCACTACCTGGAACTCTTGATGTCGGCCACTGGCGACGTCAACTACGGAAGCTTCCAAGACGCCGATTACGACAGCCTCATGCAGCGCGCCAAAGCCACCGTCTCGCTCGCCGAACGCATCGCGTTGATGCAACAGGCAGAAGTGCGCGGGCTGTCGCTTGACCCCGTGGTGCCGCTCTATTCCGTCACGATCCGCAGCCTCGTCCGCAAAGGCGTGAGCGGCTGGCAAGCGAACCCGCGCAACGTCCACCCCGCCCGCTTCCTCGCCGACTGACAGCCCGGATGCCTTCCCTCCGAGCGGATAGACTCCCCGGCTCAAGCCCGAGAGACACGCGATGACCCGAATCACCCAAGAACACGCCGCTCATTACCGCGAGCACGGCTACGCCATCGTCGCGCCGTTCCTCACGGCCGACGAACTGGCCGAAGCCCGCAGCGAACTGCGCGAAGCGCTGCCCGGCTGGGTGGAATACTGCGACGATCCGACCGGGCCAAAGCCCGGCCAGCCGTCGCCCTCGCGGGCCCCCAGCTTTCAGTTCCCGTTCGTCGGCAGCCGGCTGAACGCCATCACCCTGCACCCTGAACTGCAACGCTTCGCGGCGCAGAACATCGGTCACGACGACATTTACTGCGAGCAATCGCACCTTTCCGCCAAACGCAAGGGAACCCCGGCCGACCAAGACCAAGTCATGCACTGCGACTACGGCAACCACACCTTGGCCTATCCGCCGAACCTGCCGGAGTATTGGCAGACTGCGTACCTCCTCTACTACACGGACGTGACCGCCGAGCATGCGCCCACCGCGGTGTGCTCGTGGCAGCACTATCCGGATCGCATCCGCTGGCCCGCCCATTTCAAGCGCGAAGAACGCCCGGACCTCTACGAGAACGAGACCAAGGTGGTGGTGCCGGCCGGCTCGCTCCTCATCTACAGCATGAGAACCTTCCATCGCGGCACGCCGTTCATCGCCGACGCCGGCCGCTTGGGGCACTTCATCACCTACGCGCCGGCAGCGCACAAATGGCTCGGCATCGTCGGCTGGTCGGCGCAGGCCATCAAGCCGGCGTTCCGCGAGTGGGTGGAACAGGCAAGTACAGAGGAGAGGGAACTGCTGGGGTTTCCCCCACCGGGGCATTCCTATTGGACCGAGGAGACGATCGCCGGCGTCACCGCCAGATACCCCGGCATGGACATGACGCCCTACCTGGAAGAGGGGGCGAGCACCGGCTGAGGTTCGCGCCCGTCCTGGATTCGGCACAGGCCCCGTAGGGGCGGGGCTTGTCCCCGCCCGTGTTGAATTCGGCACGAGGAACTCGTCGAAGCGCAGCAGTTCGCGCAAGCGAACTGCCAACGCGCCCGTCAGGGCGCGCCGGACGGGACAAGCCCGTCCCCTACGAACTGCGTTCTAAGGCGCAAGCTCCTAGAATCTTGCTCCAAAGCACACCGACGCATGCACGGGAGGCGAAGCGATGGTTGACTCCAAGGAACGGCCGGGAGTTCGGTTTGAGGCGGACGAGGAGCCGCCGCGCCCCCTGACCGCTGGCCTTGCGCTGCAGTACGCAGTGCTCACCATCGCCGGCATCGTTCTCACCCCAGCGGTGGTCATCCGCGGCGCCGGGCTCGGAGATGGCGACTATCTCACCTGGGCCGTATTCGCGGCGCTGCTCATCAGCGGCGCCACCACCGTCATTCAGGCCGTGCGCCTTGGCCGGATCGGCTCCGGCTACATCCTGCTTATGGGCACATCCGGGGCCTTCATCGCCGTCTGCGTCACGGCACTTGCCGATGGCGGGCCGGCGATGCTCGCGACCTTGGTGGTCATCTCCTCGCTCTTCCAGTTCCTCCTGGGCTGGCGGCTCGCATGGTTGCGCCGCATCATCACGCCGGCGGTGGCTGGCACCGTGATCATGCTCATCACCGTCACCGTCACGCCGATCATCTTCGACATGCTGACCCAAACGCCAGCGGATGCAGACCCGGCGGCAGGCCCGCTCAGTGCATTCGCAACGCTCGCCATCACGCTCGGCTTCGTGCTCCGGGGCCAGGGCCACTTCCGCCTCTGGGCACCGGTCATCGGCATCGCCGGCGGCAGCGCGGTGGCGTGGTGGTACGGCATCTTCGATTTCGGCGCGGTTGGGGACGCAGCCTGGATTGGCCTCCCGTCCCTATCGGCTTGGCCAAGCTGGGACTTGAGCTTCGGCCCCGCATTCTGGGCGCTGCTGCCAGCCTTCATCTTTGTCACTCTGGTCGGCGCAATCGAAACCATCGGCGACTCGGTGGCGATCCAGCGGGTGTCATGGCGCAAGCCGCGAGCGGTGGACTATCGCGCCGTACAGGGCGCCGTGAATGCGGACGGCCTCGGCAACCTCCTCTCCGGCATCGCCGGCACGGTGCCGAACACCACGTACTCGAGCAGCACCGCAGTCGCCGAACTCACCGGCGTCGGTGCCCGGGTGGTAGGCATCTACATCGGCGCTTTCTTTCTTGCCTTCGCCTTCCTGCCGAAGGTCACCGCCCTGCTGCTGGCAATCCCCGGGCCGGTTGCCGCCGCCTATCTGCTGGCGCTTCTGTCCATGCTGTTTGTGCTCGGCATGAAGATCGCCGTGCAGGACGGCCTCGACTACCGCAAGGGCGCCATCGTCGGCATCTCGTTCTGGGTCGGTGTCGGCTTTCAGAATCAGGCCATCTTCGCGGAGCGGCTGGGCGACTGGTGGGGTGCTCTGCTCGGCAACGGCATGACCGCCGGGGGGCTCACGGCCGTGGTGCTGTCGATGCTGCTCGATCTATCTCGCGGCCGACGCTCGCGCATGGAAACGCGGATGGACGTGAAGGAACTACCCGTCATCAACGAGTTCCTCGCCATGGTGGCGGGTCGCGCGCGTTGGAGCGAAGCTGGGGCCCATCGCCTTTGCGCCGCGGCAGAGGAAACGGTGCTGAGCCTCATGGACCATCACGACAGCGACGGTGGCCCCCGACGCCTGCTGGTGATCGCACGCGCGGACCGGGAAGCGGCCGACCTCGAGTTCATCGCCGCCTCCGGCGAAGGCAATCTCGAAGACCGCATGGCACTCGCCGGCGAACCGATCGAAGCGTCGCCAGAACGGGATGTCTCCCTGCGCCTGTTGCGCCACTTCGCCTCCACCGTGCACCACCAGCAATACCACGACGCCGACATCGTCACGATTCGCGTGGAGCGGAAGTCGGAATAGTCGACTCCTGACGGGCCGCCCCTCCTGTCACTCCCCCCTCGCGGGGGAGTCGAGAAAAGGGTCCTCCCTTTTCTCGGAGGGGGGGCTGGCCGCGTTTGGGTCGGCTGGGAGGTGGTCAGGCGAATGCGTCCACATGACGCACGAGTAACTTGTGCAGCCACAGCGAGTGCATCGTCGTCCGCAAACGAGGGCTGGTGAGAAGCGCAGGCTACGTGGCGTCGTCGCGCAAGGCCCAGTTCGAGGCGATGCCGGCGCCGCCTTGGCGGTACTGCGTGCGTCGCTCCTGACTGAACTTGTCGATCTCGTCCTTCGGCACGCCGAAGGAGATGCCGCGTTCCACACCGGGTCGGGCGCGGCAGCGGCGCACCCACTCCATCACCCGGGGTCGTCCGGTGATGTCGATCTTGGCCCACTTCCACGATCGCACCCAGCACCAAGTAGCGATGTCGGCCACCGTGAAGGTGTCGCCGCAGAGGTAGTCGTGCTTGGCGAGTTGATTGTCGAGCACTGCCAGCAAGCGCTGCGCCTCCTTGCCGAAGCGCTCGAGCGGGTGTGCCTTCTGCTCGTCGGTGGCGTCGTTGATGTAGCGGGTGTAGCTCAGCTTGTTGCCGAAGATGGGGCCGATGTTGGCGGCCTGCCAATAGAGCCACGGGATGACATCCCAACGCCGCTCGTCCAAGGGGAAAAGCTCCGTCGGGAACGTCTCGCCCAGGTATTGCAGGATGGCGCAGCTTTCCATGATGGCGCGGCCGTCGTGCACCATCGCCGGGATCTTCTGGTTCGGACAGATGGCCATGAACTCCGGCGTGAACTGATCGCCGCCCAGGCTCACGGTGTGGAGGTTGACCTCGGGCAGATCGGCTCCCGCCTCCCGGAGTTCCTCCACCATCACCGTGACCTTCCAGCCGTTCGGCGTGGCGGCCGTGTAGAGCTCAATAGCCACTTGGCCTAAATCCCCAGGTCTTTCAGGTTGTAGTTGCGGATCACCCGCTCGTAGGTGTCCGGGTTCCAGCGGAAGTCGTCCTCCAGGCCCACAAAGGGCTGATAGACATACGGCTCCTCGTCCGGGAAGCGCTGCCTCCTTGCATCGATGGCCACCGCAATGACCGCGCTGCGGTCGAACACGCGCTGCTCGTCGTAGAGCTCGCCGTCGTTGGCACCGAGCACGCTGCGAGCGCCCAACACCGAGGCGCGGCGATGGAACCCGAAGGTCATGGAAATGCGAAGGTCGGGCGAAGTGTTGGCAAACGAACAATGCAGCATCTGGCGATTCACCATCGTCACGTCGCCCGGCTGGCAGGTCAGCGGCACCGCATCCGGCAAGCGCTCGGAGCCGCCGTTGGCCTTCACCATCGCCTTGATGTCGAGCTTGCCCCGCTTGTGCGTGCCGGGCACCACCCACAGGCAGTTGCCGGGCGTCGTGGGATAGAGCTGCACCTGAAAGTTGAAGCCGTGGATGCCCTCGTTCCAATCCGGCGAGTTCCAATGCGTAAGGCCGTCCTGATGCCACGCCACCGAGCCACCGAGGCCAGGCTGCTTGACGAAGATGGCGTCGTTGAACGGGGTGAAGTCGGCACCATTGATGTTCTCGGCAATGGCCAGCAACTGCGGGTGGCCATAGAGGCGCAGGCCCGCCTCCATCGTCTGGCACATGCCGTACACCAGATGCAGCACTTCCTTGGGCGCATCTTGACGCGGCTTCGGCTCCACCATCTTCGACGGGTGGCGCCCGCCGACGAGTTCCGTGCCGCCGACCGGATCGCTCAAGGGCCGCACCCAGGTGAAGGTGGGGCGCTTGAACTCGCTGCCGAGCGCTGGGCGCCCGGAAGCGTCCACTTCGGCGTCCTTCGCAACGGGCGCTCGGGAGAGCATTTGGGCCATCGCGGCACGCAGTTCTTCGAGTTCCTCGGCGCCGATGACATTCTCGAAGACGTAAAACCCGTGCTCCCAATAGGCATCGAGAATCTCATCCGCGAGCACGTTGCCGGAGGCAAACCGAACCGGCCCGCGATTGCCGATCGCCTGCGCCCGGCGCTCTCCATCGCGCATGTACTGGGCCATTCCAGCAGCATGCTCCGCCGCAGTCGGCGCCTGATCCGCAAAGGCAGCTTCCGCCATGACCCACTCCCGATGAAGGCGAAAGCCCACCATACCACCGGCATCGCGCGACCGTGTTCGACTGGCTCCCGGCGCGCCGCTTTGGAG
>JAPPDJ010000141.1 GCA_028824555.1 Gammaproteobacteria bacterium | reverse complement strand
GTTCCTGCTCGAGCTTCGCGCCCGCTTTGCCCTCTCCGTGGCGCTGCTGCTCGCATCCACCGGCCCCTCGCTGCTGGTGCCGTGGCTGCGCAAGCTGATCGTCGACAACCTCGACACGACCCAAGTGGGGCCGACGCTGACCGTGCCGATGGCATTGCTGGTCGCCTACGGTCTCGCCCGTTTCAGCATCACGGTGTTCGGGGAGTTGCGCAATGCCCTCTTTGGCACGGTGACGGTGCGCGCCATGCGCCGGGTTTCGCTCAAGGTGCTGGCGCATCTGCACGGCCTTGATCTCGAATACCACCTGTCGCGCCGCACCGGCGGCGTCTCCCGCGATCTCGACCGCGGCGTCAACGGCATCACGGACCTCATGCGGGTGCTTGTGTTCAGCATCTTCCCCACCTTCCTGCAGATCGGCGGCATCACCGTGATCCTGCTCGCCAACTACAACGCCACCTATGCCGTCATCGTCGCGGTCGCCGCAGCCGTCTTCATCGCCTTCACCGTGCGGGTCACCGAGTGGCGCACGCAGTTCATCCGCCGCTCCAACGACGCCAATTCGCGCGCCAACACCCGTGCCATCGACAGCCTCATCAACTACGAAACGGTCAAGTATTTCGGCAACGAGGAGCTCGAGCAGGACGCGTACGATCAAGACCTCGCCGAGTGGGAACGCTGGCGGGCGCGCAATCGTTACTCGCTCGCCTTCCTCAACTGCGGTCAGGCACTGTTTGTCACGAGCGGCATGCTGGCGATGATGATCCTGGCCGCCGGCCAGGTGGTGGACGGCAGCATGACCTTGGGCGATCTCGTGCTCATCAACGCCTTCGCCATGCAGGTGTTCGCGCCCCTGAACGCCCTCGGCAGCGTCTATCGGCAACTGAAGCGGGCGCTCACCGACGTCGAGCGGATGGTGGACATCCTCGACCGGGGCTCGCAGGTGGTGGACGCACCCGACGCGGTGCCGCTCGCCGCCGGCGACGCCCGCATCGAGTTCGACCGGGTGAGTTTCGCCTACCACCCGGAACGCCCCATCCTGCGCGACGTGAGCTTCGTCGTGGCACCCGGCGAAAAGGTGGCCCTGGTGGGCCCAAGCGGCGCCGGCAAGTCCACGGTGGCGCGGCTGCTCTATCGCTTCTACGACGTGGACGCTGGCGAAGTGCGCATCAACGGCAGCAACATCGCTGGGCTGAAGCAGGACAGCCTGCGCGCCGGCATCGGCATGGTTCCGCAGGACACGGTGCTGTTCAACGACACGCTGATGCACAACCTTCGCTATGGCCGCCCGGATGCGAGCGATGCGGAAGTCCGCGAAGCGGCAAGGCTCGCGCATCTCGACGAATTCATCGCGCGCTTGCCGGCCGGCTACGAGACCACGGTGGGCGAACGTGGCCTCAAGCTCTCGGGCGGCGAGAAGCAGCGCATCGCCATCGCCCGCGCCATCCTCAAGCGCCCGGCGTTCATGCTGTTCGACGAGGCCACTTCGTCGCTCGACTCCGGCACCGAACAAGCCATCCTCGCAGCGCTCGAGGAGCTCGCCCGCAGCCGCACCACCGTCGTCATCGCCCACCGCCTTTCCACCGTGCAGGACGCCGACCGCATCATCGTGCTCGACAAGGGCGAAGTCGTGGACCGCGGCACCCACGCGGAACTGCTGGCCCGACGCGGCCTCTATGCCGAACTGTGGGCCATGCAACAGCGCGATCGAGCTGCGTAGGCTTGTCCCCCCTACGCGTCCCGCGCTGAATCTGTCGGTGCGGGACAAGCCCGTCCCCTACGGGGCGCTCCTTTCCTGTCACTCCCCCCTCGCGGGGGAGTCGAGAAAGGCCGTCCTCGGCATTTCTCGGAGGGGGGGCAAGGTTCGGCTGAGGGCGACGGTGAAGGCGGGCCAGCCCCCCCTCCGAGAAAAGCGAGGACGCTTTTCTCGGAGGGGGGGAGTGACAGGAAGGGGCTCCGTTCCAGAACTGCGGCATGCGCGAGGCGGGGATGCGTTCAGGCGCAACGATGGATTCAGCGACCGACGCCGCCGCGTCGGCGCTGAATCTGTCGACGCCTTCAAGACGGGCGGGGACAAGCCCCGCCCCTACGAAGAAAGCGATCTCGAATCATACGATTGCACCCTTTGTTCCATGCCAACCCCTAACGACGGCGGTTGAGCGAGCGCTTGCCGCTGCGGATGCGCTTGCGTTTGGTCTCCGCCTTCTTTTGCGCCCTGCGCTCCGAGCGGGCATTGCGAATCACCTTGGCCTCCCGCTCTCGCATCTTGTCCCGATGCCGCTGTTCCTTCTGCTCGTGGCGTGCTTTCGAGCGCTCGGCACGCAGGTCGTCGCCGTCTGGGTCGAGATCGGGTTCCGGGCAGCCGCTGTCGCCGTTTGGGTCCGGCGCGTGTGAATTCGTGGGCAGCGGCAAGGCAAAGTGAAAATGGCCGGCCGGCATCGGCTTGCCACCGAAGAGCAGCGCAGCTTCTTGCGGCGCGCCGGTGCGGCCACGCGCTGGCGACCGACGGGGCCCCCTCGAGCCGGGGCCACGGCCCGTGCGCACCCCGCCCGCCGTGTGCATGGCTTCGCCCAAGCGCTCCGCCTCCCGCGCGTCGATGCGGCGGCCATAGGCGAGCAGTTCACCCGTTTCGGCGTCGCGAACCTCCTGCCAATCCTCGCCAGGAGGCGAACCATCGGCACCAAACGGAGTGGGGATGGCGCCCAAGGGCGTCTTCTTCGACATGATGCTTCTCCTTCGTGTTCGAGCGTCCGCAAGCGGACGAAAGTCGAAGGAGGAGCGTAGAAATGGGCGGAGCCGGGGTATGCCCGCCGACTGCCCCACGCTTTGTGCGTGATTCGCCCCACACTTGTAGGACATTGCTTACGGCGGGCGCGGCCCCTTCTGGAATTGGCGCGCTATGCCGAGTGCACGGCGAGGTGCCCGGTCGGCCCTCGCGAACTTCGAGAAAGGTCCGCGCAATCAGCGCCAGCGGGGTGGGGAATCCCAGTTGAACGGTTCAATGCCGTCGTCGTTGATGAGCCAAACCGAGGCGGAGGCCTTGCCTTGGTCCAGCTCCAGAAAGCCAATCGTGCCGTACTGGGTGTCGTAGTTGTGCGGATAGATGGGGGAACCGGGGTTGACGCAGAAGACTCCCTCGCATTCGCCGATGAACTCGGTGTGGGTGTCGCCGGAGACGATCACGTCGGGCTTGCGTTCGGGCCAGAAGCGCTCGATCCAGCGTGCCAGGGCGAAATCCGGGTTGCTGGTTGCCTCCACCGGGATGTAGTGGGTGAGCCCCACCGTCAGCCCTTCGAGGTCGTCGAAGGTCCAGACGTATTTCACCCGCTCGTCTTCCGGCTGGATGGGCCGCCCCCCGGAGCCGTCTTCGCCGTTGCCCCGAGCGCAGTAGATCGGCGCGATGCGCTCGAACTCGTCGAGCAAAGCGAGGTCATGCACGTCGCCGCCGTGGAAGATGCAATCGACGCCAGCGAAGGCATCGAACACCTGCGGCCAGAGCTCGGCGCGGGCTTCGGGAATGTGGGTGTCGGCCACCAGGCCGATTTTCATGGGCATGGGAGGTTTCCTCGTCGGCCCGGGCACCGCCTCGTGCGACGCACGGCCGATGCGGGCCGAAGTTCGACAGGTTGCTCGGGCGTGCGTACCCTACGCGACCTTGTGAAGCCATGACAAGGCGCGTCGTAGAGGACGCGTCGGCAGTTCGCTCACGCGAACTGCTTTTGCGCTACCGAGGGGGAAGCCATGCTCGATTGGCCCGGGCTGAAGGATCGCGCCAACGAGGACGCCGAGTTCCGCCTGCACGCGAGGCTGTGGAACGCCACGCTGCGGATAGGCGTTGGACAGCGCAACACGCGCCTCGACATCCAGGACGGGCAGGTGGCGAGCGCGGCGCCGTGGTCCGGCGGCATGGCCAGCCACCTCGCCATCCAGGCGGACGAAGGGGAGTGGGAGCAGTTGCTCGCGGCAACGCCCCGACCGTTCTATCAGGACCTCTACCCCGCCGCCATCCACCACGGCTTCACAGTGGTTGGCGACCACGCCAACTACTGCGCCTACTATCCGGCCGTCCGCCGCCTAATCGAAATCATGCGGGAGATGCGCAATGTCTGACGCGGTTCGCTTCGACGCTGCCCAAGGGCGCTACGTGCATCTGCCCCTGACGAGCGACGGCGAGTCGGCTCCCACCGACTATCGGGTCTATTTCGAACAGACCGGTACGGGCGATGTTGGGCTCCTCTTACAACACACCGCCGGCGCCGATGGCCGCCAGTGGCGCCATGTGCTCGAAGACGAGGAGCTGCAATCGAAGTTCTGCATGGTGGCCTACGACCTGCCCTGCCACGGCAAGTCGGTGCCGCCGCAAGAGGAAGCGTGGTGGCGCAGGGAATACCGCCTCACCCGCGAGTTCCTCATGTCGGTGCCGCTCGCTCTTTCCGAGGCGCTCGGGTTCGACCGGCCGGTGTACATGGGCAGTTCCATCGGCGGACACCTGGCCATCGACCTCGCCCTCTATCACCCGCAGCGCTTCCGCGCCGTGGTGGGGCTCGAGACGGTGCCCTACACCCCTGGCGGCTTCAATATGGAGTTCTACCACCCGGAAGTGAGCAACGACTTCAAGGCGCATCTCATGTACGGGATGATGGCGCCGACCAGCCCCGAGGCACTTCGGCGGGAAACTGCGTGGGTGTACAGCCAAGGTGCGCCGGCGGTGTTCCGGGGCGACCTCTACTACTACTCCGTGGACCACGACGTGCGCAACACCGCTGCCACCATCGACACGAAGGTCTGCTCCGTCGACATCCTGAACGGCGAGTACGACTGGAGCGGCACCCCGGCCGGCGGCGAGGAACTCGCGGCCATGATCCCCGGTGCCCGCTACCGCACCATGGAGGGCCTCGGCCACTTCCCCATGAGCGAACACCCGGAGCGGTTCCTGAAGGAAATCCGCCCGGTGCTGGAGCGCATCCTGGCGGGCGCCTCCTAGCCCGGATCATTCATGAATGCCCTACTGCGGACGACGATACACTCGCTGTGGCTGGGCAGTACTCG
>JAPPDJ010000142.1 GCA_028824555.1 Gammaproteobacteria bacterium | reverse complement strand
TGTCGGACTTGACGACGCAGGGGCCTTCGGAGGGAAGGCAGAATGCCTTCCCTCCGAAGGCCCGTCTTGTTCGGGCGCTAGAGTCAATATTCCACCGGGGTGTCGATTTCCTCCTGCGCGGCAATGCGGACGCTGTAGTGGCGCTCGCCTTCCTCGTCCTCCCAGAACGGCACTTCATCCTCCGGCGAGGGGTCGACCAGCGTCACCCGCTCCATGCGGCGTTCGTGGGGCCAGAAGTCCGACACCGCGTAGTGTTGGGCGCTGCGGTTGTCCCACATCGCGACCGAGCCGTCGCGCCAGCGGAAGCGGCAGGTGTGTTCCGGGGTTGAGTACATCTTCGCGTAGAGCTGCGCCAGCAGACGCGCCGAGTCCGCCAGTTCCATGCCGCAGATGGAGTTGGTGAAGGTCGGGTTGATGTAGAGCGCGGTCTTGCCGGTGACCGGATGCGTGCGGCAGATCGGGTGCTGCGCCTCGTCCCTGCCGCCGCGACCGTGGATGGCGAACCGGCTCTTGAGAAACGTCTTCAGCACGGGGCTCAAGCTGTCCCACAGCGCAAAGGCGTCGGCGAACACCGTATCGCCCCCCACTGGCGGCGACTTGCGCGATAGAAGGATCGAGCCGAGCGGCGGGCGATCGGACCAGGTGACATCCGAATGCCAATTGGCAGCGACGAAGGGCCGCGCCTCGTTTGCATGGAGCCGCAGGATCTCGGGGTGCTCGTCGGGAAGCTCGCGCGCCGACAAGGATTTCTGCCGCCCATAGGCCATGCCCACATCGGCGAAGCGCTTGCCGAACGCCACATGCTCCTCGCGCGTGATGTGCCCCTGATCGCGGAAGAACACCACTTTGCGTTCCATCAACAGGTGCCAAATCCCTTGCACCTGGGCCTCCGTGGGCCGCGCCAGATCGACGTTGTGGACAACCACGCCAATGCCCGGCGAAAGCGGCTCGAGGGTGAGCTCCGCATCGGGCGCTCCGTTGGCGGCGACTCTGTCCTTGCCCCGCAGCGCTTCCGCCACATCAGAAGCGTAGTTTCCATCGGTCGCCATGCGGCGCGCGTCCGCCCCGGCACGGCTGGCCGGATTCTCCCGATAGTGCCCGGGCCAAGTGTCCGCGCGACCACCCACCCAGCCATCGGTGCGCGTCTGGCGGCCACGGGGCGTGTTCAAGCCTCGGGGCTCGAAGAGCTCCGCAATGGTCGCCGTCTCCGTCTTCACGCCAGAACCCATGCCAAGCACCCCCTTCCGATCCCGACCCCGAGTCTACCTTCGGAATTCGAAGCCCGCCGAGAACGCCTACGTCGTCGACGCGGGAGGAAACGTGGATGGGCCGTTTGCGGGCGATTGACACTCGTTCAGCTTCGGTTCACCTTAGCTGGTGCAGGATGCAGGGCGACGTCGCAGGGGAGCGTTCAGCCGGGGAGGCTTCCAGGACTGCGAACGCGGAAGGAAAGGCCCTTGAGCCAACGCCGCCGGCAGCGTCGTCATGGAGAGTGCGAGAGATGAAGCACGCGAACATGCGAAACGTCCTGAAATGGCGCGCCGGCGTCGGCGCAGTCGTCCTTGCAATGCTCGGCAGCCTGTCCGCGCAGGCCGATCACCGGGCTGGAGGCTATTACGTCAGCGTCGAAATCCCGCTCGAGGAGCACGCCTATCCCGACGGGGCGTCGCTCAGACTCGACCGCTTGGTGGATCGTCGCACGGGCTTCGACTCCGATCACTTCCACCTGCGGGAACTGGTGCTGATCGCGCGTTCCGCCGGAGCGGCACACGCAGAGCTCAGAGTGCATGGCGAGACCTCCGAATCCATCGCCATCCCGGAAGGCGACTCCGACGAATGGTGGGAGGTGCGCATCCCGGCGCCCACAGAGCGCCATGGCGGGGTCTGGCGGCTGTATCTCACGGGCGATGTCGCGCTCGATCAGATCGTGGCGGTGATGGAGCCGAGGGAACGCTACGCAGCGCGCTACCAGACGCCGGAGAAAACCGCAAAGCGCTACGCCTCCGTTGCGAGACGGTATCACCCCGACACCTACTACACCTACTACCCGCCGCACCTCAGAAGCGGAACCACGGTTCACTACGTCCACAACCACCACTACGACTACTACGGCTATCGCACCTGGTATCCGCGCTATGCGTCGCCGTGGGTTCGCCGCTACGACCCCCTGATCTCCTTCCACTATTACACGGTGCTGCCCGGCTGGCGCCACGACCACCGTGTGCGTCGCCATGTTCTCGGTGGGTACCGCCATCCCGCATATCGCCAGCGACCGCTCAGGCGGCTTGACCCTGCGCCCCGCCTCGCCACCCGATCGGGCCGTCCCGCCCCACTCTCGCAGCCAACCGGACGTGCGCCGGCGCCGCTCGACGCCTCGCTGCGGACCTATTCCCGGGGGCCGGAAACCCGCACGCCAGCGCCGCGCCGCCACGCCGACGAACCACGCGTGCAGCCCGAACGCATGGCCGCGGCAAGGGATCGACTCGAAGCCCACGCACAGCGGATCACAACGCCTTCCCGACCCTCCGCTACGGCACCACGACAACGCTCCGGCATTGCACAACGCCCGGCCGTGCAGTCGTCACGCGCGACACAGCCGCGGCCAAACCGTGCCACCGCGTCCAGGGCCACGCAAACGAGGCGTGAGGCGCGGCCCCCTGCAAGCCGGCCTGACCCCGGCCCTTCGCTTCGCTCGAGATTGGCGGACGCACCACGTCGTTCCGCCCCTGCACGCTCCATGCGCGAGCAACGGCCCACGAGGCAGGCGGCGGCGCCGCAATCCCGCCCATCAAGGCGAACCCAGACGTGGCACGGCACGCCGCAAAACCGTGGCGTCGCCAGCAGCCGCAGCCAGCGCAGCGCCGATCGCCTGCGCAGCGTCCGCCAGCCAAGCATGAGACCAAGCGCTCCGCAACGTCAGGCCGCGCCACGGGCACCGCGCCAACAGTCCCGCATGCGCTCCTTCGAGCCCCGCCCTCAGATGAACCGGCCGGCGCCACGCATGTCGGCGCCACGCCAGTCTGCCCCCCGCATGTCGGCACCACGCATGTCGGCACCACGACAGTCCGCCCCCCGCGTCACCAGTGGCACGAGCCGCCTGCGAGCCGCCAACGAACGCCTGCGAGAATCACGCCGCTAGGGAACGCCCGCCACCCTCTGGCTCTGCAGGGCATATCGCCCACGCCGGCAACGCCGAGCGGGAGCCGATAGCCCGCCCGTTTGCCTTGTATGATCGCCTCGTCTTCCAAGACTAGGCATCTTCATGGCGGGACCTCTCGACGGCGTGCGCGTCCTCGATCTGACGACGATCTACTCTGGCCCCATCGCCGCTTCCATCCTCGGCGACCAGGGTGCCGATGTCATCAAGGTGGAGGCGCCGGACGGGGACCTCATGCGCAGCCCCATGACCTTCCAGCGCAACGGCGTCTCCGGTGCCTTCGCCATGATGAACAGGAACAAGCGCTCCGTCGTCATTAACCTGCGCGAAGACGAGGGCAAGGCCGTGCTCAAGCGCATGGTGGCAGAGGCCGACGTGCTAATGGAGAACTACCGCCCCGGCGTGATGGAGCGTCTGGGGCTTGCCTACGAAACCCTGCGCGAAGTGAACCCCCGGCTCATCTTCGCCTCCATCAACGGCGTCGGCCACGAAGGCCCCTACGTCAATCGCCGGGTCTATGACGCCGTGATCCAGGCCATCTCCGGCATCGGCTCGCTGCAAGCCGACCCCGCAAGCGAGAAGCCCCTGCTCGTCAACACCCTGATGTGCGACAAGATCACCTCCATGACCGCCGCCCAGTCCATCGCCGCAGCTCTGTACGCCCGCGAACAAACCGGCGTCGGCCAGCGCGTGGACGTCTCCATGCTCGATTCGGCCCTCTTCTTCATGTGGCCAGACAGCATGCTCGGCTACACCTTCCCGGGCGAGGAGACTACCGAGACGCCCCGCCGCACCCACGAACGCATGGTGCGCAAGACCCGAGACGGCTACATCTGCACGATGCCGGTGAAGCGCGCCGAGTGGGAAGGCGTGTTCCGGGCGCTCAAGCTGCCGAACCTCTTCGAGGACGAACGCTTCCAGTCCCAGCGGGCCCTCGACGCGGACCTGCAAACCCTGCTGAACGAGGCATACGCCCGCTTCGACACCGCCGAACTCGGCGAGCGCCTCGACGCGGAGCAGGTTCCCTGGGCACACATCAACGCCCGCGGCGAGGTCATCCACGACGCCCAGGTGAAGGCGATGGGCGCTTTGCTCGAGTTCGACCACCCCATCGCCGGCCCCATGCGCCAACCCCGCCCGCCCGGTCGCTTCCACGAAACCCCGGCCGACATCTTCCGCTGTTCCCCCGAACTCGGAGAACAGACCCGCGAAGTGCTTGCCGAGTGCGGCTACAGCTCCGAAGAGATCACGCAGATGCGGGCTGACGGGGTGGTCCGCTAGGAACCCCCAGACGGAAGCCATGAACGCCTCCGCAGAGCGGCCGTTTCGGCTCCTCGTGATATGCACCGGCAACCGAGCCCGTTCGCAAATGGCACACGGCTGGCTCCGTCACCTAGGCGGCAACCGTGTGGCGGTGGAAAGCGCCGGCACCGAACCCAAGGGCGTCCACCCTCTGGCCATCCGCGTCATGGACGAGGTGGGCATCGACATCTCGAATCACACCTCGGACCCGGTCGAGCGCTACGCGAGCGAGGACTTCGATCTCGTCATCACCGTCTGCGACGCCGCACGCGAGCAATGCCCCGTGTTCCCAGGCGCCAAGCGCGTCCTCCACCAAGCTTTCGAAGACCCCGACTACCCCGATCTCACGGGAGCAGAACTGACCGACGTGTTCCGCCGCATCCGCGACCAAATCGCCGCCTTCAGCCGCAGCCTGCTCGAAACACTCGGCCCGCAAGGGCGCACCGGGACGGGACAAGCCCGTCCCCTACGAGGCCCGTCTTGAACGCACCGATGGATTCGGCACGAGGCATGCGTCGAAACGCATCGGCAGATTCGGCGGGCCTCGTAGGGGCGACCCTTGTGGTCGCCCGTCTTGAATGCGTCGACAAACTCGACACG
>JAPPDJ010000049.1 GCA_028824555.1 Gammaproteobacteria bacterium | reverse complement strand
GCCGGAGGCACCGGCGAGGAGCTGGGCACCGGTGACGACGCTGCCGCAGCACATGGCGGTGACCGGCTGGCGCACGTCGAGCTTGCCGGTCTTCGGCAGGATGCGGGCGAGCCATGGCAGCGTGCCGACGAGCACCAGCACCACGGCGGGGTCCGGGACGAACGCGGCGAGCGAGAACAGGATGACGACCAACGCCGCGCCAACGATGTAGGGCGGCACCACCGACCACATCATGTGCTGCCGGAGGAACACGAACCGAGCCCCGTTCGACGCCGCCTGCACGGCGCCATGCAGAACCATCGCTCCAGACACGGAAAGCGTGGCGACAAGAACCGCCATGAGGATGACGCCGCCGGCCATTCCAAGAATGCCGGAGAGGATGGACGTCGCCAGAACGGCGAAGAGAATTCCCGCGGCGAGTGCCAAAGTCATGTGAGGTCGAGCTCCTCGCTGGGCAACGCCGCCCATTTCGCCAAGGCGTCGGCCCAGTCGGCGCGGTTGTTCAGGCAGGGGATAAGGGTCAGGCGATGGCCGCCAGCCTGGCGAAACGCCGCCTCCCCCTTCATGCCCAGTTCCTCGAGGGTTTCCAAGTTGTCGGCGACGAAGGACGGGGAGGCGACTGCGAGATGTCGCACGCCGGCCCCCGCGAGTTCGCCGAGGTGTTCCTCCGTGTAGGGCGTGAGCCAGCGCAGGCGCCCCAGGCGGGACTGGAAGCTCGTGCTGTGGGGGATCGTGAGGCCGGCAGCGAGACTCCTGGTGGTCGCCAGGCACTGATGCCGATAGCAGCCGGCGTGGGCGGAGGAGGCTGCCTCGCAGCAGTCCGGGCGTCGTAGGCAGTGCCCTCGCGTAGGGTCGGCCTTGCGGATTTGGCGCTCGGGTAGGCCGTGGTAGCTGAAGAGCAGATGGTCGGCGTCCCTGGGCAGCTCTTGCGACAGCAAATGTCGCATGGCTTGGAGGTATTCCGGCCGGTCGTGGAAAGACGGCAGGACGAGCAGCTTGCGGCCGGAGGCGCCGGCCCTTGCCCGTTCGATGGTTGTGGTACGGGTGGCGCCGGCGTGTTGCGGATAGAGCGGCATGAGCAGAACTTCGTCCACCGACGCGGCCGTCAGTGTCTTGAGGGCGTCCTCCAGGCTAGGCGCGCCATACCGCATTCCCAGCGCCACGGGGACGTTGACCCGCTGCCGCAGCGCGTCGGCGAGGCGCTCGCTCCAGTGCAACAAGGGCGAGCCCGGTTCCTCGTCCCGCCAGATCGCCCGATATGCCCTTGCACTCGCCTCAGGCCGCCGCCTGAGGATGAGCGACACGACGAGACGCCGCACAGGCCAGGGCGCGTCGATGACGTGACGATCCATCAAGAACTCGTTCAGATAGCGGCGCACCGCGTCGCGTTCGGGCGCGTCTGGGGAACCGAGATTGGCCAGGAGAATGCCGCGAGTGGTCAAGGCGCAAGCCGAATCGAGCCGAACCGTGATTGTAGGCCTGACTGCGCCAGCGCTTCCGCCAGGGCGCGCAGGCAACGCTGGTAGTATGCCGCGCCTTGTAGCCCCCTTGAGTTCCGCAATTGGACGTTGAACGCGACAGTTTGCGCCGCAAATCCCCAATGCCGTCAGGCAGCGCGGTGATCGTCGACTACGACGCCGGCAACCTGCGCAGCGTGCAGCGGGCGTGTCGGGAAGTGGGGCTCGATGCCGCCATCAGTGCGGATGCGGACGAGGTGCGGCGGGCGGAGCGGATCATCTTCCCTGGCGTCGGTGCCGCCGGCAGCGCCATGCAGAGCCTCCACGCCACGGGCATCGGCGCGGCACTCGTCGACGCCTACCGTAGCGGCACCCCCATCCTCGGCATTTGCCTGGGCCTGCAGATCTCGCTCGACCACTCCGAAGAGGGCGACACCGAGACGCTTGGGCTCGTTCCTGGATCGGTGCGCCGATTTCGCCTGACCGATCCCGCGCTCAAGATTCCCCACATGGGCTGGAACGCCGTCGAGGTCCTGCGGCCGCACCCCGTGCTCAGCGAGGTCAAACCCGGCGATGAGTTCTACTTCGTCCATGCCTATTTCCCGAGCCCGGCAAACCCGGGTGACGTGCTTGCCGAAGCGGACTACGAAGGCCGCTTCTGCTGCGCCCTCGGACGCGACAACTACGTTGCCACCCAGTTCCACCCGGAGAAAAGCGGCCGCGTGGGCCTAGCCCTTCTCAAGCGCTTCGCCGAGTGGGACGGCCATGCTTAGCAAGCGCGTAATCGCCTGCCTCGACGTGCGCGACGGCCACCTGGCCAAGAGCGTGCGCTTCGTCGACACCAAGAACATCGGCGATCCGGTAGCCAAGGCGCGCGAGTACTACGAAGACGGCTTGGACGAGCTCGTCTTCTACGACATCACCGCCAGCAGCGAGAGGCGCCGGATCATCCTCGACGTGGTGGAGGCCGTTGCGGCCGAGGTGTTCATTCCGCTCTCCGTTGGGGGCGGCGTGCGCTCCGTGCAGGACGCCACCGACTTGCGCCTCGCAGGTGCGGAGAAGATCAACGTCAACTCCGCCGCCGTGCGCCGTCCCGCACTCATCGCCGAATGTGCGGATGCGATCGGCAGCCAGAACGTCGTATTGTCGATGGACATCCGCCAAGTGACGCCCGACCAACGCCACCCGTCAGGCTACGAAGTGGTGATCGACGGCGGCCGCACGCCGATGGGCATCGACGCGCTGGCCTGGACGCAGCAAGGCGAAGAGCTCGGCGCCGGTGAACTGGTGGTGAACTCCATCGACGCCGACGGCACCCGCCAGGGCTATGAGCTCAACCTGACGCGCAAGATCAGCGAAGCGGTGCGGATTCCGGTGATCGCCTCGGGCGGCGCGGGGTTGCCGGGGCACCTGTTTGACGTGCTCACCGAGGGCAAGGCGGATGCAGCCCTCGTGGCGTCGATGGTGCATTACGGCGATTACACGGTGAGGGGTCTCAAGAGCTATCTCCACGGGCGTGGCGTGAAGGTGCGGATGTCATGGTAGGGCGAAGGAGGGGGATGCGGTGCAAGCGATCTTGGTGAAAGGCGACGAACTCGTCTGGGGCGACGCCCCCGAACCATCCTTGGGCGCCGGCGAAGTGAAGATCGACAACTGCGCCACTGCGGTGAATCGCGCCGATCTTGCCCAGCGTGCCGGCGGCTATCCGCCGCCGCCGGGGGCGAGCCCGATCCTGGGCCTCGAATGCGCCGGTGTCGTGCGTGAAGTGGGCGAGGGCGTCACAAGGGTGAAGCCCGGCGACGAAGTGTGCGCCCTGCTTGCTGGCGGCGGCCATGCCGAAGTGGTGGTAGCGCCCGCGGGCCAGGTTCTGCCCAAGCCCAAGGGACTCTCGTTCACCGAAGCCGCAGCCCTGCCGGAAGTGTTCGCCACGGCCTGGATCAACCTCTTCCATGAAGCCGCGGCACAACCCGGAGAGCGAATCCTCCTGCACGCCGGCGCCAGCGGAGTCGGCACAGCCGCCATCCAGATGTGCCGGGAGTTCGGCAACCCCTGCTATGTCACCGCCGGCCGGGCCTCGAAGATCGAGCGCTGCGTGGAACTCGGCGCAGATGCGGGCTTCAACCGGCACGATGGCAGCTTCGTGGACTCCGTGCGGGCATGGTCTGGGGGCGGCGTCGATGTAGTCCTCGACCCCGTAGGTGCCGCTTACGTCGCAGACAACCTGAAATGCCTGAACCTCGACGGCCGACTCGTCGTCATTGGCCTGCTCGGCGGCGCGGTCGCAGAGGTGCCCTTGGGCGCCATGATGGTGAAGCGCCAACGCATCATCGGCTCCACCCTCCGCGCCCGCACCGTCGCCGCCAAGGCCGCCGTGATGGACGCCCTGCAAGAGCGCGTCTGGCCCCTGATCGAATCGGGCGCAATCAAGCCGATTGTCGAAACCATCCTGCCCGTGCAGCAAGCCGCCGCCGCACACGAACTCCTGGCCACCAACGACACCTTCGGCAAGGTGGTGCTGGAGATCTAGCTTTTGGGGAGGTGGGGTTTGGCGGCGCTCGCCCTCCACCGCGCCGCCAGGCGCGTGTCCTTGTAGGGGCGAGGATTGTCATCGCTATGCCCGACTTCGGACAATCTCGGTTCAATCGACACGGGCGACCACAAGGGTCGCCCCTACGGATCGTTGCCTACCGTTTCCTTGGCGGCGTGCGCCTTGCGGCGCGATGGAGGGCAAGATGCCCTCCCTCCATAGGGCCTTACATTCCTCCGTGTGGTCAACGCAAATATTGACCAGGTTCGCGGTTTGCGGGGTACTTGGAGGCCGGGTCGCGTTCGATGATTTCTTGCGGCACTTCGCCATCCCAACCGTCTGGGATTTCGATGGACTTGCGGTTGAACCAGCCGAGCAGCACGGTGCGACGTTCGTCCGTGGCGTTTGCGTGGGTGCCGTGCAGCAAGCGGGCATCGCCAATCATCAGTTGCCCTGGGCGCACCGGCACGTCGACGGCATCGGGGTGGTCGTGGAACATCCATTCGTTTGTTTCCTCCACCTCGTAACCGCCGCTTTCATGGGGCGGGATCAGGTGGCCGTGCAGGTCCATGCGTCGGCGATGGCTGCCGGGAATGACGCGCAGACAGCCGTTGGCGACGTAGGTTTCGGTGAGATACCAGTTGAGAAACACCACCTGCGGCCACGGCGAGACGCTCATAGGGTCGTCCCAGCGCATCCAGTCCTGATGCCAGTAGAGCGGCGGGCCGCCGGGTGGCTTTGAGATGATCTGAAAATGGCCGATGGAGCGGAACTCGCCAAAGCCGAGGGCCTCGAGCAGGGCAGCGGGTTGCTCGATGAGGAAGTCCACGGTGCTGTCCGTGGGGAAGTGGTGGAAGCGTTTGGCGCGGTGGGCGCGAACGCCGGAAATCTTGACGTCCGAGCCTTGATACTTCCACTGTTTCGGATGCTCGGTGCGTGCGAGCCAGGCGTCCGACCAATGCCGGAGGCGCTCGATGTCGGCATGCGCCATCGCATCGTCGATGAGGCAGTAGCCATCGTCGATCAAGCCCTGCCGCGCGGCAGCCAGCTGGCCTTGGTCCATGAGAATCCAGCCTTTCGATGTGAACGGGCCATTATGCGGGGTTTTCAGGCCCGTCTCGCGGGGAGAGGGCTGCCCTCTCCTGCACGTACCGAAGGTGCGTTACGGGTAGAGTGGACGTGAGAGTGGGG
>JAPPDJ010000135.1 GCA_028824555.1 Gammaproteobacteria bacterium | reverse complement strand
CCCGCGCCGCCGACCATCCGACCAAGGTGCTCGAAGTCCTCTCCGCCGCCTAGGGCAACCTCGGCACGAAGTCGCGTTTTCGCGAGCAACTGGAGGGAGGGCGTCTCGCCCTCCACGCGCCCGCAAGGGCGCGCTCTTGGGGCCTCTGCCCAAGCTCCTCGGGAGGAGGCGCCCTTGCGGGCGCTTGGAGGGGCGAGCGCCTCCCTCCGGGTGCGCCCTCAGCCGCGGCCGATGAAGGGCATGGACGAGGCCATCACCGTGATGAACGGGACGTTGGCGTCGAGCGGCAGGCTGTCCATGTAAACCACTGCCTTGGCGACGTTTTCCACGTCCATGGTCGGTTCGGCCTTGCGCGTGCCGTCGGGTTGGGGGACGCCGCCGCCCATGCGGCCGGTCATGTCGGTGAGGGCGTTGCCGATGTCGATCTGGCCGCAGACGATGTTGTGGCTGCGGCCGTCCAGGAAGGTGGAGCGGGTGAGGCCGGTGAGGGCGTGCTTGGTGGCGGTGTAGGGCGCCGAGTTCGGCCGCGGCACGTGCGCCGAGATGGAGCCGTTGTTGATGATGCGGCCGCCCATGGGGTCCTGCTCCTTCATCAGGCGGATGGCGTGCTGGGTGCACAGGAAGGTGCCGGTGAGGTTGATGTCCACCACGCGCTGCCACTGCTCGAGCGAAAGCTCTTCCAGCGGCACGCCGGGGGCGCCGGTGCCGGCGTTGTTGAAGAGGAGGTCCAGGCGCCCGAAGCGCTCCTTCGTCTGCGCGAACAGGTTCGCGACCGAATCGGCGTCGCGCACGTCGGTGCGGACGACTAGCGTTTGGTCCGGGGCGCCAGCCTCCTCCGCCACCGCCTCGAGCAGCTCTTCCCGCCGCCCGGCGAGCGCCACCGAGTATCCCTCGCGCACCAAGGCAAGCGTCGAATACTTGCCGATGCCGGTTCCTGCCCCCGTAACGATGGCTACCTTGCCCATTTGCCCTTCCCTCTTGGTTGATTTAGATCCCGCCGGCGCTCAAACCGCAAGCGCGGTCGAGAACTCCGGCACCCCCTCCCAGCGCCCCGGGTCGGTGGACCGCATGACGGCGATGGTCTTGATGACTTCCGGATTCGCGAGGCCGTGCGGCGCCTTGCCGCCAAGCACGCGAATGATGTTCTCCGCCTGCCGGATCGGACACTCTGTGAGGAACACCGGCGAGAAGCCGGCGATGTGCGGCGTGACGATGCAGTTCGGCAGCTTCAGGAGAGGATCGTCCGATTCAATCGGCTCGATCTCCGTCACGTCCAGCGCCGCCGCTTCGAGCTGCCCTGTCTCGAGCGCCTCTGCCAGCGCCTTGCCGTCGATGATGGGGCCGCGGGCCGTGTTGACGAGCAACGCCGTGGGCTTGAGCTTGCCGAGCGCATTGGAATCGAACATGTGCCGCGTTTCGCTGGTGGCCGAGCAGTGGATGGTGATGTAGTCGGCGGATTCGAGCAGTTCCTCGAAGGAGACCATGCGCACGCCGTAGAGATCGCCGGCGGTCTGCGGCACGTACGGGTCGTACGCGACGATGTCGAACGGGCCGAAGCCGCGGATGCGGGTGGCGAAGGCGCGGCCGATGTTGCCGAAGCCGACGATGCCGACGGTGTGACCGGCGATGCGGCGCACGCTGCGCTGGAACTCGCCGGCCTTGCGCGGGTTCTCACGCCAACCGCCGGCGCGGATGGTGTTGACGGCATCGGGGATGCGTCGGGTCAGCGCGAGCAGCATGGCGACGGCGTGATCCGCCACCTCGGTGGTGTTGACGCCGGGCACGTTGCAGGCGAGCACGCCAAGCTCCGTCGCGGCGTCGAGATCGATAGAGTCGACCCCAACGCCTAGCCGGCTCACCACCTTCAGCTTCGGACAGGCTTCGAGCACTTCCCGCGAAGTCAGCGGCATCACGCCGACCTGGGCACCGTCAGCATCGCGCAGGAGGTCGATGAAGTCCTCCTTGCTCCGCACCGGCGCCTCCACCACCTCAAGGCCAGCAGCCTCGAACAGGTCAACGCGGTTGTAGGGGCTCGTAGGCAGCGCAACTTTCATGGGGGCTCCTGACAACGGGCAAAACCCGCGCATTATCCCTCAATAGTTTCGCGGGCAGAGAAACCGGGACGGCCTGTCTCCCCCAGCAAGCCCCCCAGCCCCGAACGAGTCCTTGCCTGGTTCCCAGCAAGCCCCCCCTCCGAGAAAGGCCGAGGACGGCCTTTCTCGACTCCCCCGCGAGGGGGGAGTGACAGGAAGGCCCTTGCACCCCCCAACAACGGTCGTGGCGGGCACTTTCCCGTCACTCCCCCCTTGCGGGGGAGTCGAGAAAAGGCGTCCTCGCCTTTTCTCGGAGGGGGGGCTGGTCGCCTTTACCGTGGCCCTCAGCCGAGCCTTGCGCCCAGCGAGAGGCGTCCCCGGCCTTTCTCGGGAGGGGGAGTGACAGGCCACGACGGCACTCTCCTCCTCCCTTCTCACACGGCGCTTACCTCTCAAGATAGGCCCGCATGGCCGGCCAGATCGGCGGCAGGTCGAGTTGCACGTTGTGGGGGCCGTTCCAGATGACGATCTGGGGCTCGCGCAAGAGCCCCACGAGTGCTTGCGATTCCGCCGTCGGCACCACGCGGTCGTCGAGGGCATGGATCACCAGCACGCCGGGCGGCAGCTTGCCGGCGATCTCCGCCAAGTCGATGTTGTGCCGGAGCAGCCAGCGCACGGGCACGAAGGGGAACCGGGAGGAGGCGATTTGGGCGATGCTTCGATACGGGCTCACCAGCACCAGCCTTTCCGCGCCAGTCTCGGCGGCGGCGCGGGCGGCGATGCCGCTGCCGAGACTGCGCCCGACAAGCGCGAGTTCTCGGCCGGCAAAGCGCTCACGAACCCACCGGGCGACGAACGTCGCATCCGTGAGGAGCGCCGCCGCCGAGGGCGTGCCTTCGCTCTCGCCGAAGCCGCGGTAGTTCAAAAGGATGGTGGTGGCGTCGAGCCGGCCGAAAGGCGCCGCGAGGTGCGAAACCTCCTCGGCATTGCCGCCGAAATAGACGACCACCACGCCGCTCGCGCGCGGATTGACGACCCAGCCGCGCAGCCACACCTCGCCGGTGTGGACTTCGAGCGGCTCTACGTTCGGCCCGCTCGGGCGTCCGTCCAGTGGCCGCGGGAAGAAGATCATCCGGTCCTGCAGGAAGAACAAGAGCGCACAGAAGGCGACATAGGCAAGCCCTGCCACGACGAGCAGGCGGATGAGCATTTCCATGCGAGGAGGATCCCGTGACGAGGGCCTTGGGGGCGAAGGCAAGCCCTCGCACGCGCCGTTGGCCGCGCATTATGCTGCACGCCTTCTGAGCGCCCGAGGTTCCGCCGCCCTATGTCGCAACTGATCGATGCCTGGCTTGTCGCCGACGAATGGGTGGGCCTCGTGCTCGGGCTGCTGGTCGTCCTGCTCTTGATCCGGCAGAACCTCTGGGCGTGGCCGCTCGGCGTTGCCTACGTGCTCGTCTCCATCACGCCGCTTTGGGAAGCGCGCCTCTACGCCAACCTCCTCCTGCACGTGGTGGGCTTCCTGCCGCTCAACCTCTATGGCTGGTATTTCTGGATCGCCGGCAAGGAAGAGGACGACGAACTGCCGGTCACCCGCGCCTCGCCGAGGACACTCGCAATCCTCGCCGGCATGTGCCTACTCGCAACGGCGGCGCTTGGCTTCTACTTCGACAGCGCCACCGATGCCGCCTGGCCCTACTGGGACAACGCCGTGTTCGCCGCCAGCCTCGCCGCCATGTGGCTCACCGCGCGCAAGAAGCTCGACAACTGGGCGGTTTGGTTCGGCGTCAACATCGTCTCGGTGGCGCTCTACTACACCCAAGGCGTGCTCCCCTACGCGCTGCTCTACCTCATCTATCTCGGCATGGCGGTGACGGGGTTCCTCGCCTGGCGCCGCACCATGCACGGAACGCAAGCAACATCTTGAGGAACTTGAAGAAGATGGCCCACCAAGAAGGGATATTCGAGGAAGGCGCCGCACACCACGTGCTGCTCGAGTTTGAAATCGCGACGCCCGGGGAAGCGCGTCTGCCGGGCCGGCACCTGATCGGAACGCCGGTCGAGGACGGCAGCCAGGTGGTGGCGTTCGGACCCGGGGCCTTGGGGGCCTTGGCTCCGGCGGAGCTGCAGCCGTTCCGCGCCTATGCGGGCCAGCACACGGCGCCAGCCACCCAGGGAGACCTCTTCGTCTGGCTGCACGGCCACCGCCGCGACGAGCTGTTCGCCCGGGCGCTCGAGTGGCGCGATGCGCTCGCGCCCCGTGCCGGAATCGTCCGCGAGGAGCAGGGCTTCGTGTTCCGCGACAGTCGCGACCTGACGGGGTTCGTCGATGGAACCGCCAATCCCAAGGACGATGCGCGACAGGAAGCGGCCCTCGTGAGCGAGCCGCCCCACGCCGGCGGCAGCTTCGTGCTCGCGCAGCGCTGGATTCACGACCTGCCGCGCTTCGGCCGCCTGCCAACGCGCGACCAGGAGCGAGTGATCGGCCGCACCAAGGCCGACAGCATCGAACTCACGGGCGACGCGATGCGGCCCGACAGCCACGTCAGCCGCACCGACCTCCCCGGCACGAAGATCTACCGGCGCAGCGTCCCGGTCGGCGGCGTGCGCGACGCCGGCCTCTTCTTCCTCGCCTTCAGCAAGGACCCGGACCGCTTCACCCGCCTGCTCGATTCCATGTTCGGTCGCACGTCAGACGGCATGCACGACCGCCTGCTCGGCTACAGCCGCCCCATCAGCGGCAGCTTCTACTACGCCCCGCCAAGAGCGGCGCTCGCCGAGGCGTTTGAGCCGTAACTCAACACGGGCCTTCCATGGAACAAAGCGCGTAGCACGTTGATACTTCAACGATTTGACTCGAAGTGAGGGCCTCGGAGGGAAGGCATCCTGCTTTCCCTGCGCGCCAGCGCGCCCTGAAGGGCGCGTCGGCAGTTCGCTGGCGCGAACTGCTGGCCTTCGTGCTCGCGTTCGCTCGCAACTACGGCTAGCAGCCTGTCGCGCTTCGCCGCTAGCGCGGCAAAGTCCGACAGGCTGCCAGCGCACCTGCTTCATTGTGGCAGGTGAAAAAGCGCCTATCGGCGCTTAGGGAAGGCAGGATGCCTTCCCTCCGAGGCCCAGCCCGTTCCTCACGCGTCAGTGACTCGGCGTCGTCGGCGAGATGGAAGCTCGTAGGGGACGGGCTTGTCCC